>CAZGFQ010000017.1:0-42310 GCA_964525185.1 uncultured bacterium
TAACTGGATGAAGAGTCATTTTAATTTTTTTAGTTTTTTTATTATAATTCCCATTTGGAATAATGGCATGTGTAAACCCAAGCACCGCTGCTTCTTGCAATCGTTTTTCAATTTGCCCTACAGATCGAATTTCACCCGCGAGCCCAACCTCACCAATTATAATCATTCCATCTGGAATTGATTGATCTCTTGCACTTGAAGCCACAGAACAAAGAATAGATAAATCTGCTGCAGGATCATCGACTCGTAGCCCTCCAACTAAATTCACAAAAACATCTTTAGAACCCATGGGAGTTTTCATTCTTTTTTCAAGTACAGCTAATAACATCGATAGCCGTTTGTAGTCAAAACCATTTACATTCCGTTGTGGTGTTCCATAATTCGCATTCGATACAAGAGCTTGAACTTCGACTAATATGGGGCGAGTACCTTCTAGCGATGGGAATATGGACGTCCCAGGAATATTTTCACTTCTTTCTGCTAAAAACAATTCTGATGGATTACTTACTTCTGAAAGACCATCCGATTCCATTTGAAAAATGCCTACTTCATGAGTTGGGCCAAATCTATTTTTAACAGACCTTAAAATACGATGATCGTGCCTATCATCTCCTTCAAGATACAACACAGTATCAACCATATGCTCTAACATTTTCGGACCTGCTATTGTCCCTTCCTTTGTAACATGACCTATAATTAAAATAGCAACATTTTTTTGTTTTGAAATAGATAACAATTGTTGTCCACATTCCCGAATTTGACTAACAGAGCCTGCAATGGAATCTAACGCTTCATTATAAATAGTTTGAATGGAATCCACGACAACAAGTTGAGGATTAACTGAAGAAATATGAGATTCAATGGCATGAATTTCATTTTCACCTGACAAGTGTAACTGATCAGATTGTATCCCTAACCTTCTTGCTCGAATAGCTACTTGATCTTCACTTTCTTCTGCGGTGACATACAAAATATTTAATTTACCATTTCCAAGCTGTAATGCTAAGGTTGATTTTCCTACTCCTGGATTTCCCCCCAATAATATGAGAGACCCGGAAAGCAGCCCACCACCCAAGACGCGATCTACTTCACCCATCCCAGTGTTAAATCGTTCTCCAGGATTTCCAGCTAAAACTTCAGTTAATGATCTTGAATTTTGAATTTGAGTTTTACTTCTTAATGAGGATCGTTTTCCTGTTACTTTAAATTCAGATAATGTTCCCCATTCTTTACAAGATGGACATTGGCCATGCCACTTAGGGAATTCATCTCCGCAATCGGAGCAAAGGTAATGGATTTTAGATTTTATTTTAGCCATGAAGGGACGGGAAATTGCCCCACAGAAAGAATGGAATCAAGGTTTACCAATCAGGTCCGAGAGAAAAATACCATTGAGGTTTTGAATAACTATTATGGTTTACATCCCAGGCTGCATCAATTCGGAATAAGAAATAACCAAGATTTATTTTAGTACCTACTCCAAATGTGGTTACCCAAGGTTTCATTGTATCAGGTGAGGATGGACCATACTTATTTTTTAATAAGGTTACATCAGTAAATTCATTTGCATCATCCCATGCAGCTCCCACATCTAGAAAAGCATGGCCACGAATATTGCCAAAAACCATTTTTAATGGGAATCCTAAGGCTAAATAATTAATAAATGGAAAACGAATCTCAAAATTCATTAATAATGCATTTTTACCAAATCTTTCAGCATACCTTGCACCACGTACAGGAAATACATATTCGGTAAAATAAATATCATGAAGTAATGATTGATTTGTTGTATCTAATAAGACTTCACGCCAAGTGCCAAGATCCTCTTCACCATTTGTTTCACCATGCCCCCCAATTAAATATGGAATGCCTCCCATAAAAAACTTTTGCGCATTTTCGCCAAAACTTCCTCCATAATAAAACCGGCCAGCTAAAGTATAATCTCGGCCAAACAATAAGTATTTTCGAGAATCCCACTTTAATGTTTGAAACTGAATTTTATCAGATCCCCAACCAGGACTAAGAGTTAAACTTACATTTTGACGAAAACCATCTATTGGGCCTGTATATCCCATTGTTGAATTATCAAAAACCCAACTCATAGATGGCATAACTGTAGAAAATCCTTCTTCTGATACTGTTTGATATTGGTATTGATATTGTCCGCCTCCCATATCTACAACAACTTGTTCCATAATAGAATAGGATACCTTTTGCAATGAAAGACCAAAATCAAATCGTTGGTACCTACTAAATGGGTGAGACATAAAACCAGTTGCACCATAATTTCGCAACCTTCCAATCGCTGTATAGCCTACTGAAAAAAAGTTAGCTGTCTGAGAAGCATAAAAATGATAATCCGTTTTATTTTTTAAATACCCGTAATAAAACATATAATCACTATTTTCCAATGTAAGTACCATTTCTGTTCCGAAAGCAAGTTGATGATCACCCAATATATCACTAAAAGAAAAATAAGTCATCCCAGTTGCACCAAAAACATTACTAATACTCAGATTTCCAGCAATCATATCTAAGGTAAACCTTGTTTTATATACATGCGGAATATGCTTACCATCAACAAGCGAATCTTCAATAGCTAAAATTGGTTCTTCATTTGAATTATTTCCAGCGATGGACACATTATACGTTTCATAATGTGGTGCAAATATCCATCCAGAATAATCGCCGCCAGAATCTTCTATTTTTTTACGTTTATTCATTCGTAAGTCTGAAATGGATTCAGTTGATGAAGATTGACTTTTTATAAATTGTGTTTCAAGTACCGTTACTTCTTCTAATTCCAATGGTTTCGATAAACTGTAAATATCCCATCCTGTTCCTGCATATCCTGAAAAAATTAATAATTCATCATCTTGCGAAAGCGATAATTGCTGCAATCCTGTTAATACATTTGAAATTGGATATGCCGTAGATGATAATTCATCCATATTTTTACGCCATAAATTCCATACACCTTTTTCGTCAGAAGTATAAAAAAGACTATTTTGCGTGTTTGCCCAAACCGGATAATCTTCTTTATGCGGTGTATTAGTTATTTGATTAATTTGATTTGTTTGAATATCGACTGTATAGATATCACTTTGCGTATAATTGTGGTCAGACATTCTTCCATTATAATTTCCATCCACATAGGTTCCTCTATCTGAAACAAATGCAATTTTGGACCCATCAAAACTCCACGATGGGTTTGAATCTGAAAAAGGGTCATTCGTTAGTTGCGAATAACTCCTATCTGAAATATCTAGAAGATATAAATCACTTGCATTCCCTTTGTTGCCTACAAATACAATTTTGTCACCAATGGGGCTCCATGCAGCAGAAAATACACCATCCAGTTTAATTGGAATTTTTTCGGTTTTTCCTGTATTTGCATCCACTATATGAATGACATCCCCTTGACCAGCTTTTGCTGCAAATGCTATTTTTCGGCTATCAGGGGACCATGTAATTCCAGGATGTAACCATTTTAATTCTTCAAAATTAACTGACCGACTTCCTTTTACAATCGTTCGTATTTCTTCACCAGAAAGTGCATCCAACAATCGTATATTAAAATGGCCATTATGATCGGATAAAACAGCAACCTTGCTTCCATCAGGAGATAAGGCTGGGGACACATTATAATAGTTATGATCTTTTTTATGGTGTGTTAAACTTTTCGCCATGTCTTCCAAAGGCGTTCTATCCGCAATATCGGGCCAATATTCCTTTTTTAAATATTTATGCCATTGTGTGGTTAAATCTTCCCATTTCATACCGATGGCTCTCTCAAACCCTTTTTCTGCACTTTGGGTCTGCTTCATGGCTTTAAATATTTCACCTACTTTTTCACGACCATATTTTAATGTTATAAATCGCCATACAGATTGGCCACCTTTATAGGCCATATAATAATTTAAATCATTAATGGTTGGAATACGCTCATGAATAGCAATATCGCGAAGTGTCATGTCTGCTTTTGTTTCCCAATTAGACGATAAAAATTCGGCTAATCCTTCGTTTACCCAAAGTGGAATACGAAGTTTTGTCTTATTAGATATGATCCTTTGCATATTTCCACCATATACCATGTCATTTATCATTGCATGAACTAACTCATGGTGAATGACATGCCTAAATTGTTCATAGTTGCCCTCAAATGGAAATATAACCCTATTTTTAAACAATTCAGTAACGCCCCCAATACCTTCTCTCATATAGGTACCTACAACATTTGTTTGTTGAAATTCGTTGTGTGAATTATAAACAAGAATGGTTACACGTTTTTTTAAATTCCATCTCAAATGAATTGAAATTTGTTCATAGGCTTCTTCAGCAACATCTGCTGTAAATTCAGCTAAATCTTGTTCTTCACCATAGAAATATATATCAAAATGTGACGATTGGATATAAGACCAATCGAAATTGCGATATTGTACCTTATTTTGACCGAATGATTGCCCAAAGGCAAATTGGCCAATAAGGAATAAAGTAAGTATAATTTTTATTTTCATTGTATGATAAGTACGCATAAATGCGACACCGGTTCCTTAACATTAGTTAAAATTTCAATACAATTCAACAATAAGACATAATCTTTTCATAAATAATATCTGATGAGTAATTTCTTTCATCATGCAAAGTCCTCTCTATTTTATTTCCGATGTTCATTTGATGCTTTCTCGTACCGATGAAGAGTTAAACAGGCGAGAAAAACTCTATGGATTATTGGATCATATAGCTTCCACCGGCGGTACAGTTTTTTTCGTTGGAGATTTATTTGATTTCTATTACGAATATCCAGATGTCATTCCTAAAACATATTTTAAACTATATGCAAAAGTGTGGTCATTAAGGGAAAAAGGAATTGATATCCATTTCCTTGTGGGGAATCATGATTATTGGATAATGGATTTTATGACTGAAAAATTAATGACTTATACACATTTTGGGGATTTTGAATTTGAAAAAAATGGTAAAAAGTTTTATATCACCCATGGGGATGGATTATTATCTTGGGATTATGGGTATCGGTTTTTGAAGAAAATAATCCGTAGTAAATTGTTTATCGGTCTATTTAGGTGGATTCACCCTACAGTGGGATTTCAGATTGCGCGCTGGGTATCCAAAAGTGGTCCGGAATATGATATTAGTGAATCATTAACACAAAAAGTAAGAAAAGAATTAATGAATTATGCACAATTAAAAATTGAAAACGGCTTTGATTACATAGTCTCTGGACATTATCATTTAGGCGAAATGGTTGAAATAAAACATGGAAAACTCGCTGTCCTTGGGGATTGGTTCAAAACGCCAAGGTATGCTGTATTTGATGGAGAAAAATTTGAAATGAAAGATTGGGAATAAAATGAGACGAATTATTCCGCTCATGATAGCAGGATTATTATTCTTTGAAGGATGTGCAACCATCAATGGATTCTTTAAGAAAAAACCTAATGGAGATGAAGAATTTTTCCTTGCGAGCATTGAAAAATTACGAAATGAATATCAAGATGGTGATTATGAAGCTTTAATGTCGCTCATAAAAATATATGAAGATCCAACAGAAAAAATGGACCTTCGCATCGAAGCTGGAAAAACATTGTCCAACACTCATCACCCTACTGCTTTAAATGCCATTTCAGACATGGTGTCAACAACAAGCGCGGTTGATTACACCTTACTAAAAGAATCTATATCAATGCTTTCAGAATTCAAGGAAAACCCTAAAGCTGGCGAATCCATGATAAAGGCCATGCATGTACTAGAAGAAAGAACAAATGATATTCATATTGCATTAGTTGAAAACCTGAACCGCGTTCGAACAAAAGATCAAATACTTGCATTATTAGACTTATACCATGTTGCTAAATCGAATATGGCTCGTACTGAAAATTTATTAACCAAAACGATGGGTGCGCTGGGAGATCATCAAGTTATTCCTGTATTGACAGAGATAGCAAAAAACCCAAAAGTAAATATTGGGATCAGAAACCAAGCAGTTGAAATTCTTGGGAAGAAAAACCCGCAAGATGTAGCACGAGCTTTTGCAGAACTATTAGGCGACCCAAATACCAATTTGGAAGTGCGAGAATTTGCTCTAAATACAATGAAGGGTGTAAAAGAAGAAAATTTAGTCTTATCCCTACTCGAAACTTATAATATGGGGAAAAATGAATATTATAGCCTGCTCAATACCATGCTCGCTGCATTGGGTGAATTCAATGATCCTGAAGTTAAAAAAGCTGTAATTGAGATTGCTTCAAATAAAGAATATCCGTTGAAAATTCGTAAAAAGGCTGTTAATAATTTGGCGAATTTTGGGGACCCAAATGTAATACCTATGATTTTGCCCGCCTTAAAAGACAAAAATAATTATGATTTATATGAAAATATATTAGATATGATTTTTGCTCTAGGTCAGGAAGATAAATATGCTAATGAGGTTAGACATTACGCCTATCAAGCCCAATTTTCCCGGAGGGCTCATGAATAAATTACGTATCTGTTTCACACTATTATTGGGAATCGCATTTCTTTTTGCAAAGGAAAAAAAGGTTACAATCACTGGTACTGTAGTCGATTCAGAAAGTAATCCTGTTAAAAAAGTTGTTGTACAATTATTAGATGAAAGTGGCGAAGAAATTAAAGATAGCAAAACAGGGAAAAAGGGTGATTTTAAATTTAAAAAAATAAAGCCAGGTGAATATACTATTACGGCATTTCATAAAACGTTAGGGAATACACAAGAAAAAATATCTCTAATAGGTGATGATTTTTCTACTACACTAACATTATCTTTAGATACTTCATTATCAATTATGGATATCGATGAACCCGATTCTGCAATGATTGAAGAACCAATTTTAAGTGATATTGAATCTGAAGGTATAAAAACAAAACCATCTTTACTCGCCCATTTGGAAAAACCAAATGATCCAATCAATACTGTGAACCCTGACTCCATCGAATTCCTTCCCCCTATTCGAAAAGAACCGGGTACGGAAAAACTTCCAATGGGTAACATGTTTTATGAATATAAAATGAATTTAGAAGCAATGCAGGATCAAATAGATTCATTAAAAAGTGTTGTAACTGCTTTTGAAAAAAAACAAACAATGCCAAATATCAATGAAGATATTTTAAACCTAATTCAAATTCCAGACTATAAACATCGTATTGAATTGCAAAATGGGACTGTAGTTATGGGACATATTTTATCTGAATCAGATTCATCCCTTACACTCGACACCCAAATTGGTAGATTGGTTCTTAAAAAAGAGATGGTTATTAAAATGGATGAATTGGAAAAACCAGCACCTAATGTAGAATTCATTCAAGAACCCATAGTAAATATTTATCCAAATAAATATATCTTTGAAGGCAAAGTTAAAAATACAGGAAATGTAAGAGCAGATTTTGTAAGAGTTATTTCACATCTTTGGACGCAAACAACGTCTTCAGCAGGTACGGATTCTACTTTTGTTAAAGGATCAAAATTCAAATATGAAACAGGTGTTGTAGCTGATACAGCTCTTGAGCCTGAACAAATATCTTCATTTAAATTGGTTGTTCCTGTCCTTTATGGCACAAAACCACAATATCATACAATGGATATCCATTGGGACGTTACAAAGTAATCTTAATGAGTCAGTGACACCATTATTGCATTTTGTGCATGCATCCGGTTTTCAGCTTCATCGAATACAATAGAATAAGAAGCTTCCATTACTTCATCCGTCACTTCTCGTCCTCGTTCTGCCGGCAAACAATGCATGAATAATGTATCTTTACCTGTTTGACGCATTAAAGTTTCATTCACTTGGTAAGCTGCAAATATTTTTTCTCTTTCTTCTGCTTCTTCTTTTTGCCCCATGGATGCCCAAACATCAGTATAAATGACATCTGTCCCATCGACGGCAGATGCAGGGTTGTGTGATATTTCAAAAGTAGATATACCAGAATTTTCAACCAATTCAACTGTTTTTGCATCGGGTTCAAACCCTTCCGGCCCACAACAGACAAAATGCATTGGAAGTTTGCTGGCTAATTGCAACCATGAATGAACAATGTTATTTCCGTCACCCATATATGTTACTTTTAATTCATCTAAATGTCCTCGATGTTCCCAAATTGTAAGTGCATCTGCCATTATTTGACATGGATGATTATAGTCAGTCAAACCATTCACAACGGGTGAATCTGAGTATTTTGCTAATTCAATCATATGGTCATGAGAAAATAAACGAGCCATAATCAAGTCATTATAGCGGGACACAACCCTAGCTATATCTTTCACAGCTTCTCTTTTCCCAATCCCAATATCATTTGGACCAAGATATAATGCATGTCCACCCATCCAAGTAAACCCTGTTTCAAAAGATATCCGTGTTCTAGCAGATGGTTTTGCAAAAATCATGGCTAAAGATTGATCTTTGAAAGGTTTGTATTCATCTCTGTTCTTGAACTTTGTTTTAATCTCCTTCGCTAAGTGGAGCATATTCCATAATTCATCTTTAGAATAATCAGTAATATGTAAAAAGTGGCTGGGCATTTATTAATCCATTAATGTTTTGAATAATTTTGAATCAGATGGAAGAACTAATGTCGTTTTATTATCTATTATTTTTTCATACGTTTCTAATGTTCTAACAAATTCATAAAAATCCGGATCTTTAGAAAATGCTGAAGCATAAATTTCTAATGCTTTTGCCTCTCCTTCCCCTCGGATTTCTTGTGATGTTTTATATGCATCAGCCAAAATCACGACTTTATCTCTATCGGTGGATGCTCGTATTTTTTGAGCCTCTTCTTCACCTTCTGATCGAAACTTATTGGCTTGACGCATTCTTTCTGCTTCCATTCGAGCATAAATTGATTTTTCATTTTCTTGAGGTAAATCAACACGTTTAATACGCACATCCACCACTTGAATTCCATAAGGATTGGTGGCTTCATCACTATCAAGGGTGACTTTTTCCATAATCATGTCTCGGTTTTCTGTAATGATTTCTGCCATTTCATGTGTCCCTAATTCTTGACGTAACTTAGAATACACAATATCATCCAACCGAGTAACCGCAATAGGAACTGATTGAACAGTTTGAAGGAATAGTAAAGGATTTATAATTCTAAATCGAACATAATTATCTACAATAAGCGATTTTTTATCTTTACTTAATATTTCTTCAGGTGGAACATCATATTCTAATAATCGATTATCAAAACTTGATGCCGTTTGAAAAGGAGCTGGTAATTTAAAATTAAGACCAGGCTCCGTAATTGTTCTTACAGGTTTACCAAATTGTAGAATGACAACTTGTTCTGTTTCATCCACCATAAAAACAGTAGAAAATGTAAAAAGTATTCCTAAGGCAACGATGAATAGTAATATATATTTTTTCATTATTTCTTCTCTTTCATTGGGTTAAGGTTTAATAGGTTAAGTACATTTCCATTATCGCCATCGGGTACAATCACTTTATCGATCCCAGGTAATATTTCTTCCATTGTTTCTAAATAGAGTCGTTTTTTTGTAATACTTTTTGCTTTTCTATATTCTTTCAACATGGATTTGAATTTTGCCACATCTCCTTCTGCCCGTTTAATGCGTGCTTCTTTAAATCCTTCAGCATCCCGAATATTCGCTTCAGCTTCACCACGAGCTTTTGGGATTAAATCATTTCGATACCCTTCTGCTTGATTAATCATACGATTTTTATCTTCTTTTGCAGATGCCACATCTTTAAACGCACCAATAACTTGCTCTGGTGGAGAAACATCTTGTAATTGCACTGCAACCACTTGGATTCCCGACTCATATTTATCCAGGATTTCTTGCAGTAATTCTTTTGTTTCTTCTTGAATCTGAAGTTTTCCACTTGTAAGAGACTCATCTATATTATGACGTCCAACAACTGTCCGAAGGCTTGCTTCGGATGCTTCTCTGACTGTCATAGTTGGTTTAACAATATTAAATAAATACGCTTCCGGTGATTTGATTTTATATTGAACAATCATTTCAGCATCCACAATATTTTCATCTCCCGTGAGCATCAAACTTTCTTGGTTCACCGAGCGATATTGGCCATTCCCAAGTGAACGGAAACCAATTTCGATCCGTTTTACTTCTGTGACTTTTGGTGTATCCACCGATTCAATGGGATAGGGGAAATGATAATTCAACCCCGGTTGTGCCACACGGGTAAATTCCCCAAATGTTCTAACAACACCTACTTCATCCGGCCCCACCTTATAAACTCCGGTGGATAGCCATCCAAATAAAATGATTAAAATCATGGGGATTACTCCCATGGTTAACAATTTTTCAGGGACTCTAATTTCACTGTCCCCGACTATGATTCTTCGATATGCCATTTTTAACTCCTTAAAATTCTTTTCTTAATCGTGCTACAGGATATCCTAATTGGTCGCGATATTTTGCCACAGTTCTTCTAGCCATTTTATATCCTGCTTTATTTAATTGTTTTCCTAGTTCGTCGTCACTTAATGGTGAATGTTTATCTTCTGCCAATATGATTTTTTCTAATGCTTTTTTAATCACAAAATTGGAAATAATACGTCCATCATCTAACTCTACGGCATCCGAAAAGAAATGTTTCAATTCAAAAACACCGTATGGAGTATCCACAAATTTACTGCGAGTTGAACGACTAATGGTGGATATATCCATCTTAATCACATCGCCAATGTCCTGCAAAACCATTGGCCTTAGAAAATCTACATTTCCACTAAAAAATTCGGGTTGTTTCTCGATAATTGTTTTCATCACATTAAGCATTGTTCGACGTCTTTGATTAATGGCATCCACAAACCATGTTGCAGAATCCATTTTTTCTTTCATGAATTTTTTTGTTTCGGCAGAAATGGATTTTTGATCTAATGTGCCGGCATAGGTTTGATTGACACGAACTTCAGGAACGCCTCCATCATTAGTTGTAATTCTCCAGCCATCGTTTTCTTCTCTAACAATGAGATCTGGGATAACAACTTGATATCGATCTTGTAATCCTTCCCCGGGACGTGGGTTTAAATGGGAAATATGTTCAATCGCTCCGTGAAGGGCTTCAGCCGTACATTTCAATTTCTTCTGAATTTTTTCGTACCGTTTATGCATGAAATCTTCGAACATATATCGGACTATTTTCCACGAAACAGATTCTTCTTCATCTTCCAATTGTATTAATAAACATTCTTGGATATTTCTTGAACCTAACCCTTTTGGTTCAAGCCGTTGGACTATATTCAAAATGCCTTCAATTTCTTCATCTGTTTTTCCAAATCGGTCTGCAATAAGAATAAGGTCCGTATCTAAATATCCCCGATCATTTACATTCCAGATGATTTCTTCTGCAATTTCTTTGTCGAATTCTGATAATCCAGAATCGGCTAGTTGACCGATGATGTCATCTAAAAAACTATGTTTGTCAGGCATGGGACTAAATGCCTTTTCTTCTTGTTTATTATAAGAGAAATCATCTTCATACACTTCTTTGGGATCTAGGTCTAAAGAATCCAGTGGTGATAGTTCTTCTGAAATATCTTGTTCATTTGGGTCAGTCTCAATTTGCTCTAGAAGTGGATTTATTTCCAATTCATCCATGATAGCTTGTTCAAGATTTATGGAATTTAACTGAAGCAATTTAGCTTGAAGCACCTGGGTTGGTGAAAGCTTTTGCTTTTGAGATAATACTTGCCTGAGGGAAGTGCCCATTAGTCCAGTCGGAATTTTTCTCCAAGATAAAGGCGCCTTGCTTCTTCATCGTTGGCTAATGATTCTGATGTGCCAGTCTTTAGGACCTGCCCTTCAAATAATAGATAAGATCGATCTGTGATAGATAATGTTTCTCTCACATTATGGTCTGTAATTAAAACACCAATATTTTTTTCTTTTAGCGACCGAACAATAGATTGAATATCTTCTACCGCAATAGGATCTACGCCCGCAAATGGCTCATCTAAAAGAATAAAATCTGGGTCCATAGCTAAAGCTCTACTTATTTCAACACGTCTTCTCTCTCCACCAGACAGAGTGCTACCTTTTGATTTTCTTAAATGAGAAATGGATAATTCATCTAACAATGTTTCCATTTTATCACTCTGTTCACTGGTCGATAAATCATTACGCATCTCTAGAACCAATTTCAGATTATCTTCCACCGATAATTTCCCAAAGATGGAGGGCTCCTGTGCTAAATAGCCGACCCCAGCGCGAGCTCTTTTATACATTGGTTCATCGGTGATATTTTTATCATCAAGAAATATATTCCCAAATGTGGGTTTAACCATGCCGGTAATCATATAAAATGTGGTTGTTTTTCCCGCTCCATTTGGACCGAGAAGTCCAACAATTTCTCCCTTATTTACAGAAATATCCACATCACGAACAACTAATTTATTTCCATATTTTTTGGATAAATTGTTAGCGCTTAATGATTTAAGGTTTTTCATTTCTTTAATTCTCTATTTGTGACACCGGAGGGTTTTAATATTTTCCAATTTTCCAAATCAGAATCTGATTCAAAACCTACACCATAGAGCGTATCTTGGTGCTGAGTTGTAAGCATAATTGAATCTTGTGTAAACATGATTTCCTTTTTAGAGTTCCAAGTTAAAGTATTTGTGTATAATGTCATTCCGCTATCTGATTGGGCTATCACACTCCCCATAGCAATCATATCATTTGATTTTTCATCTACTTCTGCTCTTTGAGCTCTTAAAATGGAAATGTGTTTTTCATTACTATCATAAAAATCAATCACTACGCCGCTATCCAAGAGAGCAAATTCTTTTTCTTGGTATTTTTCAAGATGACCAGAATTTATCTTAGCCGTCATATTCCCTTCATTCGTCATATAAATGGTTACATTCCAACCTTCTTGATCTGGGCGACCATCTCGTGTTTCAATATTTTCAATTTCAATTGGAGTACTACATGCACATAAAAATAATAATATTAAACTGACAAATTTCATTGACCAGATTCCGTATTATTCAATGATTCTACATGTGCTCGGAGCGATGTTAATACAGCTTCATACCTCCTTTGACCTTTTAACACCCAATCAACTGCTTCACGAAATGCCCCTTCTCCTCCAGCAGTTTCAGTCACATAAACGGCAATTTCTTTCACTAACGGATATGCATTAGATACAGCGATAGGAGCGCCGACTTTTTCCATAACCGGTATATCTATCAAACCATCTCCAATAAATGCAATTTCATCATCATGTAGATTAAATTTTTCTTTCAACTCGTTATAAGGTATTAATTTATTTAATGTTCCATTATACACATCTTCAATTTTCAATTCGTTTGCACGTGCTTCTGTAGCTTTAGAATATCTGCCTGATATAAGGGCTATTTTTAAACCCGCCATTCGGGCTACTGCAATACCGGCGCCATCCAAAACGGAGAATTTTTTAAACTCTTCTCCACTTCCATTTAGGAATATGGATCCGTCCGTCCAGACGCCGTCCACGTCTGAAATAATCATTTTTATTTTTTCTGAAGGGTGATTCATTTAATTGCAGGTAAAAAAATTACCTGTTCTTTATCAATAGCTTAATTAGAATGGTTGAATTTTACGGTAGCGCCAATAAAATTCCGAAATAAAGGATGTGCGTGATTTACACGACTTTTTAACTCTGGATGAAACTGCCCTGCAACAAACCAAGGATGATTTGGTATTTCAATTGTTTCTACAACGCCCAAAGATTCATTTACGCCAGAAATTACCAATCCACCTTTTTCTAACCGATTTCGAAACCGGTTATTGAATTCGTAACGATGACGATGACGCTCAGATATTTTTTTCGATCGATAAGCAGCAAACGTTTTTGTTCCTGTTTTTATATGACAATCGTATGCCCCCAAACGCATTGTTCCACCTTTAACTTTTATGGCTCTCTGCGATTCCATTAAATCAATGACAGGATATTTAGTCTTTTTATTAAATTCAGTTGAATTGGCACCTTTCAGGCCACACACATGTCGTGCAAAATCAATAACAGCACATTGCAAACCAAGGCAAATACCTAAAAATGGCACATTATTTTCTCTCGCAAATTTTGATGCTAATATTTTCCCCTCTGAGCCACGAGAACCAAATCCAGGTAGGAGTAAAATACCATCCAAATTTTTAAAAGATTTAGCGGCACTTTCGATATCTGTAATTTTATCAGTCTGAACCCATTTTAGATTGACGCGAGCATCATTTTCTACACCAGCATGAATAAAGGATTCAGTTACACTTTTATATGCATCCCATAATTCGGTATATTTTCCGCACATGGCAATCGTCACTTCATGAGATGGGTTTTTATAATGATAGATAAAATCTTTTAATTGACTAACTTGTGTATTTTTTTCTAATTGAAGTCTATCGTTAATAATTTTTCCAATCCCTTGTTCATTTAGAACTAAAGGTACTTCATAAATACTTTCTACATCCCGTGCTTCTATGACATGTTCTGGCCGTACATTACAAAATAGAGCTATTTTATTTCGTACAGATTTTTCAACTGAATGTTCTGATCGACATAATATAATATCCGGTGATAATCCAATTTCTCGCAATTTCATGACAGAATGTTGAGTTGGTTTAGACTTTAATTCTCCACTTGCTTTTACAAAAGGTAAAAGGGTTACATGAACCAAAATGTGATTATGATATCCAGATTCTAAAGATAATTGCCGAATGGACTCCATGAATGGAAGACTCTCAATATCTCCAACAGTACCACCTACTTCACATATAACTATGTCATACTTCTTAGGTTTATTAACAGCTTTAATACGATGTAAAATTTCATTTGTTACGTGTGGAATAACCTGAACTGTTTCTCCAAGATATTCTCCTTTTCTCTCACGATCTAAAACTGTACTATAAATCTGACCTGCTGTCGCATTATTATTTTTTGTCATATTTACATCAATAAATCGCTCATAATGCCCTAAGTCTAAATCCGTTTCGGACCCATCATCTAATACAAATACTTCCCCGTGTTGATATGGGTTCATTGTACCTGGATCCACGTTCAAATATGGATCTAGTTTTAAAATTGTGACTCGAAGCCCGGCACTTTTTAAAAGATATCCAATAGATGAAGCTGCTATCCCTTTTCCAAGTCCAGACATTACACCACCAAGAACGAAGATATATTTAGTCGGTTGAGTGGGTGTCATGCGTACATAATCCTAACGAGCAAAGAAGGCAGTGATCTAGATGTGTTTTTGGAGAGAAAGTGGTCCCATGGCACCATGAAAGGCACTACTGAGAAACCCCTTTATCAGAATAGCATTTACTTAAAGTTTCTAATGTATTCTGATACAGTATTTTGATTTGGATTAATATTTCCATAAATACGATAAAAAAATTTACCTTAAGCAACTCCTATAAAAAAGGGATAAGGTAACAATCTTTGAGCCCTATCTTAACGTAGCGCTATATACACCTGTTATGTAAGAAATCACCCAAAATACATAAACAAATCGATAAAAGTTTAATTGCTTCATTGATATAGTCCATTTTTCTTCAGTACCCGATGTTTTCCAGCCCCATGCAATTGCAAAAAGCATTATTATTGCACCCGCATATCCTAATAGTGAGTGGGGTGAAAAAATTGATTTGGTAGAAACTGCCCCCATACAGGCAACAGCAATTATTTCAGACATAAATCCAATACTTAAAATGAATAAGTCTTTTTTAGATAATAATTTATCCTTTAAGATAGAATACATGGCTTTCGAATATAAAAAAAGTGCCAATGTGATAAGGGATGCCCCAATTATAATGAGTGATTTCATAGTGTTAATATCTTTCCAAATGGATTAAAAAAGTGATTGTGAATCGCATAGAAATTAATCATGCAATTAAAATTTATTAAACAATAATATAGGATCTTTACTCAAATCGTAGTGATTCAATTGGATCAAGTTGTGACGCTTTCCAAGCAGGATAAATTCCAAATCCAATTCCAATGATTGAACATACTAATAGCCCAAATAATCCCCACTCAATGGAAATAACCGCAGGAACATTAAATATACTTGCAACCGCATTTCCACCAAAAACGCCTAAAATAATTCCAGCAATTCCTCCAAATTCACTTAAAAATATGGCTTCAAGTAAGAATTGTAATAGAATATCTTTTTTTGTTGCGCCAATTGCTTTCCGTATGCCGATTTCCTTTATTCTTTCTGTAACAGAGACTAACATAATATTCATAATTCCGATACCTGCAACAATCAGGGCAATTACACTTACGGAAAATGCAAAAATTTTAATTCCGTCAGAAAATACTGATAATTCATCAATTAGCTCCTCATTGGATGAAATTTCAAAATTATTTTCATCTTGCGGTCTTAAGTCTCGAATAACACGAAGTAATCCAATGACTTCATCTTTCGTTTGATTCACTAACGCATCTGACTTGGCTTGAATATTTACCTGCAATGAAGAACGTTTACTCCCGAAATGATTTAAATAGGTCGTAAGTGGTATAACAACATAATTATCTTGGCTCTGTCCAAAAGACTGCCCCATAGGTTTTGTTACACCAATAACTCTAAACTTAATCCCTTCAATTTTTATCATTTTATCTAAAGGATCTTCAAATGGAAAAAGTTGAGTGACCACATCCATCCCAATAACAGCAACTTTTCGTAAATGTTCTACATCATTTTCCGTAAAATTTCGACCATCATTTATGGATGTATTATAAGTAACAATAGATCCTTCATCGCCTCCAGCTACTTGAATACCTTTTAAAGCTTGATTATCTTTATATTTTACTTTTAACCCTTGTTTCCCATCCATGCCAGTTATCATTTCTGGTAATGTTGCTCTCTTTTTCAATTCTTGGACTTGATCAAAAGTTATATTGGGGCGGTTACGATATTTCCAATGTTGTCCGTCACCTATGAGGACTGTAGGGTATTTTGAAATAGAAAATGTGTTTGTCCCAAAAATATTCAACCCTGACTGCACGGATGATTCTAAGGTATTAATTGCTGTCATGACGCCAATTACAGAGAAAACACCAATGGTGATTCCTAACAAGGTTAAAGAAGATCTTAGCTTATTATCCCGAATTGCTTCTAGGGCCATCCGAAAGCTTTCTTTAAACGTATTTTTAAAATGTGATTTATTTTTCAATGTTTACTCATACCTCAACGCATCAATCGGATTTAATTTTGCTGCTTTATACGAAGGGGCCAATCCTGAAATAATGCCAACAACCATAGATAACCCTAAAGCTGACAAAGCTAATCCTAATGGCATTTCTGAAGGAAAAAATGAATTGATGACAAGACTTCCACCATATGCAAGCCCTAAACCAATTAAACCACCAAATAAACAAATAATCATAGATTCCATTAAAAATTGGAATAGGATCATTCTAGATGTTGCGCCAATTGCTTTTCGTGTACCTATTTCTTTTGTCCGCTCCTTTACAGAAACAAACATAATATTCGCAATTCCAATTCCACCTACCACAAGAGATAAAATTGTAATAAACAGTCCTGTTCCTCCGATCGCTAATTTGATCATAGCATATTGCTCTTTAAATGGATCTTGACGATTAATAGCAAAATTATCTTCTTCAGATGGGCGAAGACGCCTAATCTGTCGCATTAAGGCTGTTATTTCTTCTGTCGCATTATCCAAATCAGATTCATCTACTTTAACATTAATGCCAGTCCACCCTCTTCTAGAAAATAGCCGTTGATGGGCTCCTATAGGAATAATAACTTGGTTATCCAAACTGAACATACCTAAAAATTTTCCCTGTTTCTCCATTTCGCCAATAACCCTAAAATTATAACTTCCTATCCGTATACGTTCACCAAGAGAATTTTTACCTTCAAATAATGTTTCAGAAATATCTTTTCCAATGATAGCAACCCTTGCGCCAGATCGATTTTCAGCGCTTGAAAAAAACCGACCTTCATCCACTTCGGCAATGGTAATCATAGCAAATTCTTCCGTTGTTCCTGATACACGAACTCCTGAAATATTTTCATCTCCTTTTTTAACAGAAGTCCACCATTCTGCTACAGGGGCAACATATTTAGCGTATTGTGATTTTTTCCGAATGGTTTCTGCGTGTTTTATTTGAATATTCGGACGATTTCTGATTTCCCACCAATCTTTATTACCAAACCATTGAAATTTCCTTACATAAAGAACATCTTTTCCTAAAAATTCCATACTTTTTTCAAAAGATTTGTCCAATCCAGATATAAGCGTTCCCATTAATGTAACTGCTAATATTCCTATAACAACGCCTAATGCCGTTAATAATGACCGGGCTTTATTTGATAATACAGATGAAATAGAAATGCGTAAATTTTCAAAAAATAATGAAAGCATATATTTTACTTATTTACATCTTCCACTATTTTTCCATCAAAAAGACGTATAACTCGATTTGCATGTGATGCAATATCATCTTCGTGAGTAACTAATACGATTGTATTCCCTTTTTGATGTAATGAGTCAAAAATATCCATGATTTCTTGCCCGCTTTTTGAATCCAAATTCCCTGTTGGTTCATCTGCTAGAATAAGGGAAGGCCGGTTTACAAGTGCACGAGCAATCGCAACCCTCTGACGCTGTCCTCCTGACAATTCATTTGGTTTATGGTGCATACGATCAGCTAATCCTACACTTGTTAAAGCTTCTGAAGCCATTTCAAGACGTTCATCCCGCCTTATATTTGCATAAACTAATGGAATTTCAACATTATGTTGTGCTGTTGCTTTTGGTAATAAATTAAATATTTGAAAAACAAAACCGATTTTTCTATTACGAATAGATGCCAGTTGATTATCATCCATTTGATGAACTTTTTCACCTTCAAATTCATAATCACCCGATGATGGTGTATCTAAACAACCGACCATATTCATTAATGTTGATTTGCCTGAACCAGATGGTCCCATAATGGCTAAATATTCATTTTCTTTAATGGTTAAATCTACTCCATCTAGTGCGCGAACTTCCTCTCCACCCACATTATATATTTTATAAATATCTTTTAAAGATATAAGAGACACAATCAATATCTATTATTTCGTTGGATGAAGATTTGATTTATTTTCTATAGATACCAATGAACCATGTTGCAATTCACGACTGATGGCTTTGTAACTCCCTGTAACAATGAGCTGATTTTCATCTACTCCTGACTCAACAGCGTAATGTGTTTCACTATCTACACCAACGTGTACTGGTTGAATAAATGCGTATTTTTGACCTTCTTTTGCATCGCGTCCATCAAATGAATCTAATAACAAGAAAACGACTTCAATAGGCTCTTCTTTTTTCCCGAATGATTTGTCTTTATTCTCATTTTTGGGTCCACGATTACCCCATTTTTTACTTTTTTTAGACTTTTCTTTTTTAATGTTTTTATAATTTTTTGGTCTCGCCGTTAAAGACTGAATAGGAATCGATATATAATTATTCCTCTTTTCTGTAATAATATTAACGGTACTACTCATTCCCGGTCTAACTGCCTTAGGTGGTGATAAGATTTTTATTTTTACTTTAAAATTGGTCACCTGTTCTTGACTACCCAAGTTTTGAGTTTGGGCTGTATGTGCAATTTCACTAACATATCCATAAAATAGAGTATCGGGAAAAGCATCAATTTCAATTTCTGTAGTATCTCCTACTTGGATTGTTACAACATCATTTTCATTCACATCAACCAGTACTTCCATTCGATTCAAATCGGCAATGGTCATTAACACACCTGGATTAAACATACCTCCCACTGCCATTTCACCTTCTTCTTTCGTAAGGCTCGTTACAATACCGTATTTTGGTGCCAACAATCTCGTTTTAGATAATTCATCCTCGCGAGAAAAGAGACTTGCTTTTGATTGTTCTAATTGACTGAGTGCTAACTCATAAGATGCTTCTACCTGTTCAATTTCTTGTTTGGAAATCAATTTTTGTGAAAAAAGAGTCTGTGTTCTTTCTTTCTGGGCTTTTACCTTTTTTAGATTCGCTTCTGATGATTTAACCTGAGATGCTGCTTGATTATAAGATGCCCTATATTGCTTTTCATCAATGCTTATTAGGTGCTGACCGGAAACAACTGTATCCCCTTCTACAACAGTAATGTCTGTAATCCAACCGGTAATTGTTGAAGTAATTTGAACTTCTTCTTCAGGTTGAATTTTACCATTTGCATTCACTTTATGGATAATATTTCTTCGAAGAATCGGTTCGTATTGAACATGTATTAATATGTCCTTTGATCCTTTTGATACAAAGTATCCAATAATACCAATTATTAATACCAACGGAATCCATATTTTCTTTTGTTTTAGTTTTTTTATCATAGGCTTATTCATTTTCGTATTCTAAATCCAGTACACCGAGTAAAGCTTTCAAATTCATTTCTTGAATACGTGCCTCGTGGATTGAATTAATTAAAGTAGACTTTGTTCTGATCAATGAAACTTGGGCATCCAACACTTCTAAAATAGATGCTGAACCAAGGCTATATCTCTCTTTTGCTAATTTTAAATCTTCTTCCGCAGACACAACCACATCTAAATTGATTGGAATAATTTCTGAATAATTTTCGAGCGAACTTCTAATGAGTTCCACCTGCACTTTTAAATCATTTAATAAAGTAATATAATTATTATTTGATTTTTGGAGAGCTAGTTGTGCTTGTTGCTTCTGAATAGAAATACTATTACCAGAATATATTGGCACAGATAAAGATACATTCATTCCCAATTTCCAATCATCTTTAAATGAATCCATCAGTGTTTTACTGTCTTCACCCATAGCAGAATAATTTATTGAAGCACCTACCAAGGGTAATCGTAACCCTTTTGCTAATTTTATTTGTAATTCGTTTATATAAATTCTTTTATTTTGGATCAATAAACTTGGGTTTTTAGTTTTTAATAATTGTAATGCTTCTGATGATGTTGGTACAATGTTACCTAACCATTCATCAGCAATAGCATTTATAGTTTGTCCAAAATCCATCATACCCATGTGGTTAAATAATTGTCGCCTAGCATTATTCAATGCTGTTTTGCGATTAAGAACATCCACTCGACCTTGTCCTTTTGCTACTTCTGCTTTTAATAGGTCTGTTTTTCGAACGGCTCCTAATTCGAATTGTTGTTTTACAAGAGATACTTGTTGATTGGATAATTCTAAATTGTTTTCGGCTACATCTAATAATTCTTGAGCTTGAAGAAGTCCATAATATGATTTTACAACATTTTGGATCACTTGGATTTTTGTTTGTCTTTGGATTAAAGTTGCAATATCCAAATTTGACTTTGCTTGTCCTATAGTATTACGTGTGCGTCCGCCATTGTATATATTCTGGTTTACAGTAAAACCTGCTGACATATTATTCGTATGATTGAGTTGTGTTGTATCCGAGGAAAAATCAGAAAAATCGTAAGTAACTGAATTCAATTCAGGGAATTGAGTTCTTCCACTATTTGCAGTCATATTTATCATGGGGAGATAACCGCTTTTTGATCCGACAACACCCTTTTCTGCAGATTGAACATCTAATAGAGCTGATCGGAGTGTCTTTTTATTCTCTAACGCAATTTGGATGCATTCATTTAAATTATATGATTGTTGGCTAAAGCCACTGCTAGCCCATACAATAGTTATAATTAAAGTGGCTGAGTATTTTAACAATTTCATTTTGGCGGATGTTATTAGACCCGTAGAAATAAAAAAGGTTCCCATCTTATTTATAAAAATTTTGATTTGTTTTCCATTAAGAATTGTTTTGCTGCTTCATACGTATTTTCAATATCTCCTTCTAAAATAGCTTCTTCAATTGCTTTTTTAATTAATCCAACTGTTTTTCCTTCTGTTAATCCGCATATATCCATGATTTCTTTTCCACGGACTGGCGATTGAAATGCTCGCATAGCATCACGCTCATTTACATTAGCCATTTTTGATTGAACAATATCAAAATTTTTCAAGTACCGTTTTACCTTATTTGGATTTTTTGTGGTGATATCAGCTCGACATAATGTTAATAAATCGTCTATCTCATCTCCTGCAGCTATCATAACACGCCTTACTGCAGAATCGGTCACTTCCCCTTTTACTAATGCAATTGGGCGTAAATGAAGTAATGTTAAGGTTACCAAATAGTCACGCAATTCATTTGACAATTTCATTCGTT
This sequence comes from uncultured bacterium, assembly GCA_964525185.1. Taxonomy (GTDB): domain Bacteria; phylum Fidelibacterota; class Marinisomatia; order Marinisomatales; family UBA1611; genus JABHGY01. Next base: position 22,227 of record CAZGFQ010000017.1, read on the forward strand.
TAGCAACTTTTTTCAATATACGTGCACCTACTTCACTATGTCCATGGAATGTATACCCTTTATCGGGGTCAATTCTACGAGTATGGGGCTTTGCAATATCATGAACCAATGCAGCAAATCGTATTTCCATTTTATGTGTTAGTTTAGCTGCATTATCAACCACTTGCATGGTATGGGTAAAAATATCCTTATGGTGCCATTCGGATGTTTGATCTAACCCAGCCATATTATGAATTTCGGGAAAAACATATTTCATTAATCCCGTTTCCTGTAAAATATTTAATCCAATAGATGGCATAGGTGTTTTTAATATTTTTTCCAATTCAGTTGTTTTTCGTTCCCATGAAACAATGTCGATTCGATTTACTTGCGTTTTCATAGAAATCAAACATTCATTATCTATTTCAAACGAAAGTTTAGAAGCAAAATAGGCTCCACGCATCATTCTCAATGGATCTTCTGAAAAAGTTTCATCTGGATCTAAAGGAGTAATAAGTCGCTTAGCATGTAAATCTTGAATTCCTTCAAACGGATCATATAAATCACCAAATTGACTCGGGCGAATATCTACTGCCATTGCGTTAATGGTAAAATCTCTCCGGACTAAGTCACCCTTTAAATCTGTGTAAATCACATCTTTTGGTTTGCGAGAATGATTGTCATATGATTCGGTTCGCGCGGATGCAATTTCTATTTGAATAGGCTTACTCGGAATTAAAGCAGTTCCAAATTTTTCGAAAGGAACAACTTTATGAATCCCCAATGCCTTTGAAACACGCTTAGCGAAATCAATCCCATCCCCAACCACCATGATATCAATATCATTAAGAGGTTTTCCCATAAGGAGATCGCGAACGAATCCACCCACAACATAAGCCTCTATGCCAATAGACTCAGCTATTTCTCCTGCAACCTGAAGTAGGGGTAAACTTTCTTTACACCCATCCCCATTAAATAATTCTTTTACATTTGCCATCTGCCAAAATTACTTTAAAAAATAGATAATTTTATATGCTATTCGTTCAGAATGGTCAAAGGCTTTATTTTTGAACTGTTTTTAGATTTTAGTTTCATTGAATTAATTGGAGTGAGATCTTTTTTTCAAAGGAACATATATAATTATTATCTTGTAGAAGAAAATTCAAACTTGCAACTTTGCATCAATGAATCACTCTTCAATAAATAGATTTCTTTCCATCATAGCCTTTCTATCCATTACATTTGGGCAATATGGAGATATTCATGTTTCATTTGATGATCGTCTTTTACGCGGAGATGAAAAACAAGAAACTTTTCAATTGAAAGATGATATTCGCCGTTTCATATCAAGCACTCCTTGGAATGAAGAATTCAGCGACTTAGAGATTCCCATCCATATACAATTTATTTTTGAAGGTTCATCCATTAAGAGTGGACAAAAAACATATATTTGTCAGGCATTATTTTCAAATGGAAGTGATCAACGATATTTTGATAAAGGAGTACAATTTTTCTACAGCCCTGGAAATGCTCTCTATTTTGACCCCGTTCTTTTTGATCCTTTATCAAGTTTTCTCGCTTTTTATTCTCATTTAATATTAGCGGGTGAAATGGATACTTATGATTTACATGGTGGTGGAAAACATTATGAAATATCTCGTGAAATTTCATTTCGTGGACAAACATCTAATCTAAAAAAAGGTTGGTCATCACGCTCAAACTTGGTAGATGATTTAACATCTAATAATGGGTTAAGAAAAGCACGATTAGCCTTTTACTTTGGGCTGGAGTTATTTCAAGAAGGGCTCATGGATGAGGCAATAACTGAATTCCAAAATATGATTGATGGATTAGATCAAGTTTATATGGAATTTGGTAGGGACAATTACACAATGTTTTTCATGAAAGTTCAAGCTGAAACAATAGCGGATATTTTTGCTAAACTCGGGCGAAAAGAATTATTACTGGATATGAAAGAGTTAGATCCTGATCAACATGATATTTACCAGTCTGCTATCGATTCAATATCACTCTGATAGCTAAATATCAATCAACAATCAAAAATAAATGAATGTTTTTGTTTTAAATACAGGGAGATGTGGCTCAACAACATTTATTAAAGCCTGTCATAATATTTCAAATTATACAAGCGGGCATGAATCACGAACTGCATTATTAGGCGATGATCGATTAGAATACCCCCTTAACCATATAGAAGCAGATAATAGATTATCTTGGCTATTAGGAAGACTTGATAAAATATATGGAACGGATGCTTTTTACGTACATTTAAAACGAAACATTTATGATACTGCAAAAAGTTTTACAAAACGTTACTCATCTGGAATCATGAAAGCATATAGAGAAAAAGGTATCATCTTAAATCTTCTTAAAAATAGCGATCCAATGGCTGTTGCAATGGATTATTGCAATACAATCAATGGAATTATTGAGTTATTCCTAAAAGATAAACCTAAAAAGTTTTTAATGGATCTTGAAAATATTGAAAGTGATTTTGTTTCTTTTTGGAAGCTTATTCAAGCACAAGGAAATTTAAATAATGCACTGAATGAATTTAAGACCCATCATAATGCTAGTGAACACACTATAGATAAATCAAGTCAAAAACAATCTTCTGGATTAATGAGTCAGATAAAAATGCGACTTGGAAAATCTAAACATTCTTAAATTAATCAAAATTGTATACCATTATTGTTATACATGCCAGGTAGAGGAGAATAGTATGAATAAGTTTTGTCAAAGCTGCGGCTACCCTATGAAAAAGGATAAAAAAGGCGGTGGTTCAAATGCAGATGGATCCATCAATGACAAGTATTGCTCCATGTGTTATGAAAATGGGGAATTCCTTAGTCCGCCAGAAATTGTTACACCTGAAAAGTTTCAGGAATATTGTATTCAAGAAATGAAAAAAGATGGAATGAATGGCATTATGGCATGGGTTCTGACTCGAGGTATTCCAAAGCTAGAGCGATGGAAGACTGTATAGTTTATTTAGATTAGTATATTTTTAGAAATTAGAATTCCAATTATTAGATATCGACTTAAATACGCTCCAAGAGATAAATGATTTCAGTTCCATGCTCAAACCCACGAAATAATCGATTACACTTTAATTAAGAAATGAAATATGTCTAAAAATAAATTACCCGCAGTTGAATATTTTGCATTTCATTTACCATTATATGCAGCAATCGGATTTATACTTTTTAATATTATTGCAATGTTTATATATCCAGGTGGCACATACCAAAATCCCGAATTAAGCTCATATGTTTTTAGCCAAAATTATTTTAGTGATTTAGGGCAGACGTTAACGATGGGTGGTAAGCCCAATTTTTATGCGAGTTTTTTCTTTAACAATGGACTTTTGATAATTGGAGTTCTTACATGTTTGTTTTATTTCTATTTACCTATATTGTTTAAGCAAAATTTAAAAATACATAAAATAGCTATTTTCGCATCTGTTATTGGAATTACAACAGGAATTGCATTTTCTGGAATTGCACTAACTCCATCGAATCTATATTTAGATGCCCACATGTTTTTTGTTCATTGGGCATTTAGATCATATTTAATTGTTTCTATCTTATATATTGTAGCTATTTTTAAATCAACCGAATGGGATAACAAATATGCAATTCTATATATATTATTTGCATTAACCTTATTCGCATATGTAATTATTATGGAATTTGGTCCAGATGGAAAAGATTCTTTATATGGTTTAATGTTTCAGGTGGTTTCTCAAAAAATTATCGTCATTTCATTTATTATATCTACTATTTTTATATCGAATGGCGCAAAAGATGTATTTAAAAAATATAATCACTAACTGCTTAGAAAATATGATAGATATTTTTACTTTTTCAGTCATCACATTTCATAACAGTAAATTGATTTATCAAATTTCAGGTATTAAGTTTGATGAGTAGAAAAAAGAGAAGTGATTCAATGAAGCCCGAATCTATTTTTCTACGGATGGCTCTTGCGACTTTTTTAGTATTACTAATCCCATTTATTGCGATGCAATTTAGACATGAAGTGAATTGGAGTTATTTCGATTTTATTCTAATGGGGTTGATGATCTTTACAACCGGTTCCCTCATAGTTGTAACATTAAGAAAGGTAAACCCAAATAAACGAATTTTTATCGTCATTACGTTTCTTTTCATTTTTCTATTTATATGGGCGGAGTTAGCTGTGGGTGTGTTTACTCAACTAGGAAAATAAATCAAGAATGTGACACTTGAGATAATTCATTAAACTTCTTTTTACGAGATAGGTAATGTGATAAAACGATACTTCCCTTATACAAATGAGTTAATAATTGTTTATCTTTTCTTTTTCTTAATTGACCAATATTCTTTCGTTTTTTTATGATAACATGAGGATGAAAGAGAATCCAACCTAATGATCTAATTATTGCTGTCATATGGTTAAAATCTAATTTGACGATTGCATAGAAAAAGGCAACCCACTCTAAAACAAACCGCAATGTGAAAAAATATAAAGATAATGGGAGTGAATAATTTCCTAATATCATCAATAAAGAATTACGATGATTTAAATAGTATTTTCTGTGGGATTGCATAGGAAGTGAAACAGCATTTTTATGATATACGACTGACTTGGGTTCAATATAGACGTGTTTTCCCATTAAGTGAAATTTCCAACATAAATCTATCTCTTCCATATGTGCGAAAAAAGATTCTTCGAAATTACCTGCTTGATTAAACGCATCTTTACGAACACAAATCGCAGTCCCTGATGCCCAAAAGATTTTTCGAGAATCATTATATTGTCCTAAATCTTTTTCTTGATCTAAGAATATACGACCCCGAGCAAATGGGAATCCTAATACATCCATAAAACCACCAGACCCTCCTGCATAATCGAATAAATCACGTTGGTAATAATTCAATATTTTCGGTTGAACTGCAACAGTCGATTCATCCGAAATTAATGGCTGTACAAGATGAGTTAGCCAATCTGGATCTTGAATTGTATCGTTATTTAGAAAAACTAAAATGGGCCCTTTTGCAATTTGAGCTCCCAAATTACATCCACCCGCATATCCATAATTAGCATCATTTTCAAGAAGAACAATATCAGAATGATGGGACTTAATCCAATCTTGAGATCCATCTGAAGATGCATTATCAGAAACAATTATTTCGAATGATGGATAGGTTGATGCTTTTAAGCTATCTAAACATTCTGATAAAATATCAATACCGTTCCAATGTGGAATAATGACACTTATAAATGGGTAATGGTCAGGCATGTGTTTACCTGCTTTGGAAGGAATTATCCTTCTGTGCCTATACTTTCAAGCATTTGTTGCGCTGCTTTATCTTGAGGGTATTTTTGAATCCAATCATTCAATATCATTTTAGCATTGTCATCTTGCCCTGTATTTTTATAAGCATAAACAAGGGAAGATATAATGTCAGGATAACTTTTTTGCCATTGGGACCATTGCTTTTTGGTTGCCGTTTTTCTTCCATAACCTTCTAGGCGAACCATCGCTTCAATCTGGCCAAATTCAGCATGCAATGTTTCAAAAATATGGATAGCTGTTTCTGCATCATCCAATTCACGAATATAGACATTTCCATACTCCACGCGTTCTCTTGGAGGTAATCCTTGGCGTAAAATTAAATCATCTAAAATAGCCTTTAGTTCTCCTTTTTCACCCATTTCGCCATACATTCGTCCTACTTGGTAATATAATCCGCTAGAAGAAACAGGAATGGTATTTTCTGGAATATTTTCACGCATTTTTGCTAAAACATCAAGCGTATTTTTTTTATGCAATTCCAATTTTTCTGAATTAGGAGATTTACGTCTTTTCTCTGTTTGATATTCCATGTAATGTGTAACAGCAAGTTGCATATATGCGCTTCTATAATTTTGGAGAAGTCGTATAATTTGGGGATTAAAATACACAGATTCATTTCCTAAATTTCTAAACATATATCCTTGTTGATAATCTCGAGACCAATTCAAATAGTCTAAATCTTCAGTTTTATTAAAATCTGCAGCTACAAATTCATCTGACCAAGTCAAATCACCGATATCTGTTAACAAATTATTTGTCATTTTATCTAAATCAATAGGATTCGTCTTATGACTCTTTAGTTGGAAAGTAAGCCCTTGCATATCAATATATTTATCAAGCCCTATACGGTTTGTGTTAGATACTGTTACGGCAAAATAAATAGGAACATTCCATCGTGCATCATTGATAATTCTTAAAATCATCATATCTTGAACACGCAATGCTTGACCCGCAAATGTTGGCTTAACCGTCCATTCGATATATCCATCTTTATTTTCAGGATCATTATATACAGGCACTTTTATTTTTTGTGTTTCCCAACGCATTAAATTCGCTGTTAATGCATCAATTTGACTATCACTCATGCGAATAAATTTTGTTTCATCAGGTCGAGAATCTCTCATTTGTTTAATATACCAAGGTGTATTTAATAAGCTCAGATTAACTACAGCTACATCAGTTCGGACTTTTTCCACTTCTTGTAAATACCATAATGGAAATGTATCATTATCACCGTTGGTAAATATGATTCCATTAGGTCCAACAGATTGCAATATATTATAACTATAGTCCCAGGCAACATAATTCCCAGAACGATCATGTGAATGATAATTTGCTTTTAACATGACGCCTGGGATAAACAGAATTTGCAATAATATTGAACCAATAATGATTCGATTACCTAATTCTTTTTCCTTAAAGTATTCTGATATTTTTTCACCGATACCAGCGGCACCAACTCCAATCCAAATGGCAAATGCATAAAAACTTCCTACATATGAATAATCTCTTTCTCTTGGTTGTGGATCATCTTGATTTAAATAAAGAATAATTGCATATCCAGTCATGATGAATAATGCTAATACAGAAAATGCCATTCTTTCATCTTTATGGGCATGATACATCATTCCGAATAAACCTAATATAAAAGCAAGTGGTAACCCAAATTGGTTCCAGTCAACCCCATCTTCCGTTGTTTTAGCTCCCATGGGTGTTACGCCTTGATTAACAGATAAACCTTTTCCTGCAAATTGCCATAAGAAATATCTATTATACATTTTTTTAATTTGATAATTCCAAAAATAATCCCACTGCTTGGATGAATTATAAAACATGTATTCTCGTTCTTGGCGGGGTGAAAAATCACGTCCATTTTCAGGTCTACCCACTACTTCATGAATGGGTTCAATCCCTTTGTACCTCCTAGGAAAGGTTCCAACACTTCCATATTGTTCTCGTTCTAAATAACTCACAAAAGCTTCTACTGTCTCAGGATCATTTTCATCAATATTAGGATTCTGATTTGACCGAACAAATATGGTTGTATAAGTTGAATAACCAATCAAAATCATGACTACAGATGTAAGTGCTACGGATAATAAATTATGTTTATTAATGACTGCCCAGACAGTACCAGCAAAAACAGCTCCTACAATCACTGCTGTACCACCAATACCTAATCCACTTGCGGCCATTTTAGGTAGCCCTTTAATGATCATATTATGAATAATAAAAAAAGTAACACCTGTTATACCCACTGTGGCAAAAAATGATTTCCACTCGAAGCTATATTTTCTGAAATACATTATGAGAGCAATAAATGGTAATGCAAGTAAATTTAGTAAATGAAGCCCCGTTGCTAAACCCATCATATAAGCAATAATCAAAATATATCGTTCATGTCCCGGTTCATCCGCTTTTTCACTCCATAATAAAATTAGCCAAACAACAATCGCAGTAAAAAATGTACTGATAGCATACACTTCTGCTTCCACTGCATTAAACCAATGACTATCGGTAAAAGCAAAGGCTAATGCACCTATAACTGCTCCACCAAATGCAATCATTGCATCCGTGCTATTTTCAATCTTACCTCTCCAATGTGTAACGACTTTTACAACCACGAGATATAATAACATAACAGCTAAGGCACTTGATAAAGGTGAAAGTAGGTTTACGCGAAATGCAATATCTTGGTTAATAGGAATTAAAGAAAAAATTCTTCCGAGGAGTAAAAAGAATGGACTCCCTGGAGGATGAGGCACACCTAAGGTATAAGATGTTGCTATAAATTCGCCACAATCCCAGTATGATACGGTAGATGCCATAGTATCAAAATAAACGAAAAAGGAAATAAAAAATGTTAATGCCGCTAGGATGCGGTTAAGTCTTATGTAATCAGTATGTATCACGCTTTTGCTTTCATGTCATTTTGTAATTTTTGTTTTTCTTCAATCATAGTCATATTTAAATCACTTACTGCAGTAATAAGGAATTGTTCCTCTTCTTGAGAAAGATTTCCCATGGTTCTCTTTTGAACAGTGTCTAATAAACTAATATAAAAAGTTGCTTGTTCAAGATTCTTCTCAAATGCATCAGTCATAGGGTTTTTAATTTTACCCATAGCTATTAATGCACTGGATTGAAAAGTGGATACAAGGTATAAAAATAATTGTTCATTCTTGGTTAATGTTTTTTCGGACATATCTCTTTCCTATTTAATTTAACTATTCAGGAAAAATCCATTGAATAGAGTTGGGGTACTCATTACACCCAATTAAAGCCTGGAAATTTAAACCATGGAAGGATAAGACCAAATTACGAAATCTGAACAAAATCCATTCGATCTGCATATTCTTCCATAAATGTTTTTCGAATATGCCGGTTATGTGGCGCCATCAGGTTTGGATCATTCTTAGCCACAGAAAATGCAACAGTTCTAGCATCTCGAATAATAGGACCATCTGTAAGAAGGTTTGCAATTCTAAATTGTAAAAAACCACTTTGGCGAATTCCAAAAAATTCGCCTGGGCCCCGTAATTTCAAATCTTCATCTGCAATAATGAATCCATCATTCGTTCTTTCCATAATAGATAATCTATCTCTCGAAGTATCCGTTACTTTCCGTTTAACTAATATACAATAACTCTTTTCAGCTCCACGCCCAACCCTTCCTCGCAATTGATGTAATTGAGTCAATCCAAATCGTTCAGCATGTTCAACTAACATGACGGTTGCGTTTGGAATATCTACCCCTACTTCAATCACAGTTGTAGAAACAAGTATTTGGATTTTATTTTTTGAAAATAAATCCATAACATTATCTTTATCTTCCGTTTTCATTCTACCATGAATGAGTCCGACTTCACAATCGGGAAATATACTTTGGTCCAAGTCTTTATGTGCGTCTACTGCTGCAATTAAATCTGATTTTTCAGATTCTTCTACTAATGGGTAAATAACCATGCATTGACGACCTTTTAACACTTCATCCTTCATAAATGAATACACACTATTTAATCTGGATGGTTCTATCACTTTTGTAACAACAGGTTTGCGATTTTTTGGTAATTCATCAATAATAGATAAATCCATATCGCCATGATACGTTATAGATAACGTGCGTGGAATTGGGGTTGCAGTCATTGCTAAAAAATGTGGATTCAATCCTTTATCAATTAATTTTCCTCTTTGTTTTACTCCAAATCGATGTTGCTCATCCACAATCACTAACCCCAACTTATTAAAATGGACATCATCTTGAATTAAGGCGTGTGTGCCAATAACAATAGGAACTGTACCACTTTCGAGTCCAACAAGAATCTTTTGGCGCTCACTTTTTTTCATTTGACCAATGAGTAAAGCACATGGGATATTTATTTTATCGAACATTGCTTTGATTGATTCATAATGCTGATGCGCTAGTATTTCTGTTGGCGCCATTAATACTGTTTGTGCTTTATTTCCTACAGCTAAAGCCATGGTTAGAATAGCTACAATTGTTTTTCCTGATCCAACATCTCCTTGCAAAAGACGATTCATGGATTGCGATAATTTCATATCATCTTTTATTTCAGAAATAACTTTTATTTGTGCATGTGTTAATTCAAATGGAAGTGAATCTTCAATCAGTTTAACATACGGCCCTGTTTTTGAAAATGGAGTTGCCTTTGAGACTTTTAGTGTTGCCTTTCTAAATGCCATTAACAATTGCAGAAAAAAATGTTCTTCATATTTTAACCGATGAATCGCCTTTTTTAAAGAATCTTCATTCTTTGGAAAATGAATTTCATGAAGGGCATCTTTTCTTGATATGAGTCCACTATTTTCACATATTTCTTTTGAAAATAATTCTGGTACATCGTCAAGATTCTCGAATATATCTAACATAATTTTTCGAAATATTCGCTGTTCTAATCCTGCAGATTTATAAGCTTGTGTCAATGGATATAATGGCAAAATAGCTCCGGTATTTACAGGATCATCATGGGAAGATAATCGATCAAAATCAGGATGTGTTATTGAAAATCCGTTATAATAATCAATTTTACCATAAACAGCTAAACGGTCACCAATTTTAAAAAGATTCTTAATATACTTTATACCATTAAACCAAGTTAAGGTCATTGAGCCAGTACCATCAGATAAAATCACTTGAAATATTTTCCCTCTTCGTATGGCTTTTTCTCCTGTAGATCTAACAGACCCAATTATAGAAGAATGATCTCCTTTTCGAAGTGATTTTATTCGGGAAACGGAAGTGCGATCTAAATGGCGTCTCGGAAATGTATATAGTAAATCTTGGACTGTTTGAATATGGTTTTCAGAAAGTACCTTAGCCCGTCGAACGCCAATTCTTTTTAATTCAGAAATGGATGTTGTAAAGGTCAGCGACCCCATGAATCACCTTTATTGCCATTCTTTACGATAGGTATAAGAAACAATTTTTGTTTCAGAAGGGCCTAAAACAAATGGGAAATGAATGGTGGATGCATCTTCTTTTGTATAATTATCCGATTCTTGTTTTACAATCCAATCACCATTTATATGTTCTATTAATTTTACAGATACGGAATCTTCTCGCCCATTTGTCACTTGAATTTCAATGACAGCTTCTTCACTTTTTCTTTGCCGATCATAATTAATAACTTTTCTTTTTCCTGTCACATTAAATGCGCGACCGGATGATAATTTAATAGAATGCCCTTTAGGCGTTTGACGCATATCATCGGAACCAATATATTCCATCTGATGTGTTTGAGTATTCAAATACATTTCCACTTTTCCGACCGGGAGTGGAATATTCAACCCATAATCATCTGTATTTTCCATTGATAGATTGACAGCTAAAGGTTCTTCTTTTTGGCGACGTTCCACGTTTTCAAAAATATATGTTTTATGAAATTTAACTTTTATGGGACCATACAAACGGACAGATAATTTTTCTTTTGATTGTAAATCATATGTTCCATTCAAAGGGTACAAAAGATAATCGCCTAATTTATTTTCAGTGGCTGCTTGAGTATATGCATCCATAGCCATCATTTTATTCCCTCGCAAAACGCTTACGGGTCCATTTCCCTTAGAAAGATTTAATTGCCCCTCAACAACTTGTAATTGTGCGTCTTCATAGTCTAAGTTGGTATTATTTGAAATAACGGCATCAGCGATCAATTCACCATGTTCTTGATCTAATAGTAACAATCGATATAATGTTGTCCAATTCATATTTGATGTTTTATACAATATTCTACCTTCTACATCCCCAGATTGCTTTGCTTTTACATCCCATGACAAATATGGTTTAAGAATTGGATTCTTAATCTTTTCAGCTCCCTCTATATATTCAATATCACTTCTTGTGTATATATAGATTGAATTTTTATGTTTAATGGTAAGATCAAGAGTTGTGTATTCTAACAATATTCCGTCTACAGCTCTTTCATCTTTAGGTTTAACGGAAATTTTTTCACCTATAAGGGAGTTTAAATAATCATTTCCAGAGAATACTTTATTAAAATATTGCTGAGAAGTAACCTGAACTCCATGTATATCCAAAAAAGGTGTTTCAGACTGAATCGCATTAGGAAGATCGTCATAAATCAAATAATCATTCCCTTTTGTTATATTCCAAATAACAGGTTGCTTCACTAAAGCAGTCCCATTTTTATAAATAGTTATTGTCGCAAAATTAGATTGCCCGAAAAGAATTCCTGTCAAGAGTAATAAAAATTTTATTCTCATTATAGATTCTCCAAGTTATCTACTACCTTTTTTAATTCATCTGTCAAATCGACTAATTTAGTCCGTTCATGTTCCACAATATGCTGCGGAGCACGTTTTGTAAAATGATCGTTATTTAATTTATTTTGAATACCAATTAGTAACGTTTCAATTTCATTTTTACGTTTATCAAGACGAGCTCTTTCTTTATCTAAATCAATCAACCCCCCTAAAGGTAAGTATAATTCCATTCCTTTTACAACAGCAGTTGCTGCTGGGTCAGGCCGATCGATATTTGATCCTGTTTCCATTAATTTTACTCTAGAAAGTGTAAATATAAAATGTGCATACTTTTCTAAAAAAATCGTTTGTTCAGAAGTACACCGCACAAAGAGTTCAGCTTCTTTAGAAGGCGGTACATTCATTCGACTCCGAATACTTCTTATAGATGAAATGACTTCCTGCATTAGCGCCATTTCTGTATTGATACTACTATCAATAAGAGTATTGTTCATTTCAGGCCAAGGTGAAATAATTAAATCACTATCGGATTCATTTTTAAAATGACTCCATAATTCTTCCGTCATAAAAGGAGCATAAGGATGGAGTAAAGCTAAAATAGTTCGAATAACTTCTATAGATACAGTACGTGCTTTATCGGCTAATAATTCATCATCACCAAAAAACCGAGTTTTGGCAATCTCTATATACCAATCGCAAAAATCATTCCATGTAAAATCATAAATCACTTTTGCTGCTTCATTAAAATGGAATCGATCTAATTGGCGATTATAGTCTATTATAGCCTGATTTAATCGACTCAGAATCCATTTTTCAGGTAAGTCTAATTCTGCAATCACTAAGGAATAATCAATGGATTTATCATCGGGGATATTCATTTGAACAAACCTGCATGCATTCCAAAGTTTATTCATGAAGTTACGACCAACATCCAAACGATCTTTTGTAAATAGGACATCTAATCCTTGTGGAGCCATTAACATGGTACCAAATCGAACAGCATCTGTCCCATATTCATTAAATAAATCAAATGGATCTGGTGAATTTCCAAGGGATTTACTGAATTTTTTCCCAGTTTCATCCCGAAGAATGGATGTGAAATACACATCTTTAAATGGTAATTCTCCCATATATTCATATCCAGTCATAATCATTCGAGCAACCCAGAAAAAAATAATATCTGGCCCTGTTACTAATGTATCTGTTGGGTAGAATTTTGATAAATCTTTATCTTCAGTTGGCCAGGAATGGACACCCATCGGCCAAAGCCATGAACTCGCCCAAGTATCTAAAACGTCTGTATCTTGATTCCAATTTTCTGGGTCAGTTGGACCGTCAACAGACACATGCAAATTTGTTGGGTCATCTTTATGGTACCAAACAGGAATACGATGCCCCCACCATAATTGGCGACTAATACACCAATCCTTAATATTGTCCATCCAATGATAATATGTTTTATCCCAATGTTTCGGATGGAATGTTATTTTCCCATCTTTCACTGCTCGAATTGCTGGTTCTGCTAATTCTGTCATTTTCAAATACCATTGTTCAGACATATAAAATTCAATCGGAACATCGCCTCGTTCAGAATAGCCTACATTATTAACATAATCTTCCGTTTTGACTAAAAGACCTTGTTCCTCTAAATCTGCAATTACGTGCTTCCGTGCTTTTTCACGGGGCAGAGATTGATATTTTTCTGGAACATTATTATTTAAGGAAGCATCATTATTCATAATATTAATGAAGTCCAAATTATGTTTTTCACCCATTGAAAAATCGTTTGGATCGTGTGCCGGTGTTATTTTAACACAACCCGTTCCAAACTCAGGATCAACATACTCATCTGCTATAATGGGAATTTCTCTTCCAACTAATGGTAGCTTAACTTTTTTCCCTACTAAATGTTTATAACGCTTATCATTTGGGTGCACTGCAACTGCTGTATCTCCCAACATAGTTTCTGGGCGTGTTGTTGCAACAACAAGTGTTTCATCTGAATCTAAAACCGGGTACCTAAAATGCCATAAATGGCCATTTATTTCACGATGAAATACTTCTTCATCACTAATAGCTGACTTAGAAACAGGACACCAATTCACTAATCGATGGCCTCGGTAGATTAATCCTTTTTCATACAGTTTTACAAATGTGTGAAGGACAGCTTTAGTGTACCCTTCATCCATTGTAAACCTCTCTCTTTCCCAATCACATGAGCATCCCAGTTTTTTCAACTGATTAATTATAATTCCGCCGTATTTTTCTTTCCATTCCCATGCGTGAGATAAAAATTCATCTCTAGATATATCCTTCTTTTGTATCCCTTTTTCCTGAAGCATTTTTACAACTTTTGATTCAGTCGCAATTGAGGCATGGTCTGTTCCTGGGATCCAACATGCTTCTTTCCCTTCCATCCGAGCTTTACGGATTAAAATATCTTGAATGGTATTATTCAATACATGCCCCATCGTTAACATTCCAGTCACATTTGGAGGTGGAATGACGATAGTATATGGTTCTTTTTCAGATTCGCTACTTGCATGAAAATAATTGTTATCCATCCAGTGTGAATACCAGCGATCTTCAACATTACTTGGATTATATTGTTTTTCTAAAAGGGGTGTTGACATATATTATTTAGGTGTTTTTCATTCGTATTTTTCAAAATAAAGTCTGCTATTTTACGACGGTTCCCCTTCTATATCCAGCATCAGGAATACAAATTGAAACTTATTTTTTAGATTTTAGGTCTTTTTAAATTCTTCTTTTAGCTTTTACCATGGTTTTAATCATAGATAATTATGATTCCTTTACTTGGAATTTGGTTCAATCAATCGAATTGTTGGGCGAAGCTGTCATTGTTAAACCAAATGACAGAATCACAGTTTCAGAAATTGAGAAAATGAAACCAAGTAAAATTATCATATCACCAGGTCCAGGGACACCAGCCAATTCTGGAATTTCCATTCATACCATTCATCAATTTATGCATCGTATACCTATTTTGGGTGTCTGTCTAGGGCACCAATGTATCGGTTCTGTTTTTAATGTAGGTATTAAACAATCCAAAAATATTCTTCATGGCAAAACATCTTTAATACATCATAAAACAATTGGATTATTCAATGGGATTCCAACACCATTTCAAGGTGCTCGTTATCATTCATTAACATTAGAATCTGTTCCAGATAACTTTTTCAAAACAGCTTGGACGAATGATGGAGAAATTATGGGAATTCAGCATAAATCGTTTAACCTTTATGGTGTCCAATTTCACCCAGAATCTTTCTTAACACCTGTTGGTTCACACATATTAGAAAATTTCTTGAATGAATAATTCTGTTCAATTTTTAGGGAATGAGACATCCGATTGGCTTAACATTTCCGCATCTAACCCCATTGATACATTATCTTTAACCATAAATGATAATCCAAATAAATTGATCGAATTCGTAAAAGAATATGACGGGAAATTTCTTACTGGATTTATTAGCTATGAATATGGCGCAAAACAATTGGGAGCCCCGGTCCACGATATAAAGGGTTTTCCTGCTGTTTATTTCCGTGCATATGATTCCTATGATGAAAAACCAATAATTGCTGATAAACAAAAGAATGTTGATTGGAATTATTTCCAGCCACACATTTCTAAAGAAGTATATGATTCCCAATTTAATAAAATACAATCCCATATTAAATCGGGTGATTTTTATCAAATAAATTATACACACCAACTCACTTCAAAAACTGCAGCAGCACCGAGAGAATTATTTTTCAAATTACGCGAAAATAATCAAGTTGGGTTTTCTGCTTTTATGGAAGATTCAAATTGGGCTATTCATTCCCTTTCACCAGAACAATTTATAAAAATTGAAAATGGACTTATTACAACGAAGCCAATAAAAGGAACATATCCACGTGGACTAACTAATAACGAAGATGAACAAAACATCAATGCCTTAATAAATAGTGAAAAAGAACAAGCAGAATTATATATGATAATTGATCTATTGCGAAATGATTTGGGTAAAATTTGTAAAACAGGGTCAGTAAATGTTTTAGAATCTAAATCTGTTGAAAAACTAAAAAATGTATTTCATACGTATGGTGTAATCCAAGGACAAGTCAAAGAAGCCATTCATCCAGTAGAAGCCTTATTGTCTATGAGTCCCGGGGGTTCTATTTCGGGATGCCCTAAGAAACGTGCATGTGAAATCATATATGAATTAGAAACAGAAGCACGTGGCATTTATACAGGAACAATTGGATATATTCTACCAAATGGATCATTACATTTTAATATTGCTATTCGAACCATAACTCAAGTGAAAACCCATTTAACCCTCGGTGTTGGTGGTGGTATTACTATTGGCTCAGATCTGGAAAATGAGTATAATGAAACACTTATTAAAGCAACTTCATTACAACCATGATAAAAGTATTAATAAATGATGAATGGAATTTCATCCCTGCAGAAAACCTTCAACTTGGTTCTGATACTTTTTCATTTGAAACTGGGTTGTATGAAACATTTCGAACAATCGATTTTAAACCCTTATTTCTAAAACCGCATTTAGATCGCTTATTTCATTCCATGGAGAAATTGAACTTAAGTTTGGATTACAGCCAATTGGATATAGTAAAAATGATTAATAAAGTCATTAATAATTTTCCAGACCCAAATCAACGTGCTCGAATTTTAGTTGTTCCCAATAAATTGATTGTTTATACATCGCATTTAAACTTAGATACATCAATTTATAAGGGTGTATCTGCCATTACCGTCAAATCTTTTCGAGAGAACCCTGAATTAAAAACAACAAATTATCATGCCTGTTTAAATGCTTGGGAAATAGCACAAGAGAAAAACTGTTTTGAAGCACTTTTGATGGATGAAGATGGAATGCTATTTGAAGGAAGTAGAAGCAATTTTTTCTGGATTATAAATGGAAATCTATACACACGTATGGGTGATGTTCTCCCCGGTGTTACACGACAAACTATTATAAATCGATCTTCATTTCAAATCGAAAATGGTCTGCTTAATATTTCCGAAATAAACAAATTAGATGAGTGTTTTTTGAGTAATAGCGGGTCAGGTATTATTCCTGTTATTAAATTAAATGATGACTGGATTGGAGATGGAACTGTTGGACCAATAACGAAGCAATTATTGTCATCCTATCAAGAGTGGATGATTCATGATGATCAAGGAGACTCATTTTGGCTAAAGTGATTCAAATAAATGTAAAACCAAACGTACCGGGCGAACATGGACTTCCAAAAATATCCGTGAAAAATGTTTTAGTATCAAAAATGGGATTAGATGGAGATTATAATAATTATCGAACGGATAAAAAAAATAGAGATCCCGACATGGCTGTATTGTTATATCCGAAAGAAACCATTGAAGAATTAAATAAGGAAGGATGGCCAATTCAAAAAGGAGATGTCGGTGAAAATTTCACAATAGAGGGAATTCAACATTCTCATTTTTCGTCTGGACAACAATTCCAACTTGGGGAATGCAAATTAGAAATTTCATTTGAATGTGACCCATGTCATTATTTGGCCGTTCTCCCATATGTAGGAGAAGAAAAATTACATTCATTTATAAAATCTTTAACACATCGACGCGGTTGGTATGCAAAAGTAATCAAAGAAGGCAGAGTTTCAACTGGAGATATCATTCAACAGCTAAAATGAACAATACAATTGAATTAAAAATAACAGGCATGCATTGTGCCGGTTGCGTTGGCTCTGTAGAAAATGCCTTAAGAAAAGTCGATGGTGTGGAAGAAGCTGTGGTGAATCTTACTTTAGAAAAAGCCACAATTTCGGGAGAAGTTGGCTCTGCAGAACTATTATCTGCAATTGAAAATACTGGATATGGGGCTGAATTACTTGAATCCAAATCCCCCATAAATCTTCAAGAACAAACGGAAGAAAAGGTTGATGAATCTCTTCAGAATATGAAATTTGCATGGATATTAACAATCCCTGCGATGCTCTGGATGGGGATTCATATGTTTTTAGGAATTGCCTGGCCATCTATGATTATCATGGAATGGGGCATTTTTATTTTAAGCAGTTTAGTTTGTTTTTACCCTGGACGAGAAACACTCATAAGTGCATGGAAATCTGCAATCCATCTATCCCCAAACATGGATGTGCTGATTGCACTCGGTTCCTTAGCAGCACTTTCCACAGGCATTATTACCCAATATATGGAAATCCACTCTTTTGCAGGTGTTGCTGGCATGATAATGTCCTTTCATTTAACGGGGCGATATATTGAAACAAAAGCACGTGGGGAATCATCTGAGGCGATCCAAAAACTCATGAGTTTGGGTGCGAAACAAGCAACCGTTTTGGATATGGAAAATAATGAAGTTAAAATTGATGTGCGAAGTCTTGTTATTGGACAAATCATGATTGTCCGCGCAGGTGAAGCTATTCCCACTGATGGAATTATTAGAGAAGGTCGCGCGACCATTGATGAATCTATCGTAACGGGAGAATCAGTCCCGGTTACAAAAAATATTGACGATGATGTTATTGGTGGAACCATCTGTGCTGATAGCACACTTAAAGTAGAAGTAACAAAAATCGGTTCAGAAACATTTCTTTCTAAAGTGATTCAAATGGTTGAAAATGCTCAAACGACTAAAGTGCCCATCCAAGTTTTTGCAGATAAAGTGGTGTCGATTTTTGTTCCCCTTGTGTTGCTATTAGCGATATCCACCTTTTTTATTTGGAATATGTTTCCATCTCAAATGAAGCAATTAGCCCAATCTTTTTCTTATTTTTTACCGTGGATTAATTTGGATTTATCACCCATGGGAATGGCGATTTATGCCACAATTGCCGTACTGGTGATTGCCTGTCCGTGCGCGCTTGGATTGGCTACTCCCACCGCCTTAATGGTAGGAACTGGGTTGGGAGCAGAAAACGGAATTCTCATTCGAGATGGGGCTGCAATCCAAAGACTCAATGAAGTAAATATGATTTTGTTTGATAAAACAGGCACACTCACTCAAGGAAAACCAGTTGTAAAAAAAGTGCATCAAATTTCTGGCATTATGGAAAATGATTTAATTCGAATGGCCGCATCCTTGGAAAAAGAATCCACCCACCCACTAGCAAAATCCATTGTGAATTTGGCGGAAAAAAAAGAAATGAGTTTGGACCCTGTTACGGATATTGAAGTCGTTCCGGGGAAAGGTATTTCAGGGAAATATGGCAGTGCAATCTTAAAAGTGGGAAGTGCATCTTTCACAAACTCCACCACCGATTTATCATTAACAGGATCACCCGTTTTTCTTTCTTTAGATGGAGAATGTATTGGTATTTTTGAAATTGAAGATGCGATTCGTCCTGATTCTGCTGACACAATTTCATCTCTCAAATCAACTGGATATAAATGTGTTTTGGTGACAGGGGATAAAAAAGAAATCGCTGAATCGCTTTCTAAAAAGCTTCAAATAGATCACGTTCATTCAGAAGTATTGCCCGATGAAAAAGCACATATTGTTTCATCCTATCAAGGTCAAGGGTTCATTATTGCTATGGTTGGAGACGGTATTAATGATGCGCCAGCAATTGCACAAGCTGACGTAGGAATCGCCATGGGAAGCGGAACAGATATTGCCATGGAAACAGGTGAAATTGTTTTAGCTCACGGAGATTTAAAAGCAGTCCTGCGTGCAACACGGTTGGCCAACGCCACCTTCAGCAAAATTAAACAAAATCTATTCTGGGCATTTATTTATAATATAATCGCTATTCCCTTGGCTTTTGTTTGTGTGCTTCATCCTGTAATGGCAGAAGTTGCCATGGCCCTTTCCAGCATCAACGTGGTGGGAAATTCCAATAGATTGAAATCAATTCAGTTGAATTAGGATAAATAGGTTTTTAACAAACATATGCGGTTAAAACACAATAATAAATTAAAGAGTAAACCCGCTAAACGTAATATTGGGTTTAGCAAACCGTT
>CAZGFQ010000018.1:0-1559 GCA_964525185.1 uncultured bacterium
GGTCGATTGCTTTTTGTTTCCCATGTGTTTGTAGAATAATCATAGGCTCTTACTTGTCCTGTTGATGCGCTTTGTGATATAAATATTAATTTGTTGCTTTCGCTATCATAAACACCGCTACCCTGATCTCCATGATACGTTGTCGTAGAAGATAGTGTTGTATATGTATTTGTATTATAATCGTATGAGTATGTTAATCCGTCATAATCAACTATTACGACTCTGTCGGAAGCTAAAACATTGGTAAATAAATAAAAAAATAACATAACACCGCAAATTGCTCTAATGTTCATGGGTGACTCCTTCTTTATAAAAACGCCAAAATTCTTCTTTTGTGTTCAATATTGTAATATTGTTATATTTCGATATCATAATATGATTAATTAAAGGAAATATCATGTCTGCATCCACCACCACATTGCGATTACCGGAAAATAAGCTGCGCGCCCTCCGTTTAGCCGCCGGGTTATTGAATAAACCCATGAGCCGAATCGTTGAAAAACTCCTGGACGAGTATCTCGACGATGTTGTTGACGGGTTTGAAATTGAGAAAACCCTAAAAGAAACCGAGGAAGTTTCCTGGGAGGACATAAAAAAGGAATGGGATATTGACGTCTGATTATTCCATTGTTTTTAAAAAATCCGCCAAAAAAGCCTTTGATAAACTTCCACGAAAAATAAAATCCCAATTGGGGGTTAAAATCGAATCCCTTAAAAAAGACCCGTATCAACCGGGGGCGAGAAAAATAATTACCACTACGAAAAATGTGTTTCGGGTTCGGTCCGGTAAATATCGGGTCATTTATCAAATTAAAGACGACTGGCTGGTGGTTCTGGTTTTGCGCGTTGCTCACCGCAGCAAGGCGTATGGGGTTTAGTACAACTTCCTTTGACTTTGCTTTTCCCTCGCGAAGTAAAAAGTTAAACGGTTTTCTCCAAAACCTTAACCTTGCGGAAGGAAGATACTTCTGTAAAGATTTGTACGTTCCAATTCTATTTTGCATTCACCGCCCCTACACCAAAACCCTTAATCTCAATAGAAACATCATCCGGATCCGCCAATTCGCACGTCGCGTCAAACGTCAAATTTGATTCTCCTGCAGAAAGAGATGTAAATACAATTTCGGCTAAACTCCCGGTACCTGACACTGAAATAGAGTCGCTCCCTAAAAAAGATGTATTTAAATGAATGATTCCATTATTATCATCTATGTCTGTCATAAAAATAGGCGCTTGTGTTGCGTCGCTAAAAAAGGATCCTACATTTATAGAAACTACCTGTAATTTTGATTTATCGTACTGAAGTTGAACGTAGCTTCCGGCTAACTCTTCTACCCCCAACACAAAAACATCTATAGGAAAACTTCCACCTGGGGATGTATTAATTTCTATAGGATAAAAAGTAAGGGCGGGTGTTTCATATTCTACTTCTTCTTCGTCCAAAGGATTGTCAAAAACATCCGCTTCTGGGATTTCATTTTGGCAGGAGACAAAAAGGAAGGTAGGCAATAAAAAGCTAATTATAAATTGTTTAGCAATGATTATGTTGTGCGTTTGAA
>CAZGFQ010000018.1:1659-5161 GCA_964525185.1 uncultured bacterium
TTGAAGTTTTTTAATGTGATTTATTAAAGATTTGTATTTCATAATGAAAGCTCCCAGCTAATATGTATTTGATTTGTGGAAGGGGTGTAAGCAAATTGAAATGGTTGTTTCTTGGAGGCTTCATCTTCGTTTTTAGGTCCAACTAAAAAAGCGTGAATTGTATTGATTAACCAAACGCCTCCCGCTGTTGCAGAAAAAAGCATTAATTGATCATTCGCTTTTGTCATATTGTTTCTGGCTTCATCAACTAATATTTTATATTCAGCAATAAGGCCTGGGTCTGTGGCTGTCTGGTAGTTGGTTAATTGTGTATTATATTCGGTTTGGAATGATGTGTAGTCGCTATTACTCTTTGCGGCCATTCCAAGAAGAGCGCCTTCTACCAATAGCAGAGTATATCCAGCTCCTTTTTTTCCGCTATACATTTGTCCAAACCCGGGAATAACCAACGATCGCATTAATGCGCCCATTTGCGTTTTTGGTTTTTCTCCTCCCGTATATACTTGTGCGCCTTTTTTCTGCTTTTCAATTAATGCTTGTGGTGGTTCAAGATTCATTAATGTCCATGCTAATATTTCAATTTCTACAATAAGTCCATCTTTGGGGCCGGCATAAGTTGCGCTTTGGCTGTTTTCTGTTGCGCCAGATTCCACTGATACATTTTTTACATCAATGGTGTAGGAGCTTCCAATTTTTCCAATGGCGCCGCTAATCATATATTGGCATCCTAATAATGCTCCCACTTCTACAGCACATTCATCGCTTGTACAGCCCGATTGTTGGAAGCCTTGTTCTTCCAAAATTTCTTTCATCATGGTTCGTTGTACTAAAATAACTGCATTTGTTTTGCCTAATGCAGAACTAAAACGATCAGTTAAAGTGGCGGCTTCTTTTGGATTAATCCCCCGAGCTTCAAAGTCCAATACGGCGGTGGTTTTTTTTCCTTCGCTTATCAGTGCTTTTGTTTCTTCGGTGAGGGTGGTGTTTTGCCCAAACAAACAGGTGTTAAAAAGGAAGTATAAAAGAGTGGGTATTAATCGTAGATTCATTGTAAAACCTTCTCCGTTGTTTAAATTAACTGAAATTACAAGGGGGTCTTCTCGTTCTACAATGGGGAGATCTACGTATTTTTGGGTGTTTTCGTTAAGTATTTTTGCCGTTTTTTGACAGTAGTGCCAATTTTGGTCGTTTTTGTTGTTTTTTATAAACTTATTTTTTTGATGTAAGGGACCAAACACCATCCCATTTTTTGGGGGGATTTTTCATTAATGCTTTACATCTTTCAACATAAAGTAAGGATGGGGTTTTTGTTCTACCGGGAAACGTGTTTTCCATTTTGGTGGATTCTTCAAATAGGTGTTTTGCTTTTTTAAACTCTCCTTTTTGAAAATAATTAATTCCTTGAGAAAAAGGTTCAATGATTTCTGTATACCATTCTGGCTCTTGGCTTTTTAAGGATATAAGTTCATATGTTTTTACCGGATTTTCTTTTCCGACCACCCGAACATAATCTAATTCTCTAACAGATATACGATCTTTGACCGATAAATATGTTTCTTCTGATATTTGGCTATAAATACCATAATGTTTTGCTGATGCTTCCAGCCTTGCTGCAATATTGACTGCGTCTCCCATCATGGTGTAATTCATTCGGTGTTCTGATCCCATGTTTCCCGTAACCATTTTCCCTGTATGAATACCAATTCTCATTTGCATATGATGAACAATATCCGGCCAACGAATTCCATCTGCTTTCCATTTATTCCGTAATTCTGATAGTTTGCTTTGCATAAGAATTGCTGTTAAACATGCTTTATAGGCATGATCTTTTACGGGAACCGGTGCACCATAAAATGCAACAATAGCATCTCCAATATATTTATCTAATGTGCCATTATTTTCTAAAAGGATATTGGTCATTTCTGTTAAATAATCATTTAATAGTTCCACTAATTCTGTGGGGGTTAATTGTTCAGAAAATTGGGAGAACCCCTGTATATCTGTAAAAAGGGCTGTATGAATATTTTCATCTCCTCCTAATTTTGGTTCTGTTTTTCCATCCACCATTTGTTCTATTAATTTGGGTGATATATATGTGCCAAATGTATTTTTTAAGAAACGCTTATCTTTGTCTAGAACAATAAAAGTATATGCAAAAACACCTAACTGAGTGAGTGTAATAGATATAACGGGCCGTATTACTTCCCACATAATAGAGTTGCTTAAAAATTGACTATAGGCAAATATTATCCAGCTACCTGCTCCTATGATTAAAAATATAAATCCGCATAATGGTTTTTTGGGTGCACCAGCTAATGCGCCAATTAATATCGATATAAGGAGTGCGCCTAAATAATTAATCCCGGTCGTTTTAGGAAATATAAATTGATTTTCTAGTATTCCGTGTAATGCATTGGCGTGAATTTCAACACCGGGAAACGATTCTTGAACGGGGACGCTTCTAAGATCCATAAGCCCCGGAAGAGATGAACCAACAATGGCTGTTTTTCCTTCCCAATATGTTGGGTCTAACATTTCACTGTCGAATGCATACATATATGGGATATAATAAAATGTTTTATGTGGGCCAAAAAACTTGATATACATCCGCCCTTGTTTATCAATTGGTATTTGTCTAACCGTATCTCCGTGTATGTCTACAAGGTTCAGTAGGTGGTTGTCAAAATCATATTTGAAACCATCGTTTGGAATCTTTAATATTTTTTTTACAGCTGAAAGTGTTAATGATAAATATGTTTTATTTGGACCTTCAAAATGAATGGCTGTCGGTGTTCTTCTAATAATTCCATCTTCATCTTGTGGAAAATTTGCTGCACCAACACCAGATGATGCGGTTAATAATTCCACATATGTATTTCCGAGACGCTCGGCATTGGGAAGGTTTTTTGCAATATTCTCTGGAACATGTATAAGGTGTTTAGAATCATTATACCCTTCCGGCACATTATCCATTTTATATAAAAAATTCAATGTATCTTCTCTTTCAAAAACAAGAGAATGGTGGGAAACAGAACTTTGACCGGTACTTTCAACAAATCGTTCCGGATCTGTACTTATTAAATAGTGTTCTGATGCATTTTTTAGGTCTGAGTTGTGTGTTTTTTGTGAAAGGGCATTTACTAAGGTGTGGGTATAATCATCTTTTTTATCAAAAATAATATCAAACAGGAGCGCCTCTGGTTTTCCAGAAGAAATAACATCGGTTAATTGTCCGTGGTATGCGTGGGGCCATTCATGATAATTTCCCAAAGCTTCAACAGAATTTTGTTCTATATCAACAATAACCACATTATCAATTGTTGATTCTTCAATGTGGGCAACGCTAGCTTTCATTCTAGCGTCATATGATTGATATTCGTATCTATCTATAATTTGAGTTAATACAAATGAATTGTTTCGGGTGCTAATATGAATGAGTGTTGAAAATAGAAATGCAAATAAAACACCTGATGCTATTCTCTTTTTTCTATCAGACATTTAT
>CAZGFQ010000018.1:5261-41659 GCA_964525185.1 uncultured bacterium
TAGAAATGCAAATAAAACACCTGATGCTATTCTCTTTTTTCTATCAGACATTTATCTTAATGTTTTCCATTTTGTTGTTCTTTTTTTTATTTGACCCCATTGTGTTTACCTTATTACCCTGCAATAAGTTGGGGCGGGGGCGGGAAAATGTAATCATATTAATGATATTACTTCAGCGAGAGTTAATCGTAATTTTAATTTTCTTTCATTTTTTATCAACCCCCACAAATCCCCCTCTAAAAGTGGGATATATAAGGCAATAAAATCAAAATTATTTACCTGTCTGCGTTCAACTAAGAACAGGCGGGCGACTATCATCCGCCGGATGAATAGGCTTAACTCAGCAGCAACTTGATTACTGTGAGTTGGGCGGCTCTGCAGATTATTGACCGTCTTGTTGTTTGTTCCAACGAACAAATTCATCTTCGTCATCTTTTGATTGGTCAAATTCAAATAAATGGTATTTTCCATCTTCTCGGATATTGATTTGCATCCCTTCGGCTAAACTAATCCAATCCTCCAGCGAAATTTCATAAGGTCCGGATACTTGGGTGGGTGCTTTAACTTCTGTCACTGGACCTAACGTAAATTTAGGCTTCCCAGTGGGGGCGCCTTGTCCAAAACTTTTTCTTTTTTCGTGTCTTTCTTTAAGAAAATTGTTGGCTTTATTGACATCAACATTTCCTTCATAAACCTGAACAGAACTTTCTTTGTCTCCTGCTTTTGTTTTAAAAATTGTTCCGCGAATAGCTGCAACGGCGATGGGTGTTCTAACAGAAATATTTTTCTTTTCTCCAAATGCGGCTTTAGCAGAAACCCATACGCTTCCCTTTTTTAAATGTGCGTCAAATTTTTTTTCCATGGGTTTTATAGATGCGCTATTTAATTCTAATTCCGAATTTTCGCCTATTCGAACTTTTCCACCACCAATTAATGAAATTTCACATCTGGATTTGCCTGCCGTTTTAATTACGTCGTTTACAAAAACTTTCCTGTTCGGCTTTACTTTTTCCCAGGTCTGGGTTGGTGATGATTTTATGGATACGCTTCCAAGCGGGAGGGTAATCTTTCCAAAAGGGGTGTTTTTGGGATATGTTGCCGAAAAAAGACAACTAAGACAGAGAAGGTAGTGTATATATTTTTTCATTATTTCATATAAATCATTTTGTTAAAGCTTTGGTAAAGTAACTCTCCTTTATTGTTTTTCATAATAGTTTGATAAATGTACACACCTGTAGATAGAGGCTTGGATTGATTGTTCGTTCCGTCCCACGTAACGGTATGATACCCGCTTCTTAAGGTTTGGTTTGGTAATAATGTTTTTATTTCATGTCCTAAAATATTAAATATTTTAATCGTAACTGTTGCGGATTCTTGTAGTTGTACCCGGATCGATGTGGTTGGGTTAAATGGATTTGGATAATTTTGCTCTACTAAAAATGTCTTCGGTAAAACGTCAAATTCCTCCAGTGATTTGTGTATTTCGTTTTGTTCGCCAACCAACACAATTAATATTCGTTCACTTTCATTTCCGTTTGATGAAAATGAATATATATTATTATTTCGGAGATTTTGATGACTCTTATTTTCTGGGTCAATCAAATAAAGCTCATATTCATTTGGGACAGAAAGAAAGTCAGAACATTTCACATCTATTCTTCCCGATATATTTGTTTTAATAGATGTTTCCCAAATATATTTTAGCTTCCCATCTTCTCTAAAATCTGTTGAGAAAAGACCGCTATTTTCCCATTCCTGATGAGGGAAGGCGAGTTGGACAAAAGAACCAATTACTGGCGGTTCACGAAAATCGTTCTCGTCATATCCGTCGATAGATGTAGGGTGTGTGCCTACTCTGTTCTGTTGATCAACAAAATTTCCGCTGGCTGCAGAAAGGTTAAACGACCAATTTTCCATTACTGTTCTATTGTTAAAATCTGATTGTTCTACGGGAGAAAAGTCAATGGATGTTTCTGCTTCGTTTGAATATATCCAATACCCTTCTGTGCTGTAAAGCGCGGTGGATTGAATATAGCCGTTTCCGTTGTAACCCCAAAGAATCGGTTCAACATCTCCATTTATTGTTACTTGATTTGGAAATGTAAAATCAATGGCATAAGGGGTTCCTATCATATTCCATCCTTCGTTCAATTGAATGGTATATCCGTCTTTTAACGACAATGAGACGCCGCTCCCAGCGGCTAATGATGTTGGGTCTTTTGTAACAATCCAAAATGCGCTTCCCGCCTCAATGGAAAAATCATTTTCTGAATAATCGGTTCCATTCCAGTTGAAAATTCGCCAAACAGATTTATCATAGCTGCCTAATTCATCTTCAAAAACGCTTGTAATTGAATTAGATGATAAAACGTTTGGTATGGATGTCATTTGGTATTTCTCAGCTTCTGAATCGAGAAACGGAATAGATGGAAACGACACAGCAACATCAAACGTATCTGTAACTGTTGTTCTGTTTAATGAATCTGTTACGGATATCCACAATAGGGATCCAGTTGATGTAATGTTGTTTCCATTAATGGATGATGTATAGGTGGTGTTATTTGAAAGCGCCATAGAGCCCGACAATGTGTTTCCGGAAAATATATCCTTCCCCGAAACCCAATTATATGATACATATTGGATACCAGCTTCAGCTTCAACTGAGGCGTTTAATACAAAATTTTCGCCTTCGAGTATGCTGCTTCCGCTAAAATCAAATTCAGGAGTTACGGTCGGCAGGTCCGGTAAAAAGTTTGTTCCTGATGAATCGCTGCCAATAGCCCACTGGCTAAACGATGTTTGGTTATTAGCGCAAATAATTCCATCTTCTTCGATGAATGAAATATTGTCCTCATTAATTGTTAACCATTCTTCGTTAGAGTTGAGTGTTCGTTTAATGATTAACAAATCCGAGTAGGAATCAATGCCTTCAAGACCGCTTATATCAAAACAAATATCTGTTGTAAATGCGCCATCATCAAGGGATGATTGAATATCCCAATATCTTGGGCCTACAACAATTCCAGAATTTCCACTAGGCGTAGGTGGAGCCGTTCCATCCACATACGTTACAGCAACACTCCCTTCTGTTGAAACATTGCTAAAATCAAAAGACAAAGCTGCTGTTTCTGTTAAATCGTAAGTTCCCTCGCTTACATCTTCAATTTCCTCTGTGGATATTTCAATTTCTCCAGATTCAAAAACTTCTATTTCATAATCAACGGTCGCTGATGATGTATTTGCATTATTTAAACTAAATGTAATAGTACCTGTGTGTACTCCCGCACCGCTTGTATAATCCAATACAATTAAAAATTCTTTCGTTTCACCCGAAAGGAGAGAAGCTGGAAAATGTTCATTTTCTGTTACATATATTTGAGATGGTTTTGTAGATGAAACTTGAGTGACATTTAATTGACCGTCGCCAATATTTGTTACCACAATACTTGTTGTGTCTATATTGTCTTCTTCGGCAACCCAGTAGAGTTGGGAATATTCTGTAGAAAATTCTCCTTCTGGTGGAGGTCCGCCATCACAGTTTTCCAACATAATGGATCCTATGTTGCTTGTGCCCCATACATTAATACTTGTTAATGATGCCATTAAATCTTTACCACTGTCACAATTTTCAGGACCGCTATTCTCCGAACCGTCTTCATCAAAAAAGAAAGCAATGGCGTAGTTGTTTCCCTCAATAATACCATCAATGTAATCTGTTTTTGAGCCTGTATTAAAATCATGCCAAATAGGGCCTATTCCTACATCTGGTTCGCCGATTTCCATATTTCCATCATAAAAGATACCTGCATATATATTCCCGGATGAATTTGCTGGAGATTCAATTGTGAAATCAACACGGCCGTTTCCTGATTGTAAAAATACATGTTGTTCATTTGTTTCATGTCTAGGAACGCCACTATGATCATACATATATAATTTATAATAATTGTCTCCCATGTTGGGTGTGTCGTGAAGCCAACTAACAATATTCGGATTATTTTCCGTTAAAATGCTCATATCGCCTTCGTTAATCCCGGGAGTATTTTTCCATCTTATTTCATATTTCTGAAAATCTCCATCATTATCCGGCCACCTGTCCCACATTAAATCTATACTGCTTGATGATTGTGATGGCGACCATAAGTTTACAGTTGTTCCAAAACCTCCTAGTGGTGTATCTGTATTCCATACACCTGTTCCAAAGCCGGACCCATCTAGACCGTGGGCACTTATATCGGTAAGTATTTCACCGCCTCCCTCATTACAATCCCATAATAGTTGCGTATTTTGATCGGGGGAATAATTATTATTCCAGGGATCAAAATTATTTCCTGAATATTGAGCAAATGTGCTTATACGAATTATATCGCCTAATCCGTCTAAATTCCAACCAACCACGAGTGGGTCAACTGGTCCTTGAATAGGGTTCGTTGCAGGAGTGGATGCCATCTGTGTGCCATCATAATAAATTCTTAAATAACTCCCATCATAGTCTGCGGCCAAATGGTGCCATTCGTTTGTTGGGGGATTTGTATTCCATGTCACCGACCCAACACCGGCTATTTCAAAAATAAAGTCACCTTCTTCATAAGCAAAGAGTAACCAATCGTTTGCTCCAGCTACATCAAACAAATCAAACATGGTGTCGTTTGTATGTAATTTAACAAACATTTCTACTGTTATTTGATTTCCGGCTGGATAATAAAAATTATTAACCTCGGCTCCGTTGGGTGTTGTTCCAAAATCAAAGGAAAAATCGCCGCTACCCATGTCGTGGTTTTTACCTACACTAATTTCTGTGAATTCGGGATGACACCCATTATTTTGGTTTCCGCCTACTTGGGTTATAGTTAGTCTTATTTTGTCTGTAAATACTTCGGGAAAAGAATATTTAATTATTTTTTCTGGCGCAGGGTTATTTATATCTATTGCCCATACCCAGTTTTGATTCCCATCATCCCATGTTTCAATATATCCTTCTCCCACCCAATGACACACATCATCGTTGCTGTCAAATTCCGGAAAACCATTTTCTAACTTTATTTCATTAATAGACTGGTGACCGTTTTCTAATCCAAACTCGAGGTAAAAATCTGGATTACCTCCTATCCCGGCTGATGATTCAGCGTTTCCGTCTACCATTGCTTCCATAATTGATGCGTTTGCGGGGTTACAAGGTTGGCTGTCGCCACTTCCACATATTGGATATAAAGGTTCTGGTGTAAAATTTTCACCGCCGAATAAAATATTATAAAAGGCTCCATAATTGTCATCATACCCAAAACTTTCATTTGGTCCATCCCAGAATCGTATTCGAATATCAGAATCTTCTTGTTGAGATTGGATTGTATATTCCCAAATATTATCTCCGTTTGAATCGTTCATTGCATAAACACTCGACCAAGAGCCTGACTGATTCATATCCCATTGTATATACACGGGGTTTGTTTGTGACGGTAGCGCATCATAACTATCAAGATTATAATATATATTAATGAAGTCGCCTGGTTGCGGATTAGGAGGGTCCCACCATACGTGTCCTATAGATGTATAATCCCAAGGATTTGATATATCCCAGCTGCCGCTACCATCAATGATTCCATTATTGGTATTATAAAACCCATCATCTGTTAATTCGCTTCCGCCATTTTCATCACAATGCCATAATAGAAGAGTGTGTTCATTTAAATCGCTTGGCACATAAGGATCTCCAGGAACAGTAACTTCATTACTACTTGTTTTTGTTATACGTATTTCGTCCATTGAAACGGGTGCATTTACGCCAAATATTAACGGGTTGTCCGAGTTTGGAATAAATGGGTTTGGTGCGATTGGCCAAATTTGACTAATCACATTTCCATCCCACCAAAATTCAAGTTGGTTTAGGTCGTTTCGATATTGGATATAGATGTGGTGCCAACCTCCGTCAAACGGGTTTGCGCCTCCTGCGCTTAATTCTCCGTAGTGCACGCCATCTGTTCCAATATTAAGTCTAAATTCTTGTGTATTATTTAACCAGCGAAGTTCAATGTCTTTAATGCCGCCACCTTCACTCGACTCCCTTTCAAATAATATTTGATCTTGATTGGAGTTGTTGTGAAACATGACAAAAAATTCTATACTAAAATCAGTTGCGCCATCTAAGTCTGTTGCGCCCGCACCATCAAAAACTTCGACCGGACCTCCCATTTCAAAATCGTATGAATAGTCTTCATCAGCAAACAGAAAAATACCTACAAATAAAAAACTTCTTAATAATATGTTTTTCATTTATGACCTCCAATCCATAGTCGTGGGGATTGTGGTGGGGCCGGTGGTTCGCCAAGTTCATCTACTGGGGGCGTTTCGCCCGATTGATTTATGGCATAAGCTGCTCCAGCGCCAACGATGGCTGTGGCCAAACCGCGAATAAGCCATTTTTTGCCATTCCCTGATGAAACCTTTTTTGGTTTTGCAGTTTCAATTCCTGCTTTATTCTTAAGATTATCAGGTGGTTCTATTCCTGCGAGCTCCCACGCAACGAGCTCAACTTGAGTTATAAGTTCATCAACTTCGCCTTTATATGTTTTATTTACCGCTTGGATTGTTTCCCCTGTTTCAACAGAAAATAATTTTGTTTCAATCGTATATGTTTTTCCAATTTTCCCAAATGAGCCGGACACCATTTGTTGGACGCCCAATAGGTTTCCGATTTCTACCGCACACTCGGATGATGTACAGCCCGTTTGTTGAAAGCCTTGTTCTTCTAGTATTTCTTCCATTTGAGATCTGTCTACTAAAATAAAAGCATTGGTGTTTACCATTTCGCCAGCTAAGCGTTGGGTCAATGCAATAGATTCGGACTCTTCTATACCAAGCCCATCAAAATCTAAAACGGCTGTGGTTTTCTTTTCAGTTTGTCCCGCTAAAAGCGTTACGGTTATTATGGATAAAACAATATGTTTGGCATTCATAGATTAACCTTAATGTTGAATCGTTTTAATAGCGCTATAAGAGCGTTTTGATTGGTCTTTTTTATTAAGAAGGTTGGGTGGTTGTTTGAAATTATGACCTTCATGTCGTAATATGCTCAGCTTGTGCTGAATTTAAGACACTTTATAAATAAAAAACTAACGGGCAGTGTTGATTAAATATATAGACTCATGCTGGCGTTCCAATCCCACGAACCAAAACGCCAATATAATGCCAAACAGGCGAAACAATACCAATAGATTCAGATATAATTTCTTTCGATTTTGGTGATATATTAAACCTATCTGGACCAATTGTATGAACAATAATGTCAGGTTTTTCTGCATATTTGTATATGTGAGTCATATCTGGAAATGTTGGAAATGTTTTAAAAGGTGTTTTTCCTTTTAGAAAATTTATCCCCGATTTATTAATGTGGTCTTTAATGTGGTTTTTGTTTGTAATGCTTTTAACTCGATCAATTATTACAATTTTTTCAATAGAATATTTAAGTTTGAGCTTATGAAGAGACCTGGGGGAAATGTGGTTGTTGTCAAATTTTTTTGGCCAAATATATGTTTTGTTTTTTTCTATAGAAGAATAGTGTTCTCCGTCATCTCTTTTGTTAGGTGTTTTAATATTAAGCTTCATTGGGCCTGTTGATAAATAAATATATTCCATTAAAACTGTCTCCTTCCAAATAATGCTGAACCAATTCGCACCATCGTGCTTCCCTCTTCGATACCTATTTCATAATCATTGCTCATTCCCATAGAAAGTTCGATTAATTTGTTTGACGGCAGGTGGAAATTTATTTTTTCTTTTAGCTCTCTTAACACAGTAAACGATTCTCTTATTTTTTGTTCGTTTCTTGTTAAGGGTCCAACGGTCATAAGACCTTTTACGGTTATATTTTGAGTATCTGTGGCTTCAATCATTCCATCAATATCTTCCGGGTTAAATCCGTGCTTTTGTGGTTCGCCGCTCGTATTTACTTCTAATAAAACGTTGATTGGTTTCTCTTTTTTGTCAATTTTTTTTGCCAAATTAATTGAGTCCACTGAATCAATTGTATCAAATAATTCTAAACATTTATTTATTTTGTTTGATTGAAGGTGACCAATAAACCTTTTTGTCATTTTGGGCATTAATGAAAGGTCGTCAAACTTTGACTGTGCTTCTTGTATACGGTTTTCTCCAATGGATCTAATTCCTAGCGCATAGCAGTCATTTATTATTGAAAAAGGGTGCGTTTTTGTAACAGCTATAAGTTGAACGGGGTGATTTACACCACCCCGTATTTTTGCTTTTTCTATCTTATGATAGACTCTCTCAAGATTGTTTGAGATGCTCATTTTTCATCTACTGATTTAGCTGCATCCTCTATTGTGAGCTGATTGTCTTCAGGCTCTGGTTTTTTTGTAGCAGTATCCTCGCTAATGACTCGCGTAATTGTAGAAATGCTCGTACCATCGTCTAGCTTTACAAGTCGAACGCCTTGAGTAACCCTACCTATTGTTCGTATCGCTTCAACGGGTTGTCTCATTAAAACGCCTGAGTCGGTAATGACAATAAGATCATCTGAGTCGACAACTTCCATTATTTTTACCATTTTTCCGGTTTTGCCGGTGCATCTCATGGTTAATACACCTTTACCGCCTCGTGTTTGGGTCCGATACTGAATAACATCTGTTCTTTTTCCGTATCCTTTTTCTGTAGCTACTAGAATTGTGCCTTCTCGCTTTACGATTAACATACCAACAACATAATCTGTTTTCGAGCTTAAAGTTATACCTTTTACGCCCATCGTTTTTCTGCCGCTTGGCCGAACATTTCCTTCTGAAAACCGAATAGATTTCCCTTCGTATGTGCCTAGTAAAATATCATGTTCCCCGTTAGTGATTCGAGCCTCAATTAATTTGTCTCCTTCTCGAACTTCTATCGCATATATTCCACCTTTACGTGGATTACCATAAGCCGAAAGAACTGTCTTTTTAACTATTCCGTTTTGTGTTGCCATAACAATGAAGTGGTTATCATCGAATTCTTTTACGCTTACAAATGCTTGAATTTTTTCACCCGTGTCACAACCAATTAAATTCACGATTGCTCGACCTCTTGTTGCGCGACCTCCTTGAGGAATATCATAAACTTTCAACCAATAACATTTCCCTTGGTCTGTAAAGAACAGCATATAGTTATGTGTGTTTGCAATAAACAAATGTTCAACAAAATCCTCATCTTTGCTCATGGCGCCTTGAACGCCTCGACCGCCTCTTCTTTGAGTGCGATATGTATTTAAGGCAGTTCTTTTAATATATCCCTGATGTGTAATGGTAAGAACAACATCTTCTTCAGCAATCATATCTTCCATGGAAAAATCTGCATCTACCGGTAAAATTTCAGTACGCCTTTCGTCACCATAATTTTCTCTAATTTCCATTAGCTCAGACTTAATAATATCCATTCTCTGGCTTTCGCTTTCCAAAATACCTTTTAAGTGAGCAATAAGCTGAATGACTTCTTTATATTCTGCGACTATTTTTCCTACCTCTAATCCTGTAAGTTTTTGCAGTCGCATGTCCAATATAGCTTGGCATTGTTTTTCCGAAAGATTAAATGCGTTCATTAATCCTTCTTTAGCTTGAGACGGGTCTTTGCTTCCGCGGATAATTGCTATCACTTCGTCTATATTGTCCAATGCTATTTTTAAACCCTCAAGTATGTGGGCGCGCGCTTCAGCTTCTTTTAAATCAAACTCTGTTCTTCGAACTATAATGCTGTGTCTAAAATCAATAAAGTGTTGAAGAATTTCTTTCAAACTCATGATTTTTGGAACATCGTTATAAAGAGCTAACAATATGATACCAAAAGTATCTTGAAGTTGGGTGTGCTTATAGAGCAGATTTAATATGACTTCTGGAACAGCATCCCGTTTTGTTTCAATTACAACTCTAATTCCATCTTTATCAGACTCGTCTCGTAAATCGGTAATACCTACCACTTTTTTATCCCGAACAAGATCTGCTATTTTTTCAATAAGTCTCGCTTTGTTCACCTGGTAGGGAAGTTCGGTAACAATAATACTATCTTTACCGCTTTTCGCTGTTTCAATGTGAGCTCTGGCTCTCATTTTCACAATTCCGCGACCTGTTTTATAGGCGTTTTTAATGCCGTCCATACCCATAATTAAACCCGCTGTTGGAAAATCGGGTCCCTTTATGTGTTCCTGTAATTCTTCTACGGTAATTTCTTTATTATCTATTAGTCCGATGAGTCCATTAATAATTTCAGTTAAATTGTGAGGCGGAATTTTTGTTGCCATTCCTACAGCGATACCCTCTGAACCATTTACTAAAAGAGTTGGAACCATGCTTGGTAAAACAGCTGGCTCTTTGAGTGTTTCATCAAAGTTTGGTACCCAATCCACCGTATCTTTATCAAGGTCTTTTAGCATTTCGCTTGCAAGCCTTGTCATTCTTGATTCTGTATAACGCATTGCAGCTGCGTTATCTCCATCCACAGATCCAAAGTTACCTTGGCCGTCTACCAGCTCATATCTCATTGAAAAATCTTGCGCCATTCTTACAAGCGCGTCATATACGGAACTGTCGCCATGAGGGTGGTATTTACCTAAAACATCACCGACAATTCTTGCAGATTTTTTATAAGCTCTGTTCCAGTGAGAGCCTAAATCGTTCATTCCAAACAAAATCCGTCTGTGAACTGGTTTAAGCCCGTCTCGTACATCCGGAAGGGCTCGTGAAACAATAACAGACATAGAATAGTTGAGATAACTTTCTCTCATTTCATCTACAATGTCGCGGTTAATGGTGTTGTCGCGATTAAAATCAACCATAATTATTTTTCCTAATTTTTATTAAATATCTAGATTAACAACAAATTTTGCATTTTTTTCTATGAATGTTCGACGCGGCTCCACATCGTGTCCCATCAAATCTTGAAATGTTTCAGCTGCTTTTGCTGCATCTTCAACGGTAATTTGCATCAAAGTTCTTCTCTCTGGGTCCATGGTGGTTTCCCATAGCTGTTCGGGGTTCATTTCCCCTAAACCTTTATATCTTTGGATGCCAATTTTTGTTGTTTTGTTTTCTTTTTTCATTCTGTCTATTATTAAGTCTCGCTCATTGTCATCATAAACATAAAACTCTTTTTTGCCTTGATGAAGCCTATACAATGGTGGAAGCGCTAAATATAAATTTCCATTATGGATAACTTCTGGCATTCTTCTAAAAAAGAACGTTAATAATAATGTTCTTATATGAGAACCATCAACGTCGGCATCAGTCATAATAATAATTTTATGATATCTTAGTTTTTCTACATCAAAGTCTCCAGCAGATTTTTCACCTGTGTCTTCGCTTGCTCCTCCAAAACCAGCACCCAAAGCCGTAATCATGGATTGAACCTCGTTGTTTGAAAGCAATTTATCCACGCGAGCTTTTTCAGAATTAATCACCTTACCTCTTAGTGGTAAAATTGCTTGTGTTCGTCTATCTCTGCCTTGTTTAGCGGAGCCGCCCGCTGAATCACCCTCAACTAGGTATAATTCACTAAAGGCCGGGTCTCTATTTGAACAATCTGCAAGCTTCCCAGGAAGGGACGATCCTCCGAGAGCACTTTTTCTTCTAATGAGTTCACGTGCTTTCCGCGCCGCACTTCTGCTTCGCGCGGCAAGCAATGCTTTTTCAATAACTTTGCGACCAATGGATGGGTTTTGTTCTAAAAAATCTAAAATACCCTCATAAACAGCGGCGTCCACAATTCCTTTCACATCACCGTTTCCGAGTTTTGTTTTTGTTTGACCTTCAAACTGTGGTTCTGGAACTTTTACACTAACAATTGCTGTTAATCCTTCGCGAAAATCTTCTCCGGATAGATTTATTTTTTCATTCTTTTTTGCTTTTATTAGGTTATTTTTTGCCGCATGATTATTCATGGCGCGCGTCAGGGCTGATCTAAAACCCGACAGGTGGGTTCCACCTTCAATTGTATTAATGTTATTTACAAATGTTAAAATATTTTCAGTATATGTTGTCCCATAACGAAAAGCTACATCTAAAGGAATTTTTCCATCTTCTTTGGAAATTGTTATTATTTTACTGTGGATCGGGTTATTGTGCTCATCTAAAAATTTCACAAAGTCGCTTAAGCCACCCTTGAATTTGAAAACGTCCGATTCTCCATCTTCTCTGCGCTTGTCATTCAGTCTGATTTCAAGGCCTTTGTTTAAATATGCTAATTCTCTTAATCTGTCTGCTATTATTTCATATTCAAATTTTGTTGTATTAAAAATCGTACTATCAGGGAAAAAACATACTTTTGTACCGGTTTTTTTTGTGGTACCTGTTACTTTTAATTTGTTCTGAACCGCACCTATTTTATAATCCTGTCTGTGTATTTTTCCATCCCGGTGCACTTCTACCCAAAGGTTTTCAGACAGGGCGTTTACAACAGAGACACCAACACCATGTAGACCACCTGAAACTTTATAAGATCCTTTGTCAAACTTTCCGCCAGCATGCAAAACTGTCATAACAACTTCTACAGCGGGTTTTTTTTCTTCTTTGTGAATATCAACGGGAATACCACGGCCATTATCTTCAACCGAAACGGACCCATCTTTGTTAAAAGCCACTTTTATAACAGAGCAGTGACCTGCTAGAGCCTCATCGACGGAGTTATCTACAACCTCATAAACAAGGTGGTGAAGTCCACGCTTCCCAACGTCTCCGATATACATTGCGGGTCTTTTTCTTACAGCCTCCAACCCTTCAAGAACTTTAATGCTTTCTGCGCTATATTGTTGTGATGTCATAAAAATAAAATATCCTTAATTATGTTTTGTTCTAATTCTTTGTTCAATTTTCCAATTATTTCTTTTTTTTTAAACTGGAGCTCTTGTCTCCATGTTGGGTTTGATACCTTAACCCTAATAATTCCATGCTCAACGCTTTCGGGCTCCGTGTTTTTACCAACGGCGTCCCCAACAATATCGTTCCAAATAATAATAGCTTGTTGTTGGGTAACACCTTTTTCTAAACCTGATGTTTTTAAAAAATTTTCTAGAGCTGAGCCTAGGCGTTGCATGTTCTTTGTAAGTGAAAAGTTGGTGTTTCTTTGTTGTTAATTTCTATTCCGCTTTTTTCTAAATTAATCAAATCTGTTGTTGTTATAATTGTTTGTATTTCGTCGCCCGATTGTTTTTCAAATCGTTTAATAAGATCAACCACTTTTCGGCTTCTTCCTGAGTCAAGTTTGGCAAATAAATCATCTAACAAAAGAGTTGGTGTTTGTTTCGCACTTTTTGATATATAAAATAATTCCGCTAACTTTAATAATACTAAAGAAATTTTATGTTCACCTTGCGATCCATATTTTTTAACATTTTTTGTATTCCATAATATTTTATAGTCATCTCGATGAGGACCAAAATTTGTTACACCCGTTAAAATGTCTCTTTGTTTGTTTTTATTTAATGCTTCAATCATTTTTTCTTGGCTATAAATAGCGCTTGTATAATGAATAGAAACAGATTCTTCCTCGGAAAAATCCGTTGTAACGGCCATTAATTCTTCGTTGTATTCTTGCAATAATTTTTCTCTCTGTTCCCATAAAGAAATCGCTTCTTTAGAAAGAGAACTATCCCAAACATCGAGCTCAGACCTGTTGCTTTTGTTTTCTCGTATATTTATAAGTATAGCATTTCTTTGTTTTAAAATACGGTGGTATTGAACCAGCGTTTCAATATATGGTTTAGAAATAACTGAAAATATTTTATCAAAAAACTGCCTTCTATTTGCCGGAGGTCCTTTTGTAACCACTTGCTCTTCTGGAGACAATACAACAATAAGATTTTTACCCATCAATTCTTTTAATCCTGTTATAGGGCTTTTGTTGATGTGGAACCTTCTTTCTCCTTTTTTGTTTTGATGGAGAGTTATTATTTCTTCTTCATTCTTTTTTTTAAAAATCCCTTTTATTTTTAAAAAGTCCCTTTCCGTATTCAGCAGCTCTTTATGCTTGTTTGTTCTAAAACTTTTTCCGAAAGAAAGACTGTGAATCGCTTCAAGAACTCCTGTTTTTCCAGATCCGTTCTCTCCCCAAATTACATTTAAACCTTTACTGAACTCAATGTGCGTCCTCGAATGGTTTCTAAATGAAACCATTTCAATCTCCATAATTGCCATTGATCATATATGTTTTTTTAATCGTTAAGCCTAATAGGCATCAGCAGCATTGTTGAATCTACGTTTTCATCAACACTTTCTGAATTAAACAAGGCAGCGCTAATGGCTGTGTTTAAACTAATAACCACCTTTTGACCTTCCACATGATTTATTACATCTTTTAAATATTCTGCATTATATCCAATTGTAAGGCCGTCGCCGGTATATTCCGCTGTGATTTCTTCTTGTGCTTTTGATGCCTTTTCTGGGTCTTCTGTAGAAATTAAACATTGCTTATCCGAAAGGTTAAGAGCTACTTGCCGTGTTGTTTTGTTAGAAAAAATTGAAACGCGCCTAATCGCTCCAGAAAGATCACCTTTATCTGTAGTCAGTTTTTTAGTGTTGTCGCTCGGAATGACACTTTCGTAGTCGGGAAATCTTTCATCAATAGTGCGAGTTAAAACGGTTACTTTTCCTGTAATAGCAGTCATATGATTTTCACCTACAATAAGACCTACATTTTCATCAGAGCTTGCTAATTGCAATATCATATAGTTTAAAAATTTTCTCGGAACAATCACATCACCAACAAAACCTGTTGAAATAAAATCTTTTCTAATGTGTTTAACTAAGCGATGGCCATCGGTTGAAACTGCGGTTAAATTATTTGCATTAAATCTAAATAGAACTCCGGTTAGTGCTGGCTTAAGATCGTCTCTACTGACAGCAAAAACCGTCGATTCTATTACTGACTTAAAGAGTTGCGAATTCATGGATACTTCTTTTCCGTCGCTCGTGTCGGGGATTGATGGAAATTCATTTGCCGGTTTCCCCATCAAATCATAAACACCTGTTTCTGTCCGTAATTCAATTTTATTGTCATTATCTACAATTAGAGTAATTCGCGTCTCGGGTAACTCGTTTGTTACATCTAATAATGTTTTGAGTGGAATCGCCGCAGATCCGGGTTCTTCAATACTAACGGGTATCTCAGCAATAATAGTTATTTCTAAGTCTGTAGCTCTTAGAACTGTTTTTTCTTCTGATGCTTCAAATAAAACACACCCCAATATTGGGAGAGTTGAACGCGTTGGAACCGCTTTTGAAAGCTTTTGAAGAACGTTTTGTAATTCTGTTTTCGATGTGGAAAATTTCATTATTTATCCATTATTTGGTGGATTGAAAAAATATGTATTTTCAAGTAGAAAATAGACTGATAATTTTACTCTAAATAGGTGTATTTCTCAATGTATTTTTCTAAATGAAATGCGATTTTTATATATCTCTAATTAGAAAAAAATATTTTTTATCAAATTAGTTATAAATACTTATTATTTATAATAGAGTTAATCTTGTGGATAAGTACATATTGTTACAACATATAGTTGGACGCTTATCACTTTAAGGAAGCAAACCTTAAGAATTACTTTATGTGTATAATATTTTAATAAAAATAATTAATGTTTAAAAACACATCTAAATTATACAATTATTAAAATAATCACTTATTAACAATTGAAGTTTTCCATATGTGGATAACTTATGTGGATAACTTATTTTTCATTAACAAAAATATAAAAATTTTGCCGAGCATCGGTAATCCAATCATCATACCACTGCATTTTTTTATAATTAAGAGCCATACCTTCAATCTCTGACCAGTGTGTTTTAAGCGAAGGTTTACCGCCCGGTTTTATTTTTTCAACCCACAGTAGATGAAGCCCCATAGATGAATTTATCGGAGGGCTACATTCGCCAGTATTTATATATTTTACAGCCTGGCCAATTTCAGGGATAGGGTAATTTGTAGGATCAATCCAGCCAAGATCACCACCAATTTCGGATGTACGACCATCTGCTGAATACTTTTTTACAAAACTTTTGTATTCGTCGAGCGTTGTAGATGAATCTTTCAATGATAATGCAAAACCATATGCAAGCTCTTCATCGTCAGATGTCAGTTGAGGTTGAATTAGGATATGTTTAACATTTATTTTATCCCCCTTTTTTTCAAGCGTTTCAATTAAATGATAACCAAACTCAGTTTCAACAGGATGGCTTATAACACCAACATCTTGAGAGAAAGCAACTTCTTCAAAAGGTTTTACAAATGACCCGCGGTTAACAAAACCAAGATGTCCGCCTTTTATTTTTGAACCAGGGTCCATAGAATAACGGTTTGCTAATTCTTCAAAACTTTCCCCAGCTAAAACACGTAAACGTAAACTGTCAAGCGTATTATAAGCTTTTTCCTTAGATGTTGTATTTGGAGCTGGCTTTACAAGAAGGTGGCGTATTTTGACCGTTGTTGGAACAGTTGGGAGACTATCTTTAAATACAGAATAAAAGTCAAAAACACCATTTCGCGTTACTGAAATATTGTTCAATAACTGTTGTTGGTATTTTTCCGATACAATTCGATCACGCATATCATACCAAAATTCTCTTCTAAAAGACTTAATAGACTGTCCCAACATTTCTTCAGCCTTTTCTTCTCCACCGGCTTGTGCCAATAT
Source organism: uncultured bacterium (assembly GCA_964525185.1). Taxonomy (GTDB): domain Bacteria; phylum Fidelibacterota; class Marinisomatia; order Marinisomatales; family UBA1611; genus JABHGY01. The sequence continues at coordinate 21,919 of CAZGFQ010000018.1, forward strand.
ATTAGAAATTTGCTGATCAAGAGCCGTATTTACTTCTTTTTCTTCAGCTTCAATAGAGTCTAACGCCGCCATTTCTAAAATTATTTTTTGATCCACCATTTGATTAATTACATTTTTTTGTAATTCTTCAAATTCGCGCGGATGAGTTTGGGGATTAATTCTAGACTGGAGAGCTGTCATATTAACCAACTGAACCAAGTCACTTTTTAATATAACATTATCTTCAACAACAGCAGCAACACCATCTATAAACTGTTTTTCTGTTAATTCTTGAGAAAAAAGTTGCGCGCCACAGAAGGCAACAATTAATAACAGTTTTTTTCTATTCATTTTAATACTATTTCCTTATTGATATAAATTGTAGAAGAATTCCTTAAGCTATCCATAACAGAATTTAAGGCTATCTTTTTTTCGTTTTGTAATAACCTATTATAAATTTCATCATAGGCCCGATCTAAACTAACGACGGATCCTTTTTTATGTTTCTTGATAATTTGAACAACATGATACTTGGAATCTGAAAAAACAGGACCAATAACGGATTTTTTTGTTTTTGAAAAAATCCTTTTATCTAAATCTTTAATCAAAAAACCTTTTTTAACCGTTATGGGCTCAGTTTTGTGTTTAAAAAACAAATCTTTCCGAGCTTTTCCCGAAGAATTAGAAATTAAAATTTTTCTTATTTTATTTGCTTCGCTTTTATTTTCGGTTAAAAAGTGATACACTATTGCTTCGTCCGACTTTCTCACAAACGAAGTTTTATTTTTAGAATAATATTTTTTTATATCATTATTATTTATAGAAGCCTTTGGGGCGGCAACAGTTGTTAAAAAAGTATTTGCGAGTAATTTTCTATAATATATATCCCGTTTTTTTAATAACGATTTATCTAGATTTAAATTCTCGTTTAGAGCTGCCTGGAAAAGCAATTGTTCATCTACCCACTCATGAGCATATTTTGCTACATCATCATCTGAGGTTAGGTTTGTATTAAGCTCCTTTTTAATATCGCTTAATGTGAGAAATGTGTCATTAACGCGAGCGACCGGTGTAGAGTCAAAATCTTTTTTTGTTGTACACGCACCCAAAAAAAGAAACAGATTCAATATAAATATGAATTTCATAACCTAAAAATTAATTATCAGAGAACGTTATTAATAGAGGAACAGATTCTTTTACCAAACTTAAACCATCGCTTAATGATTTTGAAGGAACAACAAAACCAATAAATCCGTTTTTCTTTTGAGTCAGCTTTATTTCTCCACCAAATTCGCCAACTAGACTATAAAAGACCTCAAGAAGATCGTTTACGTCTTCAAAAAAGCCCAAGGAAGAAAAAACAAATTCCACAAGGTTTTCCCTTATTGAAACGAGAGATAAAAATGAATTAGAAAATAAAACTCTCACTCTAGACACACCAATTAAATGAAGCGCTTCTTGAGGAAGACGACCAAAACGATCAATAATATTCTTTTCTATAAGATTAACATCTGTAATATTTACGGCTTTTGACAATTGATCATAATAATACAAACGCACAGACGACTCTTCTATATATGTATCCGGAAATAAAGCATCACCATCAAACACAACTGACGGAAAAACAACAGTATCGGGCTTTGCGCCACCAGCATCATCAAACGCATCTTTTAATAGGTCACAATACATTTGAAATCCAACAGAAGAAATATGCCCACTCTGCTTATACCCAAACAATGCACCAGCCCCTCGAATTTCTAAATCCTTTAATGAAATTTCATAACCAGAACCCAATGAAGTATGTTGTTCTATCGTTTTGAGCCGCCGATAAGCGTTTTTTTCCAACGACGCATTCGGCACTAACAATAAGCACGTTGCTTGGCGGTGACCTCTCCCAACGCGTCCGCGGATTTGATAAAGTTGCGATAGTCCAAAGTTTTGTGCATTATTAATTATAATAGTGTTTGCGTTTGACACGTCTAATCCAGATTCAATGATAGTTGTGCAAATTAAAATGTCTACTTTACCACCGAAAAAAGAGAGAATTGTTTTTTCCAGAAACTTAGGATCTAGTCGGCCGTGGATAAAAGCTACATTGTGATTAGGATATTTAGTGGAAATTTTATCGTAATAATACGGTATGGAATCAATTTCGTTGTGTAAAAAATATACTTGCCCCCGCCGAGCCAACTCATGATCTATTTGAGAAAAAACAACATCAAGATTAAAGTATTTTATTAAAGTATTTATAGGCCTTCTCGAAACAGGGGGTGTTAGTATTTTGCTAATTCCCCTTATACCAGAAAGGGACTGTTGTAATGTTCTCGGTATTGGAGTTGCAGACAAACTAAGCACATCTATCTTTGATTTAATTAGCCTGACTTTTTCTTTGTGTTTTACCCCAAAACGATGTTCCTCATCCACAATTAAAAGAGAGATGTTTGGAGCAAAAACATCATCGCTAAGCAGCCGGTGTGTTCCAACGACAACATCGACCTTACCTTTCGCTATTCGAGAAATAATATCTTTTTGTTCTGAAGGTGTCTTAAACCTAGAAAGAAGCTCTACAACAACCCCCAGGGGCTCGAGACGCTCCCTGCAAGTTATATAATGCTGATCTGCAAGAACGGTCGTGGGACAAAGGAAAAAAGCCTGCTTATTTGATGTTACTGCAAGCATAATAGCTCGAAGAGCAACTTCTGTCTTACCAAACCCAACATCACCACACACAAATCGATCCATTGGGCTGTCAATAGCCATATCTCCCAACACATCGTTAATAGCGCTTGCTTGATCCTCCGTTTCGCTAAACGGAAACGTATCTACAAGAGCTCGGTAAAGTTCGCCCGGTTGATCGTAAATAAAATTTCTTTTTTTCGTTTTCAGGGCATAAAGATTTAGAAGCTCCTTCGCAACAAGCGAAACAGATTTTTTGGTTTTATTAATATCTGCTGCCCAACGGCTTCCACCCAAAAGAGAAAGAGTTGGCGACTCACCCGATGATAAATATCTGTGTACAAGATCCATTTTATCTAAAGAAACATACACCTTGGCGTCATTAGCAAACTCCAAGGTTAAACATTCTTGCTCTCCCGCGGCATTATTAACAATTGAAAGGCCTCGGTAGAGACAAACACCAAACGGCTGATAGACCAAATAATCTCCAACTACAATTTCAGACAAATTTTTAAGACCCGCACCAGAAAGAGCTTTCTGGTTGGGAGACCATCGAGACTTTGCCCCACCACCGACAAAATCATTTTCAGACAAACAACACAACCCCAACTGTTGAGAATAAAAACCTTTAATTAGTTCTGCATTTATGTGTGTTATTTTACTTGGATCTATATATTTAGAAACAATACCTATGTTTCTCCCAAAATAATAAACGGGCCCGTCAGAAAACCGACCCATTAACAACTCTAGCGAATCTTTTTTAGCCAAAAAAGACAATGTTTTAACGTTTATTTCATTAGCGCCAACATTAAAAAGAGCCCCGCCCTTTTTATTAGAAATATAAAGCAAACTGTGATCTTCATCGCTATATGAGAAAGTCAAAGGGTTGGTCAAAACCGATATAAGCGCTTGTTTTTTATTGGTTTGCGTTGTTTGTGATGTGTTTGGAGACAAGGAAAAGGAGCTTAGTATATGAAGGGTCAACTGAGATGTTTGATTAAAAGATCTTATAGACGCCACTGAAGAAAACTCAAATTCAATACGAATTGGGTTTCTGAGAAAGATTGGAAAAAAATCAACAATATCCCCTTTAATTGAAAATTCTCCAGGGTTTTCTACGCTATAGACTTTTTCATACCCCCAAGAAGACAGCGTTTTTATAAAATCACTACGCTCCAACGATAAGCCTGGAGATAGGCGGAGCATATCACCGGAAGATGCCATACGTATATCAGCGCTATGAAGCGATGAGTCTGTGGTGATAACTATAATGTTTTGGTCATTGCTATCTGAAAGATTATGAAGAAGTTCCTCACGATATCGTTGATTTTCATCAACAAAACCCCCTACCGAAGAATCGTTTAACCTTGGATAATAAAAAGTAAAGGTTGGCGACGTGTAATAAACAGCATGGTATAGCGCCGCCGCCGATTCTTCATTGTTACAACAAATAACCACTGGGCCGGTCGACGAACCTTGAAGAAACGATAAAATTATAGCAACAGAAGACGGTGTAACGCCAGAGTAAGAACGACAATCAGAAAGACCAACACCAACGCGCTTTAACACTTCGCGCATTTCCCCAACCCGAGCGCCGCTTACGGTTTCACGTGAAACGCTCATTTGTTTTTTAAGTACACCGTCAAAACAGAAACGTCGGACGGTGACACCCCAGATATTCTAGAAGCCTGCCCAAGAGTTTCTGGTTTAATCGAGTTTAGTTTTTCAGACGCCTCACTTGAAAGCCCAAGTAGGGATATATAATCTAAACTTAAAGGGAGCTTAACCTTGTCTAATTTTTTGTTTTTTTCAATATTTAAGTTCTGCCTTTTGATGTACCCATCATATTTTATGGAAACAAAAGCCTCGTGTAAAAGCTCTGCTCTTTCCCACGGCTCTAAAAAGGGTGTTTTTATAGCGCTAAAAAAATTATTCTTAAAGCTATTTAAAGTTATTTCGGGCATCTTAATAAGGCGCGACCCAGAAAGGGTTTTTGTGATGTTGCTCCCACCAATAAGATCGGGAGAAACAGGTTTCGACAATAGTTCAAAAATAGACGCTAATGCGCTTTTCTTCATGTTGTATTTTGAATCTACGGACAAATTGGATGTACCATACTTCTTAGAATAAGGAAACAACCTTTCGTCTGCGTTTGAGTAGCGAAGAGATAGTCTGTATTCGGCCCGAGATGTAAACATTCTATATGGCTCGCGAGTGTCTTTTGTAATTAAATCATCAATTAATACGCCCACATAAGCCTCATCTCTCCTAAGCGTGAGCGGCTCTGTGTCTTTAATATAGCAAGACGCGTTTATGCCCGCAACCAACCCTTGGGCCGCAGCCTCTTCGTAGCCAGATGTCCCATTTATTTGTCCAGCAAAAAACAGCCCATTTATAATTTTTGATTCAAGCGTAGACGTTAATTGTGATGGTGGAAAATAATCATATTCAATTGCGTATCCAGGGCGAAAAAATTCAACAGACCTCAGGCCGGGAATAGCTCTTAACGATTCTATTTGTACAGGTTCAGGGAGGCTTGTAGAAAATCCGTTTAAATATATCTGATCTGACCCGCCCCACTCAGGCTCTAAAAACAAAAGGTGTGACGGGTGGTGTGAAAAACGATCAATCTTATCTTCTATAGAAGGGCAGTATCTAGGCCCAACACCACCAATGTCTCCAGAAAAAAGTGGTGACAAATGTATATTGTCCGATATAATCGTATGGGTGTTTTTCACGGTTCTTATGGTGTGACACGGCATGTTTGGGGGTGAAAAGTTTTTTGTTGAAAAAGAAAAAGGTGTAGGGGCTTCATCTCCAACCACAACGTCTGTTTTTGACCAATCAATCGATTTTTTTTTAAGTCTTGGCGGGGTACCAGTCTTAAGCCTTCCAGCTTGAACGCCTAAGTCTTTTAAGCTAGACGTAAGTCCTAGAGACCCTGATTCACCCATCCTACCCGCGGGAATTTTACGATCTCCAATATGAATTAACCCATCCATAAATGTTCCTGACGTAATAATGATACTTTTGGTATAGATCGTATCGCCGGAACGCATTAAACAACTTTCAATGCGACCGCCCTTAACGCCAACACGAACAATTTCTTCAGATATTAAATCAATATTATCTACGCTACGTATGATTGAAGATATATATGATTCATATTTACGTTTATCTACTTGTGCGCGAGGGGACCAAACCGCCTCACCTTTAGATTTGTTTAGTAGTTTAAACTGAACACCGCAACGGTCGGTTGCTCGACCCATAAGTCCACCCAACGCATCAATTTCTCTTACAATCTGTCCTTTCGCGCTACCGCCAATCGCCGGGTTACAGGACATGCGCGCAAGAGCATCTATATCCATTGTTACTAAGCCGACTGACACTCCCGCTTTAGATGAAGCGTAAGCAGCCTCCACGCCAGCATGCCCCCCACCCACAACCAAAACATCATATTTTAAAGATGCGCGTTTCACGTGAAACTATTTTCCAACACAAAAAGAATTGAACATTTTATCTAAAACAGAATCTGTTGTTGTTGGGCCCATTAAAAAGTCTAAATTCTCAATTACATCGCGAACCTCGAAAGCGAGTATGTCGGCAGATGTTATAAGGGTAGACCATGATGTAATTATATTACCAAGTCCACTAAAACAGTTTTTTATAACCCTGTTTTGGCGCGCCGATGTAAGATATATATCTGAAGAATGAAATTTATTGTCAAGCAACCCGGCCACTATTTTATTTTCTACCAGGTCAATATTGTGTTCTTTAAGCGCAGATATTGGAATCACACTACTGTGTTTTTTTAAAAATGCTTTCAGCTCACTGTCTGGGAATATATCGACCTTATTTAAAACAACAGAGCAGTTAACATTAGCAATATCAACAGGATAGACTAATTTGTCTATAATATGTAAGGTATAGTCGGATGTTTCAATTTCTTCGAGAGATCGTTTTACGCCGTCTGATTCAATGGCGTTTTTTGTTTCTCTTATTCCTGCAGTATCTATAAAGCAAACGGGTATTCCACCAATAACGGAGTATGCTTCTATTGTGTCGCGAGTGGTGCCTGGCGTGTCGCTTGTTATGGCGCGACTTTTACCAAGCAACGTATTTAAGAGAGTGGACTTACCAACGTTTGGCTCACCAGACAAAACAATTCGAGCGCCCGAAGAAATTATGCGACCATCATGGTATGTTTTTAATAACGTAGAAAATATTTCATGTACCGATATTAACAAAGATAGGGCAGTTTTTAGTCTTTCAGCGTCGACTTCATCTTCAGATACATCAAGCTCAAACTCCAATAAAGATAAAGCGTCTATCAGTTTTTCGCGCAAATTAATAAGTTTGTTAGATAAAGACCCGCGCACCATACGCACATTCAGTTTAGCCGCGTCAAGAGATCGGGAATGTATAAGAGACGCCACTGATTCGGCTTGGATCAAATCAAGTTTCCCGTTTAAATAAGCGCGGCGAGTAAACTCCCCGGGCTCAGCAATGCGGCAACCGAAATCAACACAAAAAGAAACGACAGAAGACACAATAGCGGGACTTCCGTGGCAAGATATTTCAATAATATCCTCTCCCGTATATGAGTTTGGACCAGAAAAAAGAGTGACAACAACATCGTCGAGAGGGTCGCCATCAGGCGTTACAGCCAACAGAGTTGTGGCAAATCTATTTATTAGGGGGGCGGTATTCGTTTTGGGGAGAAGTTGATTTGCGATTCGCAACGCGCCATCGCCGCTCATTCTCACGACAGCCAGACCTCCGTAACCGTGCGGTGTTGAGGGCGCAACAATCGTGTCTTTTGAGTGCATTATTTTCCGGCGCTACCTGCGGGAACCAACTTTTGTTGGGCTATTGTTAATACATTAAACAGCGTATAATACAGGTTTAAACCTGATGGAAAATTGTTAAACATTAAAAAGAAAAACCCAGACATGAAGTAGGCCATCATTTTTTGTTGTCCTTGCTGGCTAGCCCCACCCATCATTCGCTGCTGAACAAACATAGATACAACCATCAATATTGGTAGAACGCTAACCTGATCACCGTATATGGGTACCGAAAAAGGAAGGTGAAAAATTGTATCAGGAGCGGATAAATCTGTAATCCATAAACCAAAAGGTTTACCGCGAAGCTCAATAGTCGTTCGAAAAACAGTAAACAAACCAAACAATAAAGGCATTTGAATTAACATTGGTATACAACCACCCAAAGGATTTACTCCTTTTTCCTTATAGAGCTGCATTGTAGCCTGATTAAGCTTGTTGGGGTTATTTTTATGTTTTTCCTTTAGGGCGTTTATTTCGGGCTGTACAGCCTGCATTGCTTGGGTAGACTGGTAGCTTTTTTTTGTTAACGGAAAAACAACAATCTTAACAAGAAATGAAAAAATAATTAATACAAACCCGTAGTTTGGTATCCATGTATACATTTTTTTCAATAACCACAAAATACCCTTAGATATAGGTTTTATAAATCCCCAGCCGAAATTCATTACACGTTCAAGCTCAACCCCCAAATCGCGTACACGGGTAAATTCTAAAGGACCCAAATAAAGCTTAGTTGTTGTTGGCGTTGACCCAATCATCATGATTGAAGCGCTATAAGATTCGTTTTCTTTATAGTCTCCATAAACACCCGCACCCATTGTTAGTTCTGGTCGTTCGGGGATTAAAGCGGTTAAAAAGTATTTAGACCTAACAGCAACCCAGTCTGTTTTTCCGGGAAGTTCATCTTTTTGAGACTCATCTTTTTTAACTTTTAAATCATGTAATTCGCCGCCCTGAAAGGCATAGCTATAAAAATAAGTTTGATCATCTTTAGCGTTTGGTTCGGTTGTTGTGAGCCCACCATCCCAAGATAAAATTATATTACCATTTAATAAGTCAGACTTTGCTTCAGAAAAATCAACAGAAATATCCATTGTATATGTGTCGGGATAAAAGACAAGCGTCTTTTCAACCGCCAGATCATTATTTTCACCAACATAAGTTATATAGGACACTTTTGAAGGTTTGTTGTTTCCGCGGTTTATAGACTCATAAGATAGACGCCATGGCTCTGCAAGTTCAATAATTTCACCATCTTCTGACAAATAAGATAATAAAAGGTTGTGTTTGTTTATACCGTTGATTAACTCAACCAACGAACTATCTTTTTGTTTATAACTCTTTAATGAAAAAGACGTAAAAGACCCGCCATTTACAGAAGATAATGTTGCTTGATAGAGATTGTTTTCAATGATGGTAAATGTTTCTTCAGCGCTGGTCGGGCGATCACTTTTCTTTTGTGGAATATTAGCTATTGATTTTTTTAAGAGCGGCGCATCTGGCATTATCTTCGCGAGGGAATCAATCTTTGTTTTTTGTGCAATTGGTTGTTGTTCTTGCGGCGGCGATACTATATCCATATAATAAGGAGTAAATATCATGATAAGCGCAATTAAGAAAAATGCGACAAGCGTATTTCTATCCATAGTGGCGGTGTCGGTTTGTTATGTGTGTTGGGATTGTAAAAAGAAAGCGGAAAAGCCCAAAGGGCGTAAAAAGCATAATGGTTAGGCTGTAAGTTGCTTGCGCCCTTTTTTGCGGCGATTTTTTATAACATTACGCCCACCCACAGTTTCCATGCGGGAGCGAAAGCCATGCTTGTTTTTTCGTTTTCTGTTACTTGGTTGATATGTTCTTTTCATTTCGTCTCCAAAATAGCCCGGGAATATATAAAAGAGAAACGAACGTCCAAAATACATTTTTTAATAAAATAAAACTTTTTTTACAAAAATCCAGTGGAACCATATAAAGAAATTCTCATAATTTATAGCTTAATATTATATGTGGATAACTTGTGGACAACCAATAAATGACCAATATGACAGATTTGTGGGCAACAACAACAAAACAGTTGAAAGTATCGCTCCCGCAACACGCTTACAATACATGGCTTGAGCCAATTCGACCAGAATCAATAAACGGGAATACAATCATTCTTAATGTGCCGAACCAATTTTTTTATGAATGGATAGAATCTCATTACGCAACCACCATAAGAAAAACAGTTAAATCCATTTCAAACGATATAGATGTAAAATTTGTTGTGTCTAAACGCCAAATAGAAAAAACGGAAAGTCTTCATGCTCCACATATTATAAAAAAAGAAACATCGGCGCCAAATTTAAACAGGCATTTTTCATTTTCTGCTTTTATTGAGGGCGGTAATAATCAATTCGCAAAAGCAGCTGCCTTAGCTGTTTCTAAAGCACCGGGAGAAAAATCCTTTAATCCCCTTATTATATATGGTGGTGTTGGGCTGGGTAAAACGCATCTACTGCATTCTATTGGAAATTCTATATTAGAAATAAATCCAAATGCCGGGGTTGTTATTGCGTCTAGTGAAAAATTTACACAAGATTTTATATCCAGTATTCAGCGTAACAAAACAGTTGCATTCGCAAAACAGTATAGAAGTGCCGACGTTCTTTTGATTGATGATGTTCAGTTTTTTCAAGGAAAAGAACAGACGCAGGAACAGTTTTTTCATACATTTAATGAATTATACCAAAATGGTAAACAAATCGTTTTAACAGCAGATCGATATCCAAGCGAAATGGTGGGACTCCAAGATAGGTTATTATCTCGATTTCAATCGGGTCTAGCTGTAGATATTCAACCTCCGGACTTTGAAATGCGAGTAGCTATTTTATTAAACAAGGCTGAACAAAACGGATTAAACCTACCGTACAATATGATAGAATTTTTAGCGACCCACATAAAAAATAATGTAAGAGATTTAGAAGGCACAATTATAAGACTTTTAGCACATTCATCTCTAATGAATAGAGACATTGATTTTGACCTTGTAAAAGATGTGGTTAAAGAACGAATTGGAAAAATTCCAACATCGACGGTATCGGTTGAAGATGTTGTTCGACGCGTATCCGACACCTTAAAAATAAAAGAAAAAGAAATTGTTGGAAAAAGCCGAAAGCAAGAAATTGTAGAAGCGCGCCAAATGGCTATGTATTTATGTCGCCAAGTTATAGGTTCTTCATTTGCCAACATTGGTGTTTACTTTGGAGGAAGAGACCACACCACAGTTTTACATGCAGTAAAAACAATTGAAAAGAAGCGAAATCAAGACAATAGAACGGGAGATTTAGTGAAAGGGTTAAAACAAGAGTTTTTACTCTTACCTAACTAATTAATTAATGCGGAAGAAAGTCTTGCGTATATAAAACCCCTTTTCTATATTTCTGTTCGGCGTTACTAGGGGGATAAAGCACTATCCCCCACAAAACTAAACAAACTTGAACAACAACAAAAACAAAAGGAGTCTTTTTATGAGAAAAGCGATAGCTTTTTTAACTGTCTTTATGATGAGCATTACTTTGTTTGCACAAAGCAATAATTCAAAATATGGACTTGGTAAAAGCGCACCTGAAATTCAACTACCTTCTAGCTTGGATGATAATGCGCGAACTGAGGATTGGACATTATATATGGTTGATTCTTGGGGAGACGGCTGGGATGGCGCATATATGGACGTTGCAATAAATGGCACGTTAGTATATGACGACATAACTGTAGATGCGGCTGAAGCAGCGTTTACACTATCGGTAAATGATGGCGATGTCATTCAAACAGCATATACCCCGGGTAATTATGAGAATGAACACGCTTATGGTATTTACGATCATAATGGTAATTTAGTTGCCAGTGATGGCCCAAGTCCAAGCAGCGGCATAACAGTAACTGTTGTGTTGAACCCTCCACCAGCTGTTTTCTTTTCTGAGTACGCTGAAGGTTCAAGTAATAATAAATATTTAGAAGTTTATAATGGCACAGATGCTGCGATTAACTTAGATGAGTTTGTTATTCGCGGTAACTATAATGGTAACCCATGGAGTGAGGCGTTTACGTTTGCTTCTGGTGCGACTCTTGCAAGTGGCGATGTTTATGTTATTGCAAACTCAAGTTCTACAGATGCCATTCAAGCGCTTGCAGATGAATTATTAGCTTACGGAGACCCATGGTATACTGCGGCTTTCAATGGCGATGACGTGCGAGCTCTTTGTCATATAAGTGGAACAGACACTACAATTCTTGATATAATTGGCACACTTGACGGCGACGGTGATGGCGTATCCGGCGAAGGTTCTGAGGATGATCCTGGTAGTGGCTTTGCTGTTGCTGGCACAGACAACGCAACAAAAGATTATACGTTAGTTCGTAAAGATGAAATAGCAAGCGGAAACGGTGGCGATTGGGCTACTTCTGCTGGAACAACAACTGACGATTCTGAGTGGTTAGTTGGCGAACGCCCAACAGCTGATTATACGCCTCCAACATTAGGTTGGCATATTATTGAGCCAACACCTCCTTGTGAATTGAACGATATTACATTTACTTTGATGGATAGTTATGGCGATGGTTGGAACGGAAGTACATATACATTCACAAACGAAGCAGGTGAAGTTGTAGCTACAGGCGGACTCGAATCGGGAGAATTTCAAGAAGACGCCCTCTGTCTTGCCGATGGTATTTATAATTTAGTTGTCGGCGGCGGATCCTTTATGGGTGAAGTTAGTTGGACCATTTATGATAACACCAATGATGTTGCAGTTGCAGAAGGCGGCGCGCCATTTGATGCAGATGTTGCCGTTAACTTTACAACGGTGCCTGGCTGTACTGACCCAGACGCAATTAATTACAACGCAGAAGCAAACCTAAATGACGGCTCTTGCTTTTATGAAGGTGATTCTTGTTCAATCGCTCTTACTGCAGTATCCGGCGACGCTGGAAATGCAGCAACAGGTGCTGAACAATGGTTTTCATATACAGCTACAATGGATGGATTTATAACAGCAACAACGTGTTATGAAGGACAAACAGAAGATACTGACGTAGATGTATTTGATGCATGCGACGGAAACCTTATTGCATCAAACGATGATGCTTTTTGTGGCGACGTAACTGGCGGAAATAATTATGCATCACATGTAGAGTTTCCAATAACAGCAGGCGAAACATATTATTTTTTCTGGGACGATACATGGAGTCCTGACGCTTTCACTTGGTATCTTTACGAAACACCTCCTCCAGCAGGTCCAGAAGATCTTGTAGCTGTCGGCGGTGTAGAAGTTGTTGATTTGGCATGGACACCTTTACCGCCAGCAGATGATGGTGATCGTTCTAATCAGCCAAGTGTTTTCTATGAAAACCGTATGGGCAATCCAAACGGTTTAACCATTGATGAATATTTAGCTGATCTTGAACTTAAAAAAGAAGACCAAGCACAGATTCCATCAAACACAAGAGCCGAATTAATCGAACGTTACGCATCTCAATCAAGTAGTCGCGACATGGATGTATATGTAACACTTTATGATTCATACGGCGATGGTTACGACGGAAATGGTTATTTAGATACAGAGGATGGAACCAATATTGCCATATTCGAAGGCGGCGCTTGGGGGAGTGAAGCAGCGTTTGGACCCTTTACTTTAGTAGACGGTGTTTATGTTGTTCATTTTGATGAAGCAAGTTGGGCATCAGAAACATCCTGGCAAGCAACAGATGTTGATGGGAATATTCTAGCCGAAGGCGGAGTAACAACCCCAGTCTATTTTGCAGTTGGCGATGGTCCTGTTCCTCAAGCCGATCTTTCTATCACAAGTATGTGGTATGATGGTTATGAAGACGCTTTAATGATTGAAATTGCCAATACGGGCGATGCAGATGCTGGTCAGTTTTATGTCACTTATTATCTTCAAAATGCAACAGATGGTACCTGTTCAAACGAATCATATGAAGCATGGGGATCTATTGATGGTCTCTCAGCTGGCGCAACAACAGTTACAGGCGTTTCTGGCGTACAGCCTTATATGGGTTGGGGTTCATTTGAAATGGGCGCTTTTGCTGATTGGGCTTGTAGCGTCGAAGAAAGCAATGAAGATAATAATACAATCACAAGTACTATTGATATTGTAAACCCACTTGATGGCGTACAATGGAATGTATATCGCAGTGATGCGGGTGCTGACTTTACTCTTGTGGCAACACCAGAAACAGATCCAATGTTTTCTGATTTTGCAGTCGTAGGCGATGTAGAATATTGTTATTATGTAACACAAATTCTAGAAGATGCTTCAGAGTCATCTGAATCAAACACAGCTTGCGCAACGCCAATTCCCGCTGTGAATTTACCAGCACCAACAGATTTGGTTGGCGAATATGCAAACTGGGAAGTTATGTTAAGTTGGACAGCTCCAGATCTAAGCGGTTTAGGTCGTTCTAATAGCGCGTTTAATATGGAAGAAAAGATTGACGATCCTATGGATTATCCGGTTTATAATAAATCTGATTATCCAGATAGAAGTCGTCAAGGTGGCGACACTGTAGATGATGCTACTGTGATTGAATCTCTTCCATATTCTAACACCGGTACAACTGAAGGTTATACACACGACTATGATGAGGTATGTCCTTATGATGAAAGCGAATCACCCGATGTTGTATATAGCTATACAGCAACAGAAGATGGCGTTATTGATGTTAGTCTCTGCGGCGAAGGCACAAATTACGATACAAAAGTATATGTGTACGAAAATGCTGCAGGAACGCTTGCTCAAACAGTAGATGGTTTTGATGCTTGTAATGATGATGAATGTTCTAACTCAACGACCAACTGGCTAAGCTTCTTACCTGGCGTTTCTATGACAGCCGGTAATACCTACTACATTGTTGTAGATGGTTATGGAAGTGGCGCGGGCAATTATGAGTTAAGCGTTACAGTCCCAAGCCCACTCATCGGGTATAATGTTTACAGAGACGGTGAAATTGTTGGGCAAGCTCCTGGTGATGCACTTGGATTCTCTGAATTTGTATTTGATGTTGGAACATACAGTTATAACGTAACAGCAATTTATGCTGTATATGGTGAATCTGAACCAAGCAATACAGTTGATGTAGAAGTTGTTGAGCCACCATTGGTTCTTCACCCTCCACAAAACCTTACTGCGGAGTCGATGGGTAATGATGTATATCTACATTGGGACCCACCACAAGGATCTGCAGCATGGTTACATTATGATGATGGAATTAATGCAACAGGTATTGGCGTTGATGGTCCAGCAGATTTTGATGTATCTGCACGTTTCACTCAAGCAGAACTCATGGACTTCAATGGTGCTGTACTTGAAAAAGTCAGATTCTTCCCATTAGTGGAAAATAGCGAATATTCAGTTCGCGTTTATACCGGCGATGGACAAACAATGGTTGTTGATCAACTTGTTGCGTCTCCCGTTATTGGCGACTGGAACGAAATTGTTTTAGATAACCCCGTTTCGATTGATATGACTGTGGATCTTTGGGTTGGTTACCGCGTAAACACACAAGAAGGGTATCCTGCTGGTTGTGATGCCGGTCCTGCTGTTCCTTTCCAAGGCGACCTAATTGGTTGGCCAAACGATGATGGCGGCATGGATTGGGTTTCAATGGCGACAGATTATGGTTTAGACTATAATTGGAACATTCAAGGTTTTGTTGCTCAAGCAGGAGGTCGTACAGACATTCTTGAACCTATAGCGCTAAGCCAAGGAAATCGCCAATTAACAACGAATCGTAACGCAGCTCAAGGTGAATTAAACCAAGAAGCATCTCCTTCTATAAATAGTGTAAGCCGATCATTGCAAAGTTATACGGTTTACAGAGATGGTGAATCGGTCGCATCTGTCCCTTCAGATATGTTGAACTTTGAAGATATGGATATGGAATATGATGTTACATATACATACCAAGTATCTGCAGTTTATGATGAAGGCGAATCAGAAATGTCTAACACAGCAGAAGCAACACCACATAATAATGCTCCAACAGCATTTAACCTTATTTCTCCAGCAGACAATGCGGTGATAACAATCACTCCAGACAATGTAGCTACAGGAGAAGCAATGTTTATGTGGACTCCATCAGCAGATGCTGACGGTGATGTGGTAGAATACACTCTCGCTTGGGTACAACCAGGCGCGTGGTATGGCGATGACACAGTTACGACCGCTAACTCGATTACTGTGCCTTATTCTTATGCATATGAGCAAATCACTTCCCATGGCGATTCAGCCGGCGGTTGGTGGTGGGCTGTTGAAGCATCAGATGGTGTGGATACAACCAGCTCAACACCAGAATATATGACTGTTGTTTGGGACATTAGCGCAATGTTATCCATTGATGAATTTGGATTACCTGATGAATTTGCATTACATCAAAATTATCCAAACCCATTTAACCCGGTTACAACAATCGCATTTGATGTTCCAGAACAATCAGATGTATTGGTTGAAATCTATAGCGTAACAGGTCAACGCGTTAAAACACTCGTTAACCAAAACGTAGATGCTGGTTTCCATAAAATAATGTGGAATGGAACAAATGATGCTGGTGTTGGATTAGCATCTGGTATGTATATTTATAGAATTTCAGCAAACAACTTCACAAATGTGAAGAAGCTGATTTTTATGAAATAATCCAAAACCAAACATAAAAAACAAAAAAAGCAGGGGCCCTATGGGCCCCTGTTTTGTTATAGGAAAAAAAAGACTTGCACCGTTTTAATTTTTATGTGTAAATAATAATGCGCATGTAAAAAACATGGCATTTAATGATATGTAATCAAAGTAAATAAGGAGTTGAACTATGCAAAAAAGCAGTGTCAATAAAGTAATCATCGTTGGTCGATTAGGACAAGATCCAGACGGACGATTCACCCCACAAGGAACAGCTGTTTCCAATTTAAGTATCGCTACAAGCGAATCTTGGAGAGGAAAAGATGGCGAAATCCAAGAAAAAACAGAATGGCATCGCGCTGTTATGTTTGGAAAAATGGCTGAAACAGCAAACGAGTATATGAAAAAAGGCAGTCTCGTTTATGTAGAAGGACGTTTACAAACACGCTCTTGGGAAGATAATAATGGTGTTAAAAAATATTCGACAGAAATTCTGGTAGATAATTTCACCATGTTAGGTAAAAAAGGAGATACAGGAGGAGCGCCTCAAGGTGCGCCTAAATCGGATGCGCCCACAGACGATGATCTCCCCTTTTAAATAATACACAAAAATGGAGGGCGGATATTCCGCCCTCCATCCATAAATGGCAGACTTAAAAAAGCTAAATAAATTCTCACCCCAACACCATAACGTAAGATATTTATCTGGTTTTTTAGGATTATTTTTAGGAGCTGTTGCTGCAAAAGTAACCGTAAAAGGAAGACATAATCTTCCAAAAAATGGCCCCTTTATTATTGCTTCAAACCATTTTAGCTATATTGATCCTCCAATGATTGTATATGCCATTCGTCGTGCTATTAATTTTATTGGCGCCAGCGATCAAATAATTAAATGGTATTATATGTGGGTCCCCATTTTGTATGGATTTATTCCTGTTAACAGAAAAAGCGTAGCCCCGTCCACCATAAAAATGGCATCAAAAGCTTTAAAAAATGGTGAAATATTATGTGTTTACCCCGAAGGCCATCTTGGTGATCCCACATTAAGGCCCGCGAGAAGTGGCGTTGTTTTTTTATCCACACTTACAAAAGCACCCATCGTACCCGTTTCTATTTGGGGAGCAGAAACAGCATTATCAGGATTTGGGAAAGGGTTACGTCCAGACGTAGAAATAAGAATCGGAAAACCATTTGGACCCTTTGAGTTACCAAAAGAAAAAGAAAAAAAGAAGCGAAAAATTGAAATAATCGGGAAAGAAATTATGCATCACATTGCCGCATTATTACCAGATAATAGACACGGTGTTTTTACTGGTGACACCAGAATTTCAGAAATTAGAAAGAAATACGACTTACCTGTTCCCGAATAATAAAATATAAACCAATAAGGACCAACGTCCCACCTCCCAATGTTGCAAGAGACAATGATTCGTTAAAGAAAATAAGAGCTAAACCAGACGCAACAACAGGCTCACCTAGAGGGATAGACGCTACCATTGTAGGAGAAACAAATTTAAGAATAAAGCTTAAAATGACATGACCAAAAATAGTTGGAACTAATCCTAAAAAAACAAACCAACCGAAGTGTTCCAGAGTAATATTTAATATAGCTTCAGTACGAAAAAGCGAAATGACAAATAACACAATCGCCGCCACAAAAAAGACACTTCTGCTATAAGTTATAGCGTCCGAATCCTCCCTTACTTTTTCTGCAATCATCCAAGAAAGAGCAATAAACAAAGACCCGACAATTGCCATAAGGTTTCCGACAAAAGGTTTATTGTTGAAAGAAAAGTCATTTCCATTTATTATAAAGGCACCTACAAGACTTATAGTTAAACCAAGAATAAGTACTTTATTAAAAGACCGACGGTAGAAGAATTTTTCCACACATAAGGTAAAAACAGGAGCCAAAGTTCCCAACACAGTAGCGTTGGCGATGGATGTTAATTTGACAGCACTGAAAAATAAAGCAAAATGAAATCCTAAAAAGACGCCAGAATAAAAAACTCTTTTTCGATTTAGCGGCGAAAGAGTACTTTGATGGTAAAAACTATATATCCACAATATTCCGGATGCAATGGCCATTCTCCAAAATGCAATAACAACCGCAGGTACATCCACCAAATGACGAACAACAAGGGATGATGTGCTTACAGAAAAAAGCGCAACACCCATTAAAAAAACAATTCTAAAGGACACGCCTTAAGGGTGTTCTGCTAATATGGATGCCACACAACAAGATAGTTTTTTTGCATAAGGAATATGCAGAAATTCATTCGGCCCGTGAGCGTTTGATGCGGGACCCAGAACGCCTGTTATAATGAATTGGGCTTCTGGAAATTTTTCACCTAACATAGCCATAAACGGGATAGTTCCACCTTCGCCTAATGCGCTAGCGCTATGACCATAAAAGTCAGTAGACGCTTTTTCGATAGCCGCACCTAACCATGGTTCTGTTTTCGGTGCATTCCAACCAAAAGCAGCTTCTTCTGTTTCCACTGTAACTTTAGCATGGTATGGAGGGGTATCCATTAGAGCGTTTACTAAATCTTCTTGAGCTTTTGGTGCATCCACCATTGGGGGAATTCGCATAGATAATTTTAATGACGTGTATGGCCTTAACACATTCCCGGCTTTTTCTCCACCAGGCAATCCATCTGCACCAACAACGGAAAGGGCAGGGCGCCATGTTCTTCTGAGCACAGCCTCAACCAAATCATCCGTAGATGGTTTCATATTTTCAACAAAAGGAAATTCATCCACAACGCCACCTCCTAATATTGATACCATTTTTTCAACTTCTTTAATGCGATGTTCGGGAATATCTGTATGAAGAGAATCCACAAGTACAGTTCCTGATTTTGGATCTTCAATTTTTGATAATAATTCGCGCGCAACACGGAAGGACGATGGCACCAATCCGCTTGCGCTTCCGGAATGTACACCCTCACTTAAAACATCAACACGCATAGAACATCCAACTAAACCTCGTAAAGATGTGGTGGTCCAAAAGCGTTCATAATCACCCGCTCCAGAATCTAAACAAACAACCAAATTAGGCGAGCCGATTGTGTCAGAACATAAATCAATATAATGGGGTAAATCAGGCGAACCGCTTTCTTCGCAAAATTCAACTAAAATTAAAATTCTTGGTAAAGGAATATTCTGTTCTTGGAGCGCATTAATTAATCCAATAGATGCAAAAAGCGCATACCCGTCATCTGCCCCACCGCGACCATACAACTTTTCATCTTTTAAAACAGGCTTCCACGGCCCAAGATCTTCATCCCAGCCTTCCATTTCAGGTTGTTTATCTAGATGTCCATACATAAGAACATTTCCATCTTTTTCACCAGGAATATCCACAAGAATAAGCGGCGTTCGACCTACAGTATGTTTTATGGTTAATTGTCCCCCTTTCGGCATATGAGATTTTGTCCAATCTACAGCCATATCTAATACGCGATCCATATGACCGTTGGCTTCCCAATTTGCGTCAAAGGCAGGGGACTTATTTGGGATTTTAATATAATCAATTAAAGCGGGAGTAATTTCATTATCCCAAAA
>CAZGFQ010000019.1:0-23524 GCA_964525185.1 uncultured bacterium
TGCTCAGTTTTGATCACCGGTCCGTGGACAGAATGAAATAAATCGCGTTTAAATGTCCAAGAAATAGGTCCCCAAAGTTTTACATCAATGGGTACAATCGTTTCTTCTAATGATTTCCATTCACCATCGAAAAAATATGAATTTTCATTTTCTGGATGTATATCTAATCTATAAACATCAATCAAATCGGGACTATTCACTGTGTGTGACCATCCCAAATGCTCATTGTGTCCAATAAGTGCTACGGGAGAACCAGGGAAAAGGCCACCTACCATATTCCATCCTTCTTCACTATGCAAATGTACTTCATACCATGATGTTGGCCCAGACCACGGCTGGTGAGTATTTACCATGAGACGCGTAAACCCATCTTCCGATCTATCAGGATTCACTGCAACTACATTACTGGCAACCATATCAATATTCCAGGGGAATGTGTTTAATTCTGAGTCCAATAAAAGTGATAAATCGTTATTTTTCTTTTTCATTAACTTTTTAATGGTATTGTCTAAACCAAACATGAGTGGTGTGCGATGAAGAAATCCAGCAATAATGTCCTTTCCACTTATTGGATATATATTTGATAACACTTCTTTAGGGTGCATTTTAGCATAGTGATTGACGCCATCTGCATATGCATCACAAATAGCTTTTACTTCGTGTGGTACTTTTTCAAGATAGTCATTATTTACATGTTTCCAAATGGACGAGAATACAACATAATAATCATTTACTGCTGCATCCTTTCCATAAACGGAAGCTAATTTTCCTCTTTCTGCAAGTAATATATCCTGAATCGTTTTAAAATCATCTTCAGAATGCGCCCAAGCTAAACCATAAGCCACATCTGCGTCGGTAACTCCAAATATGTGCGGCACACCCCAGGTATCCCGATAAATAGTTACATCATAATGATAGTCACTTTCATATTTTCTAGAGTATGAAGCACAATGTGAAAATAGCAGACTAATGATTAGAACAAGATAAAGATGTTTCTTTTGACTATCCACGCAATAACCCAAGAAATCAATCAGAAGTTTTAATTAGTTCGACAGGTTCCAGGTTCTTATATATTATTAAATAATGGCGTCTATATACTAATATATTGCGAGTTAGGCAATATAAATTCAGCATATTATTATAGATTAGAATATGAATTATTATTTATGTCTATAGACAATACGACCGCGGGATAAGTCATAAGGAGAAACTTCAAGCGTGACAGTATCACCTGGCAATATTTTAATGAAAAACTTTTTCATTTTGCCAGATACATAGGCTAATACTTCATGAGCTTGTTCGCCAATTTCAATTTCTACTCGAAACATTGAATTCGGTAAAGCTTCTTTAATAACTCCATCAATCGTAATTGGTTTTTCTTTTGCCAAAATGGACTCCAGTTTATTCATCGTTTTACCCCAGAGGATAAAACAAAATATGTATCAAAATTCGGAAGGGAAAATACGGAAAATATTCATCTAAATGTTAATTCATTTTGGATGAAGTTTTTTTCCGTCTAAATGGGGTGAATTCGTTTAACCGCCTTCAGGACTTGCTGTATCTACCATTCGATCAAGTGGTGGCAGATTGATTATATCCTGATTAAAAAAATCAGCAATAATTGAAATGATTTTTGATAATGTAATAACGCCTACAGGCATATTTTGATGATCAACAATAGGCACATGTCTAAAACCACCCACATGCATTTTATTTAAGGCATAAGCTAAGGGATCTTCCATAGTCAATGTTTCAGGAGCTTTAGTCATAAATTCTTCAATCAGGGAAATTTCCAAATCATATTCTTTCCCCGTAATATTCATTAATATATCTCTTTCGGTTAAAATACCGATTAAAGATTCATTAGATGTAACCAATATATAGTTTTCTAACTGACTTTGCATTTTATTTAAAGCGGTTCGGATAGACGTTCCTTTCTCTAAAACCAGTGGTTCTTCTAAGTGAAGAGATGAGATAGGATCTTGGATTTTAATCGCTTTGCCCATTTCTGATTCGCCATCAGAGTCCATGCTATCTAACCATTGTTGTTCGTCGTCAGTTTCGTAATGCAACATCATTTTATATCATTCCTTTCAGTAAGAATATAGATGTAGTATTCTTGACTTCCAATAATATTGGGACACTTTTGTACAAATATTTCTTAAAATATATTACAGTTTCGATTCATAGGGGTGAGCCAGTTTCACTGCAGTCCCATAAGCCAAGAATTCCGCCATTCCAGACATAATAGTGGATGTTGTAAAACGCACACACACAATCGCATCTGCACCTTGTTTTTCTGCATCAGATATCATTCTATCAATGGCTTGTTCACGAGATTCAGCTAACATTTTGGTATATTCATGTACTTCCCCACCGATGATATTTCGTATTCCTGCTAAAATGTCATTTCCTATATGGCGTGCCCGAATGGTACTTCCTTTTACCATACCAATCGTTTCAGCAATGGAATGGTCTTTTAATTGATCTTGAGTTGTGAGTATCATATTTATTTCTCCACGTTTTTTGAATAATAGTGGTCTTCCTTATTTGCATAGCGCTCTGATAAGACCAAAAAAAATAAAAGAATGAGTCCTGCGAATAAACTGGTTTTCATCCAGAACGGTGAAATGGGGAACCATTCTAAAAAGACATTCATAAATTGCACTCCAAACAGGAATAAAAAACTAAATCCCACTATTCGAAATAGCGTTAAAGTATTTTTCATACCATCACCTCTTGGTTTTTTGTCGGGGTGAGAGGATTTGAACCTCCGACCTCGTCGTCCCGAACGACGCGCGCTAACCGGGCTACGCTACACCCCGTTCAAATGTTCAGCTAAATAATCGTTAAAATTTAATGTGTATCCTTCTTATAAGGATAGAAACAAATCAAATAAACAATTTGATAATGAGGAATCCACCAATTAGTAAAACGGTGAATAAAATCGCTAATAGATTAAAGTATTTATCAATGAATTCGCGAATGGGTTCACCAAAAACCTTAATGAGACCCGCTACCAGAAAAAATCGAGCAGACCGACTTACAACGGATGCAATAACAAACATGACAAAATCTACACGAAAGGCGCCGGCACTTATTGTGAATAATTTAAATGGAATTGGCGTGAATCCTGCCGTAAATATAATCCAGAAGTTCCATGATTCATATAATGCCTTTATGGAATAAAATCCATCAACGGACATTCCAGGGATATGATTAAAGAAAAAATGAGCAAATGGCGTAAAATCGCTCACTCCAGCCCACCAAACTGAATATCCAAGGCTATACCCTAGGATTGCGCCAAATATGGAACCTACACTGCATAATAGAGCAAATTTAAAGGCTTTAGACCTTAGGCCTAAGGCGAGTGGAATTAAGAGAACATCTGGAGGAATAGGAAAAAACGAGGCTTCTGCAAATGAAAGTAAAAATAAAACACGTGGCCCAGATGGGCGTTCTGACCATTTTAATACCCAATCATAAATATTTCGTATCCATTTCATTTTTAATTATTCACATAAATTCCAATTGCTGACATAATTTCGCGTTGAGCATGTAAGCCAACAGGCCTATTTAATAATCCTTCTGGAGTCACAAGTGCACTAGACCCACCTCCATCTAGATTCAGTGCTTTTTCACATCCTAAATCCAATAATATTGTTGCTAATTCTTCTAAATAAACGCCACGGCTTTCAGATTGACGTCCATCCACAATTAGTAATATTAAATGATTATCTTTTGTTATGCCAACAGCAGATCGAGGTTGCACACCTGCAACAGGTGTATTGAAAAAAACTTCTTGTTCAGTCGTTACTTGAACCATGCCATTTTGAATAAGCACAGGCCCCGCATGAATTGCTCCTTCCATATTCCAATATTTAGCTGTGGAAAAATCAAGCAACTTTACAGGATTTCCTGGTCGATTATTCAAGGGTTGATCCCAAGAAAATATTGAATCATTCCGTGTAGCCACCCAAGATATATCTGGATCATTTTGATGGTTAAACCCTAGAGCGCCTCGGGAAATAAAGTATCGTGCATTATCGCGTAATACGGTTTGAGAAGCTGGTTCCAATAAAACATTATTCTCCTTTAATAATCCCACATGACTGGTTGGCGCTTGATTCATAATAAAATACCCACCATTCAATACAACGGCTGCCTGTGTTGATGACAATAATTCCGAAGGTGTTTGACGTTTATCCTCGTCATGTGATGAAATGACTTTTGCTGTTAAATCCGAACGATTTAAATCAATATCAGCATACCATGCATTTAATGGTAAAGCCGTATTTCTCCCATAATAAAGCTTAATTCCTTCTGACGTTTTTTGATTTAATTCTTTCCAAGAAATGGGAACATTCCCTTCTTGGTTGATGGGATTGCATCCAAAAATAAAAAGAACCCATAATACGAATAGTCGCATTAATAGTGTTCTATTCATTTTCATTGACGATATTAAATTGAATTTTTTTAATGATGGCACCAGATGTATCTTCAACAGATACACTCCAAAGGCCTGTTTGGTGGGGTAAAATCGTTTTCCTTGTCCAAGAACGCCAATTCGATGAATGCTTTACAGAATACCGAATTTTACTCATAACCTTATTGTCGTATTCCCAAATATGGGTCAAATGCTGTTTGCCACCTGTATTTGAAAGGAGTGTATAACAAAACAAGGAATCAACAGTTGTGGAAAATGTTTTTCCAGATTGAATTGGTTTTCGGTTTATAATATTTTTACAAATAGACATTTGTTTAATATTTAATGTTGATTCTTTCTCTTCAATTTCTTTTTCTTTCGTAATGGGCTTTAAAGTGGTTTCCTTTTTAAGACTATCTTTAAATAAGGCATCATTTTTTTCAAATACGAGTGGTTTTAATTCAATTTTACTTTTCGCTTCTTTTTGAACTATGACTGTATCTGGTGAATCTTTTTCAACTTCAACAACACTCGAGTCCATCATTGGGGATTCAATGGGTGGAAAATCAATATTTATAGGTGGATTTGGCTTTTTTTCAGAAAGAGAGAAAAATAGAAATATGACATATACACCTATTAATGGGATGGATAATTTTGGTATTTCTAACCAAAAGGCTGCCCCAATAAGAATTAATAGGGTAATCGTGCTGAATAGAATGACTGGGTCGAACATATTTGATTCAATTGTTGGGCGGAAATTTAGCGAATCAAAGTTCAATCATCCTTAAAATTTTAAGTAAAAATTAAAAAAGCACCCAATTGGATGCTTTTATGTCGGGGCGACAGGATTTGAACCTGCGACCACTTGACCCCCAGCCAAGTGCGCTACCGGACTGCGCCACGCCCCGTACTAAGTTCGTATAATGTCTAAAATCGCTTTAAGATCTTCTCTTATTTTACCAAATATCAGTTTCTGTTTATCGGAAAAACCATCTTCGGTAATGGCATGTTTTTCTTCATTTCCACCATTTAGCACATGCCTTGCTCCATCAATCGTAAATTTCTTTTTATACAATAAATCTTTTATTTCTAGAATAACATCAATGTCTTTTTGGCGATATGTTCTGTTTCCTGCACGGTTTTTTGGAGGATTTAATTGTTTAAATTCCGTTTCCCAATACCGTAACACATACGCTTTTAGGCTCGTCAATTCGGCTACTTCGCCGATAGAATAATATAATTTTTTTATTGTAGGTTTCATAGAATGTGGTAAGGTAATTACTTAAACCATTACTTTAAATTAACGACGATTACTTCGTCGGGCAAGCGAAATGAATACTCTTATATTTTTAAATAATCGGAATATAGATTCGCTAATAGTGTTGGAGTCTTTTTTATCATATTTTCAGGTTCCACCATTGCAACTCGCATTTGTGTTTTTCCAAGGGATGGATCAGCATAAAAGCCATTCATAGGAGCTAATAAAAGAGTATAATCTTTTCCATCAATATTCACTTTCCCTTGAGATGCACAATATTTAACGAAATTTCTAGCATCAAATGAATCGTTACATATTTTCCTAAAGTCAATGACAAAATAAATGGCTGCTTCAGGCATGGTAACAATTAACCCTGGTATCGCATTTAATAGATTTTCTCGTAACGGTATCATTAATTCGCGATAATAGTGTCGTTGCGATTGGTACCAATTATTTAAATCCTCGTGAGATTCATGTGCTAAACTTCCAAAAATATGTTGACCAATTGCATTTGCACATAAATTCGCCGTGTATTCGGATACTGATTTCGTATGAAATTCTTCATTATCCGTCACTAATCCACCAATGCGAAGTCCGCACGCATTCCAGACTTTAGATGCTGATTCTATGCTAATACGTCTTCCTGTTATTCCGGGCACATCCCCTTCGGTTATTCTCCATATACTGGATGATCCTTCTGTCCCATAATACAATTGTCGGTACGCTTCATCACTCATCATCCAAATATCATTTTTTACACACAATTTTCCAATCATTTTTAACTCATTTTGAGTTAAAAATTGCCCAGTGGGATTATCATTTGGAATAACCAATAATCCGCTTGGTTTTTGGTTTTGTATCATGGAATCAATTCGGTCAAAATCCAAGGGATCAAATGCGCCATCATCAGAAATATGCCTATTTGATGTAATAATTGGGATGGATAATCGTTTTCCAAATTCGATATAATTCGTATAAGCTGGGTCTAAAAGCATGAATGGTTTATTTGAATTTGGTCCACAAACACCTAGCATCATTAATTCCATTGCTTGAGATCCGCCATCCGTAATAAGACATTGCAATAAGTCCGTATTTACATCTTCCGATCCAATAATATTCAGAAAAGCGTCCCTCGCTTCTTGAGTCCCTACACTGGGGGTATACTTAACGACTCCGTCTGTGAAATGAGTATCTCCGAGACTATTCATTCGCTTTTTCATGGCTGGATGCATTGGTAATGACACATTTCCTATGGCAAGATTCACCACTTGAATGTGATCTTTGTCCTCCCTTTTGGAGAAAATGATTTGTGCTTCACGAATGGATGAAGGAAGCCGATTATTAAAATGAGTTGATAATTTTGGAGCCATAATACTTATTTCATTGATGTGTTAAACAATGATAAAAACAAAAGCGGTGAAACTATTGTATTTATATAATTTCACCGCTCTTCTTTTATGCATTTAGAATATGTCTAGAAACGACGTTTCTTAAATGGTCTCCGTCCACCATCACGTTTATCTCGTGGTTTTCTTGGTGGAGGTGGTGTCCATCCTTCAGGTTTTTCCATTAATGCTTTACGGCTAAAGTCTAAGCGACCTTGGTCGTCAATTTTCATTAATTTGATTCTCATTGGATCACCTGGTTTACAAACATCTTCTACATTTTCTGTTCGTTTCCAATCCATTTCGGAAATATGAACTAATCCTTCACGACCAGGAGCAAATTCTACAAAAGCACCAAATGTCATAAGTCTCGTAACTGTTCCATCAAACTCCATTCCCACTTCTGGTTCAAAAGTAATGGCACGAACGAGTTCAATAGCATCGTCACATTTTGCAGCATCTACGCCAGCAACTGTTACAGTTCCATCGTCATCAACATTCACTTCACATTCGGTATCTTCTATGATTTTTTTGATGTTTTTTCCACCAGGTCCAATCAAAGCGCCAATCTTTTCTGGATTAATCTGTAAACTCAAAATACGTGGAGCAAATTCAGATAATTCACCTGCTTCAGGCTGAGCTTCATTCATAATACCAATTATATGCATACGGCCTTCTTTGGCTTGGTCTAATGCTTCCGTTAAGAGTTCAAAGGATATACCTTCAATTTTAAGATCTAATTGAATAGCTGTAATACCTTGGCTAGAGCCAGTTACTTTGAAATCCATATCTCCTAAATGATCTTCCATTCCAAGAATATCACTTAAAATCGCATGACGTTTTCCATCTGTAATTAACCCCATTGCAATCCCTGAAACATGCTCTCTTAGTGGGACACCTGCACTCATCATGGATAATGATCCACCACAAACCGATGCCATGGATGAAGATCCATTTGATTCCATGATTTCAGATACGATTCGAATCGTATAAGGGAAATCATCATAATCAGGCATAACGGGCTTTAATGCACGTTGCGCTAAATTTCCATGGCCAATTTCTCGTCTACTTGTAAAACCAATTCTGCCTGTTTCACCGACGCAATAAGGTGGGAAATTGTAATGAAGATAATAATTTTTCTTATAATCTTCATCCATGCTATCCACAATCATTTCATCCCGTTTAGACCCAAGAGTTGTTACAACTAACGCCTGAGTTTCTCCGCGTGTAAATAAGGCTGACCCATGATTTCTAGGTAAGAATTTTGGTTTAGCAGTGATAGGGCGAATATCCGTTGTAGAACGGCCGTCGCTTCGAATACCTTCTGCTAAAATACGCTCACGGAAACCTGCTTTAAATTCATCTCCAATAATGGATGAAATATCTTTCTCCATTTCAGGGAATGATTCAGCTAATGAATCCTTTACTTCAGATTCTAAAGCTGATTTTGCATCATTTCTTGCGTGTTTATCTTCAATTTTAACAATTTGAGAAATTTGATCTCCAACCTTTTCCAAAACAGCTGTTTTTAATTCTGCATTTTCTTCAGGTAGATTTAATTCTCGCTTTGTTACATCACAAGCAGCTACTAATTCATTTTGAAAATCAATCAGTGATTTAATATGTGTATGCGCATAGTTCAAAGCTTCGAGAATAATGTTTTCTGGTAATTCATCTGCTTCACCTTCGACCATGACTACAGCTTCCGAATTTCCAGATACAATTAATTCTAAATCTGAATCCGCCATTTGTGAGCGAGTTGGATTAAGAATAAACTCATCTCCATCTCTTCCAACACGAACAGTCGCAATTGGACCATTAAAGGGAATAGATGAAATACTTAATGCAGCTGATGCACCAACACCGGCTAAAACATCAGGTAAATTTTCACCATCACTACTTAATACAGTAATGATAACTTGTGTCTCATTTTTAAATCCCTTAGGAAATAAAGGACGTATGGGTCGATCTGTGAGTCGACTGGTTAAAACTTCGTGCTCTGATGGGCGAGCTTCTCGTTTAAAAAATCCACCGGGGATTTTACCACCGGCATAATGTTTTTCCCTGTATTCCACCTGTAATGGGAAAAAATCAATATCTTCTCTTGCTGTCTTTGCAGCATTAACTGCTACTAGAACAGTTGTATCTCCGTAATATACCATTACGGATCCATCTGACTGGCGGGCAACTTCACCTGTTTCAATTGCAAGTGTTTTACCGGCTAAAGTCATTTCTTTACGTATCATTTTCGTTTCTTTTTCTTTCTTGTTTTATTTCGTTCGATATCTGTGGTTTTATTTGTTTTCTTATTAACCACGAATTTGCAGTTCCTTAATGACCTTCATGTAGGAATCTGCATCTGTTTTTATCAAGTATTTCAGCATCTTTTTACGCTGAGCTACGAGTTGAACCAAGCCACGTTTTGTGTGATGGTCTTTTTTATGCACTTTGGCATGTTCCGTCAATTGACGAATTCTTTTTGTGAAAAGTGCAATTTGCACTTCTGCTGATCCTGAATCATTATCATCTTTTCCAAATTGCTTAATGATTTCAGTTTTTTCTGCTTGTGTTAATGACATTTATGTCTCCTATTCATATTTCGCCTGAAGTTCTAAACATCGGGCTTTATCTTTATTTAATTGTTCAATCAGTTTATTTGGGGAAGGAAATTTTTTTTCATCTCTAATCCGCTCTAAAAATTCAACCGTTATGATTTTATCGTATAAATCATCCAACTGCTCATGAAAGAAGTGTACTTCCATAACAAGTTCTTCTTCATTGAATGTTGGACGTGTGCCGAAATTACACATTCCGTATAGATTAAGTCCAATAATCCTTCCTCTTACAAAATAAACTCCCGGCATGGGTAATAGTTGGTTTTTTTCAACTGGTTTTACATTCGCAGTTGGAAAATTCAATCCTTTTCCTCGACCTGCGCCCCTACAGACACATCCTTCAATTCCATAAATGGATCCTAATTCATAATTAGCTCGTCGAAGATATCCAGACAAAATTAATTCTCGAATATGAGAGCTGGATATGATGACACTTTCATCTTTCATAGGTTCCATGATATCAATGTCAATTCCATTTTCAACACAATATGCATTTAAAAATTCAGGCGTCCCTTCTCTCTTAAATCCAAAATGATGGTCATACCCAATAAATATTTTTGAAGGTTTAAATTTTGAAATAATAATTTCATTCATAAAAGATTCAGCGGATGTTTGAGAAAATGATTCTGTAAAAGGAATAACTAATACTGCATCAACGCCTAATGATTCTAAAACACTCAATTTTTGAGTCATACTCATAATGAGTGGCCATTTTTCTGCTGGAGGGTTTAGTAAATGTCGAGGATGTGGATCAAATGTTACCACAACGGAAGGCACATTTTTTGTATGCGCATAAGATACCATATTTCTTATGAGTTCATGATGTCCCCTATGGAGACCATCATAAGAACCAATTGTTAGGCTGGCATTCTCCATTTCAGGACATTTTTCTATGGATGGATAGATTTCCATTTTTCCTGAAATTCGTTTATAGTTAATGATTCTTTAATATTCGCATTTCCAACATGTGTCCGAGTCAATTCAATAAGGTAACCTACAGTGCCTAATTTTTTGGCAATATCACTTCCTAAAACACGTATATAGGTTCCTTTAGTGCAGGTTGTAGAGAATCGTATTTCATTTTCGGCATAGGAAAGAAGTTCTATAGATTCAATCGTAATTTCAATCGGTTCACGCTCTATAGTAATACCTTCCCTCGCTAAAGAGTAGAGACGTTTACCATTAACTTTTTTCGCTGAAAACATGGGGGGAATTTGGTTTTGCTTCCCTAAAAATGATTCTAAAGTAGTTTGAATGTGTTCTTTTGAAATATTTGGGATTGGAGCTGTCTTTATAATATCACCCTCGGTATCAAGGGAATTTGTTTCTTGACCAAGCTTAATAACGGCTTCATAACTTTTATTAGAATGTGAAACATGCGCGAGATCTTTTGTATGTTTCCCAGTTCCAATGATTAATACACCTTTAGCAAATGGATCCAATGTGCCTCCGTGACCTACTTTTTTTTCTTTTGTAATGCCACGTATTTTTTTAACAACATCAAATGATGTCCAACCAACAGGTTTATTAATATTAATGATCATCTTTTTCTTCAAGGTCTAAATCATGAAATAAACGGTCGATTTTTTCACCATACTCTAAGGAGTCATCATGATAAAATTTTAAATCGGGAGTATGTTTAATTGTTAATTCAGGACTCATGAATTTCTTGAATGCTTTTCGACGTTGATTAATCTCAATCCGCGCTTTTTCTCTTGTCATTTTTGGGTTAAGAATACTATAAAATACTTTAGCGGTTCGAAGATCGGGTGCAATGTCCACGTGGGTAAATGTAACAAACCCGATATGTGATAAATCGATATATTTTGTAAGAACATCTCCTAAGATTGAAAGGATTTGATTCCCGACTCGATCTGTTCTTTTATACGGTCTTTTTGATTTCAACTCTTTTCTAATTTCCGTTTTACTTCTCGGATTTCATAGACTTGAATAATATCGCCTGGTAAGAATTTTTTAAGTCCATCCACTCCAATACCACACTCAAGCCCTTCTTTGACTTCCTTAGCATCATCTTTAAAGCGTTTTAATGAATTGATTAAACCCTCGCATATGACTTCACCATCACGCAATACACGTGCTTTGCCATTTCGAATAATTAATCCCTCCGTAACCTTGGAACCAGCAATAAAACCAATTTTAGGAATTTTAAATTGTTCCTGGACAAGTGCTTGGCCTAACATGGTTTCAACTTTATCAGGTTCAAGTAGACCTTCAAGAGCCAGTTTCAATTCATCAACAGCTTGATAAATGACATTATACGTCCGTATATCAACGCCTGCTTGTTGAGCTTGAAGTTTTGCATTTGAGCTAACTTGAACATGAAAACCAATAATGACTGCTTTAGAAGCTTCAGCCAAAAGAACATCGGATTCAGTCACCATACCAACTGCTTTATGAATGACTTTAATACCAACTTCATCTGTATTCATTTTTTCTAATGTTTCAGATAATGCTTCGATAGATCCATCTACATCACCTTTAACAATTATTGGAAGATTCTTCATAGTTCCTTCCGCAATGAGCGAGGACATATGGTCTAGAGAAAATGCCATTTTCTTGTGTTCAATTTCACGTCTTACTCTTTGTCGTTCAGATGAAATACGTTTTAAATCTTTTTCATTCGCAACAACGATAAACATATCAGCCGCTTGCGGTACTTGGTCAAAACCTTGAATCTGAACTGCGTCAGACGGGAATGCTTCTTTTAAACGTTCTCCCCGTTCATTCATTATACTTCTAACTTTTCCAGAATAATCGCTACAGATGAATGGATCTCCAACTCTAAGAATACCTTTCTGAATTAATACTGTTCCAACGGGTCCTAGTCCACGATCAAGTTTTGAGTCAATTATACTTCCGCGAGCCAGCGTATCTTGGTTTGCTTTCAAATCAAGCACATCTGTCTCCAACACAAGTGAATCCATTAAATCGCTTATTCCATCACCGGTTTTAGCACTTATTTCAACAGATTGAACTTTTCCGCCCCATTGTTCAACAAGAACTTCATGTTCAGATAATTCACGACGAACTTTTTCAGGGTCTGCTCCAGGAACGTCCATTTTATTAATCGCAATTATTAGTGGAACTTTTGCTGCTTTTGCGTGATTTATCGCTTCAATTGTTTGAGGCATAACAGAATCATTAGCGGCAACAACTAGGATTACAACATCAGTTACTTGTGCACCACGTGCACGCATTGCTGTAAATGCTTCGTGACCGGGTGTATCTAAAAATGTGATATATTTGCCGTCACCTACATCAACTTTGTAAGCACCAATATGCTGCGTAATTCCACCTGATTCGCCAGACACAACATTTTCTTCACGAATATAGTCCAATAGTGATGTTTTACCATGATCCACATGCCCCATAACTGTCACAATGGGTGCTCGCGTAATAGCATTTTCTAAATCTTCTTCTGACTCTTCTTCAGAAAATAATTCTTCACCAATATCTTTCATTTTATCAGCTTTATAGCCATATTCTTCAGCCAAAAGTTCAATAACTTCCCAGTCAAGACGTTGATTAATTGTGGCCAACATACCTAACGCCATGCATTTTTGAATAATATCACTCGAGGCAACGGAGAAAAGTTTTCCAACTTCTTCCACATTTGAAAATTCTGCTATTTCAATGGGAACTAACTCATCAGGAGTTTTAGGACTATCTTCTTTTGCTTGTTTTTTATAAACTTTTTTCTTTGACTTTGTGTCAATTTTAGCAATTGTTTGACGAACAGCATCTTTCACACTTTTCTGTACAGCTTCCTTTTTTTGTTTTTTACCGGAAGGCCTTTTGGACGATGAACCAATTTCAGATTGAATATCAGCTAAAGAAATTTTTCTTAATTTTTTCTTTGGGGCTACTATTTTCTTTTTCTTTACATCATGTAATTTTTTAGACTTTTCTTCCTCAGCTTTTTCCTTAGCTTTAGATTCTTTTTCTTTTTCTATTTCTGCTTTCTTCTTCGCAGCTTCGGCTTCTTTTTTCTGTTTTTCAGCTTCTATTAAAGAAGCTGTTTCTTTTTCTTTTTTCTCTAATTCCCTTTGTTGAGAAAGAGATAATATTTGGAGTTTTTTATGGTCTTTTTTCTTTTCCTTAAGGCGTGTATCGTGGATTTCTTTTCTTACTTGTTCTTTTCGAAATCGCTCAACATTGGCTTTATCTTTTGCAAATTCAGAAAGAATAACCTGATGCACATCCTCGTTAACGGGAGACATATGGCTCCCAACTTCAATGTTTTGTGACTTTAAAAAAGATAAAATATCTGTGTGAGAGATATTTAACTCTTTAGCGATCTGGAATATTCTTATACCTTTTGCCATCTGTTTATTTAGCACTTTCAGTTATAGGTTCATCGGATGATTCTACATTATCATCCAATGCTACTTCTACTTCCATTAATTCTTCATCTTCTGCAGGGATTTCACGCTCTATAAATTCCTGAACAGCCGTATAGATATCATCCAAAGATGATTCCCCTACTCCCTTTGCACTCAGTAATATGTCTTCATCCGCATCAAGTAATTCTGATACAACATTAATTCCAACTGCAGCTAAATTTTTTGCAGTTGTTGCTGTAATTCCATCAATATCCGAAAGAGCAGTTTTTTGATCACTTTGAATTCGCTCATATTCCTTTTCGCCAAATGCGTCAATCCTATAGTCAGTAATTCGTGATGCCAAATTAATATTCATTCCATTCCGACCAATCGCAAAATTGAGATCATCATCTTCAAAAATAGCAATACAATATTTTTTATCATCGTCTATATAAAGATTAACTGGTTTTGCTGGCGATAGAGCACGTGTGATTAATATTTCAGGTTGTTCACTATAGTTAACAATATCAATTTTCTCATTGTTTAACTCTCGAACAACTGCTTGAATTCTACTTCCTCTCATTCCGACGCATGCACCCACTGGGTCTATTCTACGATCATTGGATCGTACAATTATTTTAGCACGTTCTCCCGGCTGACGAGAGATAGCAGTAATATCAATAATACTATCTTCAATTTCTGGAACTTCCATTTCAAATAGTTTTTGTAAAAAAGTATCATTACTTCTAGAAATAATGATTTCTGGACCCTTTGATGTAACTTCAACTGATTTAATAATGGCGCGAATTGTGTCGCCACGTCTATATCTTTCGGACGAAATTTGTTCGCGTTTTGGCATTCGAAGTTCAGCGCGATCAATATCAACAAATACATTGTCCCTCTGAACTTGTTTTACAACACCAATAACAATTTCACCTACACGATTTGAATAGTCTTCGAAAACATAATTCCGTTCAACTTCTCTAATTCTTTGAGCAAAAAATTGTTTTGCGGTTGTAACAATACGTCTACCAAATATCATCGG
Source organism: uncultured bacterium (assembly GCA_964525185.1). Classification (GTDB taxonomy): domain Bacteria; phylum Fidelibacterota; class Marinisomatia; order Marinisomatales; family UBA1611; genus JABHGY01. Next base: position 15,073 of record CAZGFQ010000019.1, read on the forward strand.
ATCTATCACTTCTACGAATACATCACCTACTTCAAGGTCAGCTGCTGCATCTGGCTCTTTTTTGCACGCATCTTCTAATGTGATTTCAACTTTATAATCATCAACTTCTTCTACAATCGTTTTTTCAGCGTATATTTCAATTTCACCCTTATCCAGGTTTACAATTACACTGCAATTTGATGAATCACCATATTCCTTTTCTATCACATATAGAAAAAGTTCTTCCATTATAGTGGCTAATTCAGAACGATCAACGTTTTTTTCTCTAGCAATCTCCGAAAAGACTTCAATTAATTCTCGATTAATCAATGTTCAACTCCCTGTTCAATTGAATGTAACTTTAATTTTTGCAGATTTAATGGCATCAAATTCAAAAGTATAAGATTCTTCATCTTCCTGAAAAAGGATACCAGTCTCTGTCACTTCTAGCAATGTACCCAATCGTTTAATATATTTCCCATCTTCAACAACTTTAATTTCGAGTGTTCTTCCAACATTTTTTCGATATTGAAACGGGTGCTTCAGTTCCGCTCCCATTCCAGGAGACGATATTTCAATTCGATGCGTGTCAGGAAATAAAGTTTGTAGTGATTCATCATTATTAATCAATTTCATTAATCCTGTAGTGTCACTTAAAGTTACTGGACGCTCTGAATCAATAATGATTCGAATCATTTGGGCAGACTCATCCGTCTTGATATCCATAAGAACCAAGTCCGAATTCATCACTTTTTCTATTTCTGTAAAACGATTTATCATTGGCAAACAAAAGAAAAGTGGGCATTTGGGCCCACTTTTCAGCGGGGGAAATTAGGGGCTGCTCTTGGATTTAACAAGAGAGATAACAAGGTGTACACATTAAATAAAAAAGGTACAATTTCGTTGTATTGTACCACTTAGGACGAAATGAAATAGTCCGAAGTTATTTTCCTGCGTTTATACCTTCTTTGCTCAGTTCATCTGCACGTGTATTTTTCTCTCTGCGGACGTGCGTAAGAGACCAATAGCTTAACTCATTAAGCAGCTGCATGACTTTTTTATGCAGTAGAGCCATACGTGGATTTTTCACTTTATATACACCTGTAATTTGACGAACAACTAATTCGCTATCAGAAAATATATCAATACTATTTAATGATAATTCTAATGCTTTTTCAATTCCAAATATGAGAGCACCGTATTCAGCTTCATTATTCGTTAAATCTGGACGAAATTCAGCAAAAGAGTATAATTCCATTCCATTTTGATAAAAGACACCACCAAGTCCAGCTGTTTTTTTCTGTAGATTCGAAGCTCCATCAATATACAAATCAATTTTACTATTAGATGATAACTTTTCTTTAAGATTTAATAACACTTTTTCATTTTTCCCAAAATCTATTTTAGAAGATAGGAGCTGTTTTAAGGCTTCCGCTTCTTTCACTGTCAACTTTAACATATATTAGTTATCTCTACCTATAAATGGGTTTGTACCAGTTTTCGCAGAACATTCTTCCCACAAATAACACCAATTACATAGAATGGACGTTTTTGGATTAAATGTACCACTCCTTTTAATAAATGTACGTATTTGGTCAATGGAAGATTGGCACTTATGCGATAAAGAATCTAACTGTTGGGCAGTACGGGTTGATTTTATTTCTAACCCATGACGAAGAAAATGCCAAACTAAAGTAACATCATTCACATGCTCAAACTTTTTCTTTATGGCGAAATGATATAAAGCTAATTGTTCATCTTTCTCTGCTTGCGCTTGCGACATAGCTCGTTTGGATGTTTTATAGTCATGAATTTCCCAATTACCGTCGCCAAGATTATCTAACCTATCAATAAACCCTTTCATTTGATAATCTTCATTATCGTCAAGATAAAAGTCTAATTCGACTTCATTTCCTTCCACGGGCTGATGAAATGGTTTATGTTTTCGATAATAGCGAACAATACATTCTTCACCTGTCCGAATATAGTCAGCAGGGCGCATACTATTATCTACCCGAGCAATCCTATCATGCCAATGTTTATCCCATTGTTCACGGTAATAATCAACAATATGGTCAACAAATGGAATTTGCCCATCTAATATAGTATTATATAAAAATTCAATTGATTCATGAACACGTTTTCCCATAAACGCTTCGATACCTTCATCCTTTTTACGCACTTTATCTATGTAACGTATTTTGAATTGGGCTGGACATTTTTTAAATGTCTGAAGACTGCTATATGAAAATCGTTCTATCATTAGAATCCCGGCGAAATGAAAGGTGTTTCTAGCCTATAGTCACCAAATCCATTTTCGTCTATAAAGGAGAAAGTTTTATTCACTCTATAATATTGCCAAATTTGTCTTACTTGCGTGTAATTAGAATTATATCGCTGAATTTCATTTGGTGGACCAAATAAAATATAAATCATTCCCATGTCGGTACGCCACCCAGGTTGCCATGATTCAAAATGTTCAATTGCATATTCAACACGTTTGTAATATTCTTCCATAAGTTCATTATTTATGGTTGTGGTATCCGGATCTCTACTTTCCCAAAATGTTATAAATAATTCTTCCCAATCACTTTTACTTGATTTCCTTAATGTTTTGCGTTCTTCATTCGACAAAATATATTTCATTTGTTTTAAAGCAAATTCAATATCTGTCACATTTTTAGAAATTCCAGCTCTTGATAATGTCATTGTCAATTGATCTTTGACCATTCGATTATACTGAACTAATTCTACATTAATGTCATATTTCAACTTTGTTATAAGATCAATGGGAATTGAAATATATTCAGAAAAATGCCCAGAACCATCATTATGGTATTCCTGAGAACTAATTTCAGTTTCATCCCCACTATTTACGAGTGAAACTTTTATGCGGTAAGGACCCTTTTTTATAAAACCAGAAACAAGAAGATTTAAATCTTTATCCATTGGCTTTATTCTTTTTCCTAATGTAGGAATAAAATCTTGTTTAAATCCCCAGTCACCTGGAAATGGTAGCATTAATACAGATGGAAGAATTACAGGTTTATTCGCAAATTTATTTGAAATTTTCTTTGTTTTTCTACCCTTTTTTCGAGTATCTAAATCAACCAATTCTCCATTAAGGTTAAAATCTCCACTTGGAATTATGAATGTAGTATAATGTTTTATATTTCTGCGTTTTGACTTTGTTTCTTCATACGAATTAAGCGTTATTGTTTCTTTCCATATTTTACGATTGATTTGTTTACCCTTTTTTTCAACCATAGATAAAGATGCTTCATACGATGCTTCAAATTGGTTCCCTTTTTTGACAAATTGGATAATACCATAAGGAATTTCAATAAATGCAACAACACGAATTGAATCGGATGAATAGGCTTCACTAAAAGATGCTACCACGAATCTATCTATGATATCCATATTCCCTTTGCGCCCTCCTCTTTGATGCTGAGAAGCACCGAAAGCCAAAGTCACGAGGGCTAATATAATGAGTATTTTTTTCATCGATCTACAGACCATTTGAATTTTATTAATCCTTCTGTTGTTGCCAGCCATATTACACGGCCTGAAATATAGAGGTCTTTGACCGTTCCCATGAATGGAAAGTCATACTTTTTTTGAAATGAATTATTCATATCAATCCGTAGTAATTCATCATGAAAACCTAAAAAGCATTTTTCCCCTGAAATAGCCATTGATTGTATCGTTCGACCACCATACACACTTGCATCGACTACTTTTGCCCAGGTTCCATCTTCATAATCATAAGAAAGAATTCCTTGGTTTGTTGAAACATAAAGATAATTATCATCAAAACATATTTGCCTGAAACCTATAAAGGGTCCATCGAGTGAAAAAGTTCCTTTTTTGCGAAATGATCGCAATTCGGGGCTATGAGTATTAAAAATAGTTAAATCATTTGGTGTCGCAATCCATAAATCTTCATCTACAAATAAAAGTTTTCTCACATTTTGAAATTTAAAAATATCTTCAATCCCAGAAGGATTTTCCCGCCGTGTTTTTCTATTTATTCGAGATAACCCATTTGGTCCACCGACCCAAATATGCGATTTATTATTCGCTAATGTAACAAGTTTACCACTGGGGATTCCTCGTTCTTCCCCTATAAATCTCCAATAATTATCATCTTTATCATACAGTTGAATTCCTTGGCTCCCAGCAAACCAAACTTCATCATTTAGATTCAATATATCGTTAATATCCATTGGATTCATATTAATGGTAATGTCTGATTCAAAATGGTCGAATTCCAAGGATTGAGTCAATAATCGGGTAATTCCACCCGAATTCACATGATTTAATCCACCTAACCACATTTCTCTATCCATCTTATCCAAAGTAGAAAAGTTCGACCCTAATGGACCCACTGAATAAGGAAAAAAGACTTCCATATTGGGTTCACCATGGAAAATAGTTCCATCCGAACCTCCGACCCAAAAATCATTATACTGCCCTAAATGATAAGATGTGATTGAAACATTTCTTCCATGTGGATCAATAAAATATTGTCCAGTTAACATCCAACCAGACATAACAGAATAATCCATAAATATTTTTTCTGCATGTTTGATGGAATTGCCGTATTCACTACTCCATTGAATATTTCCTTCGTCTGGGAACGGGAACATTCCTAAAACAATGCCTGTGGAATGATCGCATTTTAAATAAATAGCTTTTGCTTTAATCCAAAGGTAATTCGCCGAAGATCCAATTGCTTTTATTCGGTCATTAGAAGATAACCCTAAATCAAAAAAAGAAATCGTATTCCAATTTCCTTCTCTTGTGTACGTGTATTGCACCATTTCAGGTAACCCAGCCCATAAGATGCCAGTATTTTGATCGAAATGAACAGCATAAATTGTATAACTATCCAATCCTTGAGCCATGGTGATAGGATCATCGAAATATTGCCCATTTTGATGATATCGGTAAATGCCTCCGTTAGAAGAGCCAAAATAGGTATAAGAATATCCTTCTGATATGGATGTTATTTTTCCCGGATCACGATATGCAATCCAATCAAACGCGCGGAATCGCTGGTCGGGCTGACCATGCAACCCCATAAAAAATAAAAGAAGAATAATCGAACAGTCGAATGTTCTTTTTCGCGTGCGTACTTCCAGATTCATCGGTAAGAAATTAAAACAATGAATCTAATTTAATTGCGTTTTTTTGGCCTTCTATTCCCTTGGCTTTTTTGTCGCTGGTTTGACTTTGCTTTAGGGCGATTATTGGGACGTTTTTTATTTTTATAATTTGAACGAACACCTGGTCTTATTTTTGAAATATGACCATTATCAATATGAACTAAAACAGATGCAAATTGACTCAAATACCTGTCACTGGAACTGGCAATTATAATTGTAGTCCCTAAATTGCGATTCATACGTATGAGTTGTGATCTAAAATCTTGCTCTTGAGTCTTCTCCATTCTTATAGCATAATCATCAATCAATAAGACACGTGGATCACTCTCAATGGCCAATACAAGGCTAAACCAATCTAATTCTCCGGGTGAATAATTATTTAAAGTTCGATCCCATAATTTTTTAGTTTGCCCTGAAGAAAAGTATCTTTTATGGATGATATTTTCTTTTTTCTTATAAAGAGACATAACAACTTGGTTGCCAGTTTTATTCCCATTTAAATGGGTAGATGAATGGGAATAATAAATTTCTGGATGAGGTTTTACTTTTCCACGCCAATTTTTTTGATATGGTTCTTCTTCAAACTTTAATATACCAGAATCTTCAGCCATTTCACCAGCTAATAATTCCATTAATTTAGTTTTCCCGGAACCCGCTGCCCCAATGACACCATAAATGGTTCCTGGGTGAAAAGCAAGTTTACCAATGTTGATAACCTGCTCATTATTTATTGTTTTTTTTAGATTTTGTATTTCAAAAATCAATCTTCTCTGATCTGCCATTTTTTCTCCTATTTGATCAAAAAAGGGAATATTATATGCGAATTATTTTAGTGCGATTCTAACCAACGTTCTGCATCAATGGCTGCTTTACATCCAGAGCCTGCTGCTGTTATGGCTTGACGGTATGTTGTATCTTGAACATCACCGCAAGCAAAAACACCATCAATACTTGTATAAGTACTATCAGGTTTTGTTATGATATATTGCGCTTCATCCATTTCAAGTTGATCCACAAATAAGTGTGTATTCGGATTATGACCAATAGCCATAAATATTCCATCACATTTTTCTTCCCGGATTTCTCCCGATTGTGTATCTTTTAACATTACAGATGTAACACCCGTTTCTTTGGTCCCAATAATATCTTCCACTACCGAATTCCAATGAACATGAACTTTTGGATTTTCCAAAGCTCGATCTCGCATTATTTGAGATCCGCGGAATTCATCTCTCCTATGGACAAGACCAACATCAGATGCAAATTTAGTTAAAAAGGTTGCTTCTTCTAATGCGGAATCTCCTCCACCTACAACCAATACTTTTTTATCTTTATAAAAGAACCCATCACAGGTTGCACAGGCGCTAACACCAAAACCCATGAGTTCTTTTTCTGCATCTAACCCAAGTAATCGCGCAGATGCACCTGTCGATATAATGACAGCATCTGCCGTATATTCGTCATCACCGGACCATAGTTTAAATGGTCTTTGAGAAAAATCAACTTTTGTAATGGACTTAAATTCACATGTAGCGCCAAACCGCTTCGCTTGACTCCTGAATTCGTCCATCAGTTGTGGGCCCATAATTCCTTCAGGGAAACCAGGATAATTTTCGACATCCGTTGTGATGGTTAATTGACCTCCCGGTTGTGCACCTTCAAATATATGGGGCTCTAAATTTGCTCTGGCGGCATAGATTGCTGCCGTAAATCCCGCAGGACCAGAACCAATAATGATGACTTTTTTATGCATATTCCCTATTCTATTATTTTAATAATACTTCGTTTAATAATGATTCTATATTGTCTTTCGGAACTGCGCCTACTAATTGGTTGACTACAGTTCCATTTTTCATGATGAGTAATGTAGGTATACTTCGAATGCCAAATTGCACAGCTGTTTTGCTGTTATTATCCACATCTAATTTCCCTACTTTGACCCGGCCTTCATACTCATTAGCAATTTCTTCCAGTACGGGTGCAATCGCTTTACACGGTCCACACCAAACTGCCCAAAAATCTACCAATACCGGTATATCAGATTTCATCGCATCTGATTCAAAATTTTGATCGTTAAATTCAACTACTTTTCCTGCCACAATTCCTCCTAAATCCTAAAATACTCAGTACTGAACTTAGAAAGACTCTTTTGATAATTATAAATTTATTTGCAGTTTTTATAAAGTATTTTTATTTGAGCGAACTTGGATGACTATTTTAAAAGAATCATTTTTCGCGTTAATGCATTTTCAGATGATTCTATTCTATAAAAATAAACAAAAAAACCCCCGTATTTCAGGGGGTTTCTCGTCAAGTACCCGGGGCCGGACTCGAACCGGCACGCCATTACTGGCAATGGATTTTAAGTCCATAGTGTCTACCAATTCCACCACCCGGGCATTTAAAATCTTTCGAGGCGTCGGCCGGATTCGAACCGGCGAATAACGGTTTTGCAAACCGGCCCCTTAGACCGCTTGGGTACGACGCCAATAATAATTTGTCGAAAAAAGCTGCGAAATTTACATTGCACCTATTGACGGAGCAATTGCTCGTTTTGTTAATTTACACTTTTTCCATATTTAATGACATTTCGTATGAGCGATTCCTTTACCTTATAGGGTATTTCAACTGGATCATCTACTGTCCAAATGACTATATCTCCTTTTTTACCTTCTTCAATTGATCCTACTTCTTGTTCTAATCCTAATGCTTTTGCTCCATTGAAGGTGCCTGCTTTGATAGCATCCAAAATATCCATTTTCATATAGATACATGCCAATGATACTATAAAAGGCATGGATTGTATATAGCAACTACCAGGATTAAAATCTGTAGCCAGAGCAATATCTACTCCAGCCAATTTCAATTTTTTATATGGCGCATAAGATGATTTACCTAAAAAGAATGTTGTGCCCGGTAATAAGGTAGCCATAACACGATTATCTTTAAGCGATTGTATGCCTTCATCACTCACTGCCATTAGATGGTCTGCAGAAACGGCTTTCAATTCTCCCGCCAATTCAGCAGCGCCAGAATCCACAAATTCATCCGCATGAAGGCGAATTTTTAATCCAAATTGTTTCGCCGTCTTTAATATTTTCCGAGATTGTTCCACAGAGAAATATCCTTTTTCGCAGAAAACATCGCAATATTCTGCTATCCCCTGCTTTGCTATTTCCGGTAACATGTTTTGACAAATATATTCCACATACCCATCTTTGTTTTCTGCAAATTCTGGTGGAAATGCGTGTGCACCCATAAATGTGGAATGTATATCAATTTCATGTTGTTGATTCACTTTA
>CAZGFQ010000019.1:23624-41604 GCA_964525185.1 uncultured bacterium
TTGGATTCATGGGAATATCAATCCCCCAATCATGTGCATTTTGAATGGCATCATCATATCCAGCATCTGCATGGCGAATTACTCCAGAACCGGGATCATTTGTTAATACGCGTTTAAGGCGAAGTTCCATTTCAGGTGTTCCATCCGCTACAATGACTTGTCCGGCATGGATAGCATAACCCATTCCAACTCCTCCTCCATGATGAATAGAAACCCAGGAAGCACCACTTGCCGTATTGGTTAATGCATTCAATAATGGCCAATCAGCAACAGCATCTGTCCCATCTTTCATTGATTCTGTTTCTCTGTATGGAGATGCAACCGACCCTGTATCCAGATGGTCACGACCAATCACAATGGGTGCTGATATGTCTCCTGACGCGACTAATTGATTCATTGCAACACCTAATTTGGCTCTATCTCCATATCCAAGCCAACAAATTCGAGATGGTAATCCTTGAAATTGAACCATGTCTTGAGCCATATGTATCCAATTATGCAATGGTTTGTCGTTAGGGAATAAGTCTAATACCAATCGATCAGTCTTATAAATATCTTCCGGATTTCCAGATAAAGCAACCCATCTGAATGGACCTTTTCCTTCACAAAATAAAGGACGAATATATGCAGGTACAAAACCAGGATAATCGTAAGCATTTTTTACACCTGCTTTTTCAGCCTGAGCCCTAAGATTATTACCATAGTCAAAAGCGATTGATCCTTTTTCTTTCAAGTCCAAAATTCCTCGCACATGTTCTCCCATGGATCGAATACTCTCCTGAATATATTTTTTAGAATGAGTTTTTCTTAATGAAACTGCTTCTTCCAACGTCATCCGGTTTGGAACATATCCATCTAATTCATCATGGGCAGATGTTTGATCGGTAACCATATCAGGAATCAATTTATTCTTGGCAAATAATGGGACTATATCGGCTGCATTTCCTAATAGTCCTATACTGAGTGCTTTTTTGTTAGAAATGGCTGATATCGCCCATTGAATCGCTTCATCCAATGAATCAGTTGATCGGTCTAAGTATTTTGTGTCCAATCTTCGTTGGATTCGATGTGGATCAATTTCTATATTAATAGATACTCCACCGGCCATTTTTACGGATAATGGTTGTGCGCCACCCATTCCACCTAAACCAGCAGTTAAAACTAACTTCCCAGATAAATCTTCCTGATTAAAATGTGTTTTTGCTGCGGCAATAAATGTTTCATATGTTCCTTGTAGAATTCCCTGCGTTCCTATATAAATCCAACTTCCGGCTGTCATTTGCCCGTACATCATGAGTCCGCGTTTTTCAAGCTCATTGAAGTGGTCCCAATTTGCCCAATTAGGAACCAAATTTGAATTTGCAATTAATACTCGTGGACTCCATTCATGCGTCTGAATGACTCCCACAGGTTTTCCTGATTGGATTAATAATGTTTCGTCAGGGTTTAATCGTTTAAGTGTATCTAGGATAGCATGGTAACATTCCCAATTACGAGCGGCTTTACCTTTGCCACCATATACAATTAATTCATCGGGATTTTCTGCAACATCAGGGTCTAAATTATTTTGAATCATGCGAAATGCAGCTTCAATTTGCCAATTTTTACATGTTATTTCAGATCCTGTCGGTGCATGGATTGATCTAGGAGACATTCTATTGTTACCTTTCAATTATCGTTATGGAACGAGATGCTTTTTTATTTGATCGAAATACCCAGAAGTATCTCTAAAAACGTTATATGAAAATAAACATATACCTTTAAATCCGCTATCCTTAGTGAATTGAATTTTTTCTGAAACCTGAGTTGGATCTTGATTGTATGTGGCAAGCCCCATAATAATTTTTGAGCGATGTTTTTTTGGTAAATTGTCATCCATCACATGAATATTTGTTGAAAATATATCTAATTCAGGTAAATAATTCATGGGGATAACCCAGTCTAAATAACCAGCTAGTAACCAAACATCCCATTCTTGTCCGAACTCATTTCTTGCTGAATATAAATTTGGTTTTACTGCAGCAGATAATATACAGTCGTTCCCATTGGCTTTTAAAACATTTGAAATGCCTTTTACTAATTTTGTGACTGATTTTCTACGAAAAGATCCCCAAATTGGATCTTGTGTAATATTTGTTGATAGAAATGGTACATTTGATTCTCCACGGTATTTCTTATAAAAAGATAATCCAATGGGGTTTAAACCATAATTTTCATTATAAAATCGGACATAGTCCAAATGGATTCCATCTATATCATAATTTTGCACAACCTCTTCAACAACCGTAATCAAATACCTAGAAACATCTGGATGTGTTGGTGCTAAAAATAACCCTTCATCATTAAATGTTTTATTTTTGATATCGATTAATGCTTGTTCCACATTCACATTTTTTTCTGTATCATTATCTAACCAATCGGGATTTGTATATAATAAATGATTTTTCTGATTTGGCATAGATGAAGCTGACCATAGATAATACATATTAAGCCATGCATGAATTTGAATATTAAGTGGTTTTGCCTTCGAAATAATATATTCTAATGGATCAAAATCTGAATCTTTTAATCGAACAGACCGTGGAACTAGATTTGAATCATATAATGCATCTCCGCGCCCCCGTACCTGTACCAATAAATGATTAAACTTATTTTCGCCAGCAAATGTTATAAGGTTATCAATTGATTCTGTGGTTGACATTGCATCTCGAACAACCCATAATACTCTTTTCTCAAACGTGCTTTCCCCGACAAGAAAAGCAGGTATAAAAAAAAGAAGGGTAACATACAATGCTACCCTTCTAATGACAAATTCGAATATTGTTTTATTCATATTCAAATGACCAATTTATTTTTCGGATTCTACTGCTTGAGTCCCATCTTCATTTACGAGGTCAACAAATTCAATTTGTGAAACGGATGCACGGTCATTATCTCTAAAACCGAGCTTAATAATACGTGTATATCCGCCTTCACGTTCTGAGTAAGTTGATGCAATTTGATCAAAAAGAATATTAACAATATTTTTTCTTGGAATTTTTCTAAGGACTTGGCGTCTTGCATGCACATCACCCCTTTTTGCAAAGGTAACGAGAGGTTCAATAAAACGTCTGAGCTCTTTTGCTTTAGCATCTGTTGTTTTGATTTTTTTATGTAAAATCAAATTGGATGCTAAATTAGAAAGAGTTGCTCTTCTATGAGCAGGACCTCGTCCAAGTTTACGGCCTGATACGCGATGTCTCATTGTTAGCCTTCTTCCACCATAATGCTATCAATATCCATTCCAAAATGAAGACCCATAGTATCTAGTTTTTCAACTAATTCCGTCAAAGATTTTCGACCAAAATTCTTGTACTTTAACATTTGGCTTTCTTCTTTACTTACTAATTCATGGATATACTTGATACCAGCAGCTTGTAAACAATTGTAACTTCTTACAGAAAGTTCCATTTCATCAATTGTTTGGTTCAATACTTTTCGTAAAGCCATAGTTTCTTCAGAAACACCTTGAGTCAACTCTAACACTTCTGGTTGGCTAATAGCTTCTACATAACTTAAATGTTCACGTAAATACTGAGCAGAATAACTTGCAGCATCTTCTGGAGTGATAGCTCCATTCGTTTCAATTTCCATTGTTAAAATTTCAATAGGATCTTTAGCACCTGGCACAGGTTTCACATCAAATGAAACTTTAGTTACAGGATTAAAAATACTATCAATTGCATTAGTGCCTAAAGTGGTATTTGGCAAAACATTTTCTTCAGCTGGAACATAGCCTTTTCCAATACCAATTCTGAGTTCCATCTCCAACACTCCATTAGACTTTACCTCGGTAATGTAATGGTCTGGATTCAGAATTTCATACTGATCACTTGCATCTTGTAAATTTTTCGCAGTGAAAGATTTTTTCCCTTTAATCGTCAAGTTGACTTTATCAGGGTTATTGTCCATGAGTTTGAATTTGACACCTTTTAAATTCATAATAATGTCAGCTGCATCTTCCTGCACACCTTCAATCGTAGAGAATTCATGCTGAACTCCTTCGATTTTCACATGAGTGATTGCCGCACCAGGAATACTTGTCATAATAACACGTCGCATTGCGTTACCTAGAGTAGTGCCATAGCCACGTTCGAGTGGTTGCATTGTGAATTTCCCGTATGTTTCGGTTAATGTTTTATTGTCAAATGCAATTTTAATTTGATTTTCTTTTGCCATCTAAAGTTCAGCTCCTGATTTAATCTTATTTTGAATATAATTCTACAACCAACTGCTCATTCACAGTTAGATTCATTTCGTCCCTATCTGGGACAGCAGTAAATGTACCTCTCATTTTAGCTTTATCTAACTCAAGCCAACCAAGATCAACATCACCTTTAATGCGACGCATCGCTTCTAGGATAATGTCCATTTTTTTACTTTTTTCACGGACTTCAATCACATCTCCCGGTCTAATAAGAAAAGAAGGTATATTAACTTTTTTTCCATTCACAAGAAAATGTGCGTGACTAACCAATTGCCTAGCAGAAGGACGAGATGGTGCAAACCCAATACGATACACTACATTGTCTAAACGACGTTCCAATAGTTGCATCATATTTGTGCCAGTTTCTCCAGCCATATTATCCGCTTTTGCAAAAAGATTTCTGAATTGTTTCTCTAACAAGCCATACATGAATTTAATTTTTTGTTTTTCAGCCAACTGAATACCATAATTTGACAATTTCCGTCTTCTAGCTTGTCCGTGTTGTCCAGGTAGGTATGGTTTCCGATTTAAAAGTTTATCATATTTTGGATTTCCAAAAATATTTTCACCAAATTTTCGTACTAATTTACCTTTAGCTGTTTTTGTCTTAGCCATTTATCATAGTCTCCCTGTTACACCCGACGACGTTTTGGTGGACGACATCCATTATGAGGCAATGGGGTAACGTCTCTAATTGAAGTAATTTGTAAACCAGCTACAGCTAATGCTCTAATGGCAGATTCACGACCTGAACCAGGGCCTTTGACCCTAACTTCTAGATTTAGTAATCCCATTGAAAGAGCTTGTTCTGCAGCTTTTTCAGCTGCTTTTGTAGCAGCATATGCTGTACTTTTCCGAGATCCCTTGAATCCGGATGTACCTGCTTTTTCCCAAATAAGTACATTACCATATTTATCTGTTAATGTAACATGAGTATTATTGAAAGAAGATTTAATATGAGCGATTCCATTTGGATCCGTAACTCTTTTTTTCTTCTTTCTGGATTTGTTTTCAGCCAAAATATGTCCTTATTATTTTTTACCTAATCCTATTGTACGCTTTTTACCTTTTCGCGTACGAGAATTAGTTTTTGTCCGCTGGCCATTAACAGGAAGTCCGCGACGATGGCGAAGTCCCTTATAAGAACCAATGTCTTTTAGTCTTTTTATGTTCATTGCAGTTTGTGACCGCAATTCACCTTCCACGCTTATGCCTAAAGAACTAATTGCATCTCTTAATGCGATTGTATGTTCTTCAGTCATCTCCTGAACACGCATGTCCGGATCGACTTTAGCTTCCGCGCAAATATTATTTGCTGTATTTAGACCAATGCCATGTATGTATCTCAGGGCAAAAGCTACTTTTTTATTTCGAGGTATATCTACACCGACAATACGCGCCACTCGAATCTCCTAACCTTGTCTTTGTTTGTGCTTTGGGTTCTCGCAAATGACCAAGACTTTACCTTTTCGCTTGATTATTTTGCATTTCGCACACATTTTTTTTACTGATGGGCGAACTTTCATTTCAATTTATGCCTTTTTATTCCGTTTTGGACTACGCTTCATTTGAAGTCAATTTACTTAAAATGACCGGTCCGTTATTTGTTATAGCAATTGTATGTTCATAATGGGCTGAATCTTGACCATCTTTTGTAAAGATGGTCCATCCGTCTTGCCCAGTGAATATTTCTTTTTCACCCATATTAATCATGGGCTCTATGGCAATGACCATTCCTTCTTTTAACTGGTACCCTTGTTTTGGGCGACCATAATTTGGTATTTGAGGCTCTTCATGCAATTCGGTACCAATACCATGACCTACTAATTCTCTAACAACAGAATATCCATTTTCTTCCGCATGAGATTGAACTGCATTTCCAATGTCTCCAACATAATTACCTGGAATGGCTTGTTGAATACCTTTTTCTAGTGACTCACGTGTCACTCTCATTAATTTTTCTTTTTCTGGATCTATAGTACCCACAGAAAATGTTCGTGCGTGATCTCCATAGTAGCCATCAAGTTCTGCCCCACAGTCAACTCCAACGATTTGGCCTTCCTTCAATGTTTCATCTGTTGGAATACCATGAACCACAACATCATTAACAGAAATACATAGAGTTGCAGGATAGCCCATATAACCTTTAAAAGCAGGTCTCGCACCCCGGTTGATAATGAAATCTTCGGCCATTTGGTCTAATGTTTTTAAAGAAACACCAGGTTTTATATGCTTTGATAACATTTCTAAAGTGTCTGCCACAATTTGGCAACTTTTTGAAATTAAATCAATTTCTCTGTCTGAACGAGTATGGACCATGCTACATTCTTCTCCGTCCACGTATTCTGCCTTTTGATAAAAATCCATCATAATGGCGCATCATTAAATGACTTTCAACTTGTTGAAGTGTATCTAATGCAACTCCAACTATAATTAATAAACTTGTACCGCCAAAAAAGGAAGCTAAATCATATCCTACATCCATTGTTTGCATAAGGATGTAAGGAAAAATCGCAACAAAGGCTAATGAAATAGAACCTGGAAGTGTTACACGTGTCAAAATATTATCAATATATTCAGCCGTTTTTTTACCAGGACGAACACCAGGAATAAAACCACCTTGTTGTTTCATATTAGAGGAAACTTGGACAGGATCAAAAGCCATCGCAGTATAGAAATAAGTAAAGAAAACAATCATTAGTCCAAATACAAACCAATAAAAAGGATGCTCAAAACTAAACCACATCATGATAGACTGCATAAATTCACTATCCGTGAAAAACATAGATACTGTACTAGGTATAAACATAATTGCTTGAGCAAAAATAATTGGCATTACACCTGCGGTATTAACTCTCAAAGGAATATGTGTATTTTGTCCACCATATACTTTCCTACCAACGACACGCTTCGCATATGAGACAGGAATACGCCTTGTACCTTGAGTAAGGAGTACAACAAAAGCAACAATCAAGAACATTACTCCAATCAGTATTACTTCTGATAATAAGCTTCTAACATCTTCTTGAATTAACGTTATTTCACCTACAATTACATTTGGAAGACTTGCAACAATCCCAATCATAATTATCATTGAAATACCATTACCAATACCACGTTCTGTTATTCTTTCACCAAGCCACATTAAAAAGATTGTACCTGTAACCATACTCACCACTGTTGTGAATCTAAATAGAAAGCCTGGATCAATAACAACTTGTAATTCTTTTTCCAGGAATAATGCAACACTATAAGATTGCATTACAGAAATCATCACAGTCCCATATCGCGTTAATTGGGTAATTTTTTTCCGTCCAGCTTCACCTTCTTTCTGAAGTCGTTGAAAATAAGGAACAACAGACCCCATCAACTGAATTATAATAGAAGCAGAAATGTAAGGCATAATTCCTAATGAAAATAAGGATGCCTTCTGAAAAGCGCCACCTACAAAAGTGTTAAATAATCCAAATAGTGAGTTTTGTAAATTTTGAAACGCTCTAGCTAATGCTTCACCATCTACTCCAGGTACGGGTATATGTGCTCCCATCCTAACAATAATAAGTAAAGCAACCGTAAATAATATGCGTCGCTTTAAATCTGGAATTGTAAATATAGTTTTGATTTTATCTAACATTATTGTTCCGTGACAGTTCCACCAGCTTTTTCAATTTTTTCTTTTGCAGTTTCACTGAACGCACTTGCTGTGACATTCAATTTCACTGTCACATCACCATAGCCCAATACTTTAATAGGTTTTAATGCTGACTTTACCAACCCGTTATTAGACATAACTTCTGCATCGATTGAATCTATTTCTAACGCGCTTAAATCTTTTACATTTACTATTTGAAATGACTTTCTAAATAAGTGGTTTGAGAATCCACGTTTTGGTAAACGACGAGCAAGTGACATTTGTCCGCCTTCAAACCAAGCACGTCTTTTGTTACCGCTTCGTTGTCCAGCACCCTTATGACCTCTTCCACCAGTCTTCCCTAATCCTGAACCAGGACCACGACCACGTCTTTTAGTATTTTTTACAGATCCACTAACAGGACTTAAATCTTCAATTCTCATACTTCTTCCACTTTCAGCAAATAATCGATTACACGAATCATACCACGTATTTGAGGTGTATCATTCTGTTCAACAGTTTGTTGCATTTTACGAAGCCCTAAAGCTTTCAATGTTTTTTTTGCTTTGGGCTTATACCCGATAGAGCTTTTAATTTGAGTAATTAATAACTTTTTGCTTGCAGCCATTTTAGTTAAATACCTCTCCAATTGTCATACCACGTTTATTTGCTATAAAAACGGCATCTTTTGAATTTACCAGAGCATCTAAAGTAGCAAATACCATATTTGTAATATTTTTAGAGCCATGTCGTTTTGTAAGAATATTATGTATACCTACCTGCTCCATAACAGATCTAACTGCTGCCCCAGCAATAATACCAGTACCTGGAGAAGCCGGCTTTAACATGACGCGACTAGAACCATGTTTCCCAATAATTTTATGAGGAACAGTTCCGTTGACAATTGATACTTTAACAATGTTTCGTTTAGCTACATCTTTCCCTTTGGAAATCGCGGAAATAACTTCATTCGCTTTTCCGAGTCCGACACCAATGTGTCCTTTCCCGTCTCCGACGACAACTAAAGCTGAAAATCTAAATCGTTTTCCACGAGATGTTACTTTCGCAGTACGATTAATTTTGACGACTGCTTCTTCTAATAAATCTAATTCTGCTGGATTAATAATGGCCAAAAGGACCTCCCTTAAAATTCGAGACCGGCTTCACGCGCTGCATCAGCAAATGCTTTAACACGCCCATGGTATGAATAGCCGTTACGATCGAATACTACACTTTTTATTTTTTGTTTTAATGCCTTTTTAGCGATGGTTTCACCGACTAATTTGCTCACATCTGTTTTTGTTGATGCTTTCTTAATTTGAGACTTCAATTCTTTTTCATATGAAGATGCAGATACGATGGTTGCACCTTCATTATCATTTACAATTTGTGCCTCAATGTTTTTATTACTTTTAAACACAACAAGTCTGGAACGAGTAGGATGCATAAAAGCGGTCTTTTTACTACGATTCCGTCTTCTCTTATTTCGGACTACTTGTTTCTTTAATTCACTCATCGTTATGCGCCCCCAACTGTTTTACCTTGTTTGGTTCTAACAAATTCATCTTTGTAACGAACACCTTTTCCTTTATATGGTTCAGGCTTTCTAAAAGATCTAATTTTCGCAGAGACAGCTCCTACTAATTGTTTATCGATACCTTCAACCTTTACAGCTGTTCTTTCTGCGGTAATGGTAATTCCTTCTGGAATATCAAAAAAGATATCATGAGAATACCCAAGTTGAAGTAATAATCTTTTTCCTTGCATTGATGCCTGATATCCAACACCACGAATTTCCAATTCTTTTATGAATCCTTCGTGTACACCGACAATGGCATTAAAGATTATTTGGCGTGTTGTCCCATGCAATGAACGATGCAATTTACTATCAGTCGGTCTTTCAACCGTAATTTCTGAATCTTGAATATTTACAACCATATCCTGATGGATTTTTACAGCCTGTGCACCTTTTGGCCCAGTTGCAGTTACTAATGAATCTTTATAATCCACTTTCACTTCTTTAGGAATAGTTATTGGATTTTTCCCAATTCGTGACATACCTTAAAAAACCTCGCAAATTAATTCGCCACCAATTTTTAATTTAGCAGCAGTCTTGTTTGACAAAACACCTTTTGATGTTGATAATATGGATACACCAAGACCGTCCAAAACTCGAGGTACTTCTTCAGCACCAACATAGACTCTATTTCCCGGTGTGCTAATTCTTTTAATACTTTCTATTACAGGATTATTTTGATAATCATATTTAAGAAAGATTCTAATTTTTTCTTTAGGCCCATCAGAGATAAAGAAAAAATCTTCAATATATTTTTCTTCCTTCAGAACGAGTGAAATACGTTTTTTTAATTTAGAACTCGGTATATCAACCCAACGTTTATGGGCAGATAAACCATTTCTTATATGTGTTAGAAAATCCGCTACTGGATCTGTCATTGTCATTAAATTTTTCTCCTTACCAACTAGCTTTTGTTACGCCAGGGATTTCGCCTTTTAATGCCATTTCCCTAAAACATATCCGACAGAGTCCAAATCGACGAAGATAACCGTGTGGACGTCCACATTTAAAGCATCTATTCTTTTTCCGAGTTGAAAATTTTGGATTTCTTTTTGATTTATGTATTTGAGATTTTTTAGCCATTAAGCAGCCTCTTCAATATCTTTTTTAACTGGTTTTTCTCTCAACGGAAACCCAAACTCTTTGAGCAACCAGTATGCTTCATCATTTGTTTTTGCTGTTGTCGTAATAGTCACATTTAGTCCATTAATTTCTTGAATTTTATCATAGTCAATTTCGGTGAAAATAATCTGTTCTTTTACACCAAAATTATAGTTTCCACGTCCATCAAATGATTTCCAAGATAACCCGCGAAAATCTCGTGATCTAGGTAAAGCAATTGCAATTAAGCGTTCCAAGAATTCATACATCTTATTAGCTCTTAGGGTTACTTTACAACCAACAGGATACCCTCTTCTAATTTTAAAATTTGAAATATCTTTTTTAGATAGAGTTATGACAGGTTTTTGTCCAGAAATAAGGGATAATTCTTCAACAGCACTCTCTAAATGCTTAGAATTTGTTTTAGCATCGCCAATACCCATATTCAAAGACACTGATAAAAGTTTTGGCACTTCCATCACATTTTTATATTCAAACCTTTTCATTAAACTAGGGGCAACTAATTCTTTATAGTCTTTTCTTAATTTTGGAGAATAAGGTTGTGCTTTTTTGACAGCAGCTTTTTTAGGCGCAGCTTTTTTAGCCGGCGCTTTCTTTTTTGGTGCTGGTTTCTTTTTTTCTTCAGCCATGATTATGCTTCAATTTCTTCATTTGTTTTTTTTGAAATTCGGATTTTACTTCCGTCATCTAATTTTTTATATCCTACTCGCGATGCAGTACCACCATGAACAATCATCACATTTGACACATGCATTGGCGCTTCTTTCTCTACCATTCCGCCACTGGGATTTTCCTGAGTCGGCCTCATGGCTTTTTTTATGAAATTAACACCTTCGACAAGAACTCTTTGCTTCTTTGGGAACACATGAAGGACCTTGCCTTCCATTCCTTTATGATTACCGCTTATCACCTTTACGGTCATTCCTTTTTTCACAAACATACTAAATGACCTCCGGCGCCATTGATATAATTCTCATGAATCCGCCTTCTCGCAATTCACGAGCAACAGGTCCAAAAATACGTGTACCTCTTGGTTCACCATTTCCATCTAATAATACGGCAGCATTTTCATCAAATCGAATAAAGCTTCCATCTTTACGACCAATTTCTTTTCGCGTCCTAACAACTACAGCACGGTGAACCTCACCTTTCTTAACCATTCCACCGGGAATAGCTTTTTTTACCGTTATGACAATTTGATCACCAATTGATGCATATTTTCTTTTAGAGCCACCTAATACTTTAAAACAAAGAATTTCCTTTGCTCCAGTATTGTCTGCGACTTTTAATCTTGTTTCTTGTTGTATCACCGCTATTAACCAACCTTCACTGATTCACGAATTATATCACTTACCTGCCAACGTTTACGCTTACTCATAGGTCTCATAGATGTGATTTTAACAATATCTCCATCTTTCGGTACTACTGTCGCAACGTGCGCTAGGAATTTATTAAATCTTTTTACTCTTTTGTTATAAGTAGGATGAGCAATTTCTCTCGTCACTCGAACATTTACTGTCTTATCCATTTTTGTACTAATTACTTCTCCAACAAGAGATTGTCTTTTACGCCCATCAGCCATGATTAAGCATCTCCTTCTTTTGTTCTTATCCCAAGTTCAATTTCTCTAAGGATTGTTTTAATTTGAGCAATTTCTTTTTTAACGATTGGAATTTGAGTTCCATCTTCTAATTGTTGAAGTGCTTTTTGAAAACGCAAATTTTGAAGCGCATCTAAATTTTCACCTAGTCTAGCATTTAACTCGACAACACTCAATTCACCTAATTGATTTGCTTTCATTACATTTCTCTCCTAGCAACCATTTTCGTCTTAATAGGGAGTTTATGTCCCGCATTTCTAAATAATTCTTCGGCCACTTCTCTTGAAACACCATCCACTTCGAATAATATACGACCAGGCTTTACGACGGACACCCAATACTCTGGAGCACCTTTACCTTTCCCCATTCTAGTTTCTGCCGGTTTAGCTGTTATTGGCTTATCCGGGAATATTCGGATCCACATTTTACCAACTTTACGGACACCTCGGGATATTGCAATTCGAGATGATTCAATCTGCCTTGCTGTAACCCAGCCTGGCTCAATAGCCTTTAGGCCAAATGTGCCAAATGCGACATGAGCTCCACGTGTCGCCAGCCCTCTTCTATTACCGCGATGGTGACGTCTAAATTTTGTTTTCTTTGGTTCTAACATAATATTTTCTTAGTTCTTTTTCTTACTGTGTTGGCCGTTACTGATCCAAACTTTAACACCTATAATACCATATGCAGTATTAGCTTCAGTTAATGCATAATCAATATCCGCACGCAATGTATGCAACGGAACACTTCCGCCTGAAAATTTTTCACTTCGTGCAATTTCTACACCACCTAATCGACCTGCGACATTAATTCTTATGCCATCAGCACCCATTCGAAGCGTAGATTGAATTGCTTTATTAACTACACGTCTATAAGATATTTTTTTCTTTAATTGGTGTGCTATATTTGCTCCCACAAGCGCTGCATCTAACTCCGGTCTTTTTACTTCCGAAATATTTACTTGTGCTTTTTTGTCAGTTAATTGACTTAATTCTTTCTTAAGGCGTTGGACTTCTTCTCCACCACGACCAATAACAATCCCCGGACGCGCAGTAAATATTGCAATCGTTACCGTTCTAGTTGTTCGACTAATTTCAACTTTTGAAATACCAGCATTAGGCAACCTATGTTTAATATATTTCCTAATACGAACATCTTCTTCTAGTTCTGCTGCAAATTTATTCTTTGGCGCGAACCAATTTGATCGCCAATCTTTTCTTACCGAAAGTCTAAATCCAACTGGATGTGTTTTTTGACCCAAAATAATTTCCTTTTATTGATCGTCTGTAACGACGATTGTTAAATGACTTGTTGGACGACGTAAACGTGCAGCACGCCCCATAGATGCAGCTCTAAATCTTTTCATGACCGGACCACCATTCACGAATGCTTCATCTATTCCTAAAGTTTCAGGGTCTAGGTGCGTATCGTCCATTTTTTGCATCAAGTTTGCCACTGCTGAACGAAGTGTTTTTTCAATAATTGATGCTGCTTTTTCAGGAGAGAAATGGAGCATATTCATAGCGTCCCCCACTTTCAACCCTCTAATACTATTCAATGTTTTCCTCATTTTACGAGGTGACTGGTGAACGTTTGTTGCTGTTGCTTTTGCTTTCATCACTATTACTTTCTATCACCTGAATGCATTCTAAAAGTTCTTGTCGGTGAAAATTCACCCAATTTATGCCCAACCATATTTTCATATATAAATACTGGAATAAACTTATTGCCGTTATGGACAGCTAATGTATGCCCTACAAATTCCGGAGTAATCATACTTCGTCTTGACCAAGTTTTAATTACTTTTTTTTGTTTGCTTTCATTCATTGTTCTAACTTTTTTTAAAAGTTTCAAATCAATAAATGGCCCCTTCTTTAAAGAACGTGGCATAAATTATTTTCTCCTCTTAACAATAAGATCATTGGACTTTTTATTTTTTTTGCGTGTTTTATAACCTTTCGTTGGGACACCCCAAGGAGAAACCGGATGTCTACCACCACTGGTTTTACCTTCACCACCACCATGCGGGTGATCAACGGGATTCATAACTACTCCACGAACCTTTGGCCTTTTACCTAGCCATCGAGATCTTCCAGCTTTTCCTGAAACGATTTGCTCATGAGAACGATTACCAACTTGGCCAATTGTAGCCATACAATTTTCAGGGACCAATCTAATTTCCCCTGAAGGCAACTTCACCGAAACATAGCCACCATCCTTAGCCATAATTTGAGCATACGCACCAGCAGTACGAACCATTTGTCCACCCCTACCAGGAATTAGCTCAATATTATGAACGTCCATCCCTGAAGGAATATTTTTAATTTTTATAGCATTACCAATTTTCAAAGGAACTTCTTCTCCTGAAATGATTGTATCTCCAACTTTCAGATCAAGAGGAGAAAGGATATACCTTTTTTCTCCATCCACATAATGAATGAGAGAAATAAATGCTGAACGATTTGGATCATACTCCACAGTGGCTACTTTTCCTGGAATATTAAATTTATCTCTTTTGAAATCAATCAAACGCAATCTTCTTTTATGGCCTCCGCCACGTCGCCTAACTGTAATACGACCAGTATTATTCCTACCACCTTTTTTTCGAAGCGCTTTCGTTAGTGATTTTTTTGGTTTATCAGTTGTGATTTCCGCAAAATCGGAACGTGACGCAAAACGGCTCCCAGGAGTTGTTGGCTTTAAGTATCTAACACCCATTTTATGCACCTTCCACTGTTAATAGATCTATAGATGAACCTTCAGCAAGTGTTACAATAGCTTTTTTCCATGACGAACGACTTCCTTGCGTACGAATAACTTTGCCACCACTACGAACTGACATTTGTTTCACTTTTCCAGCTCTGTTCTGAGTTGCAACTTTAACAACAGTCACATCAAATTTCTTTTCAACCGCCACTTTGATTTCTTTTTTATTTGCGGTTGGCGCCACATGAAAAGCGTATTTATTTTGGCTTTCTTCCAGCGCACTCATTTTTTCAGTGAATATGGGTTTTAAAATAATTTTTTGATACATGATTATGCCGCCAATACTTCAGTTATAATCGCTAATCCCGCTTTGTCCAAAAGAAGAAATTCACAATCGATTAAATCATATGTACTTGCACTCTTTGCATCCACAAGATATACTTTATACAAATTTTGCGACGCCAATACTAAGTTACGATCTTCGCCACTGGAAAGAATCGTTACTTTTTTTCCATCTAGGCCGAGGCTAGTTAAAGTTTTTACAAAGTCGGCTGTTTTATGTGACTGCACTTGCAAATCGTCAACTAAAATAATTTGACTATTTGCTGCCTTATCAGACAAAACACTTCTTCGAGCTAATTTTCCGACTTTTTTTGGAAGCTTATGAGAGTAAGCATGAGGCTCGGGACCAAATACAGTACCACCTCCACGCCAAATCGGTGAACGTGTCGTACCCGCACGAGCAACACCACGTCCCTTTTGCTTAAATGGCTTTCTACCACCACCACGAACTAAAGCTCTATTCTTAGAAGCATGAGTTCCTTGACGCATATTATTTAACTCAGCCAGTACTGCCTGCCTTATTACTGGCTTATTAGGCTCAATGCCAAAAACTGCATCATCCACAGACATTGCAGTGTCTTTTGAACCATCGATTTTTAAAACTTTTAATTTCATTTTATTTACCGAGATATAATAACCATTCCATTCTTAGCGCCAGGAACAGCCCCTTTTACAAGAATTTGGTTTGTTTCTTTATCAATTTTTATGATTTCTAAATTTTCAACTGTATGCTTTTTATTTCCGTACTGTCCAGCCATCTTCATTCCTTTAAATACGCGAGATGGATCTGATGCTTGCCCAATAGAACCTGGATGCCTTGTAGTATCACCCTGTCCGTGAGTTACTGGCTGTCTTGCAAAATTATGACGCTTAATTACACCTGAAAAACCTTTACCTTTTGACTTCCCAGATATAGATACATATTCACCCGGATTAAAAATACCAACGTGAAATACCTGCCCTTGCTTATATTCAAAACCAGGAACTTTTTCAAATTCTGCTATAACTTTCATAGGAGGGATTCCAGCTTTTTCAAAATGACCCATCATAGGTTTATTAGTGTGCTTTTCAGCTCTTTCACCATAACCCACCTGAACGGATTCATAGCCATCTTTATCAACTGTTTTTACTTGCGTAACAACACAAGGTCCAGCCTGTAAAATAGTAACAGGAACAACATGACCGTTTTCGTCAAACAATCTTGTCATTCCAACTTTTTTTCCAATTAAACCACGCATTAATTACACCTTAATTTCAATATCGACACCAGCCGGTAAATCCAGCTTCATCAAAGATTCTACTGTCTTTGGTGTTGAATTAAGAATATCAACCAACCGCTTGTGTATTTTTGTTTGAAACTGCTCACGCGATTTTTTATTTACATGAGGAGACCTCAGAACAGTATAAACACTTCGCTTAGTAGGCAAAGGTATTGGGCCTGAAAGAATTGCACCTGTAGACTTTGCAGTTTTTACAATCTTCTCAGTTGATTTGTCCAACAGAGTGTGATCATACGCTCTTAAACTAATTCGGATGGTTTGTTTAGCCATAAGACTATTCCTTATTCAACAATGTCAGTGACGACACCGGCACCAACTGTATGACCACCTTCACGAATGGCAAAACGAAGCTCTTTGTCCATCGCAATCGGAGTAATCAATTCAATTTCTAATTCAACATTATCACCAGGCATAACCATTTCTGTACCTGAAGGTAATGTTGCCACACCTGTCACATCTGTTGTACGGAAGTAAAACTGTGGACGATACCCATT
Organism: uncultured bacterium; assembly: GCA_964525185.1. Taxonomy (GTDB): domain Bacteria; phylum Fidelibacterota; class Marinisomatia; order Marinisomatales; family UBA1611; genus JABHGY01. The sequence goes on from CAZGFQ010000019.1 coordinate 40,622, forward strand.
AAAAAACGGTGTATGACGACCGCCTTCATCTTTCTTCAATACATAAACACTTGCTTTAAACTTTGTATGAGGTGTAATACTGCCCGGAACTGCTAATACCATCCCGCGACCCAAATCTTCTTTATCTACACCACGAAGCAGTAAACCAGCATTATCACCCGCACGACCTTCATCAAGCAACTTACGGAACATTTCAACACCTGTAACGGTTGTTTTACGCGTTTCGCCCATTCCAATGATTTCAATTTCATCACCTACATGAACAATACCACGTTCAATACGACCTGTTCCTACTGTACCACGACCTGTAATGGAGAATACATCTTCAACAGGCATCAAGAAAGGACGATCTACATCTCTCTTTGGTTCTGGAATCCATGTATCACATGCTTCCATTAATTCTGCTATACATTGGGTAGCTACTTCATCATCTGGTGCATTCAATGCTGTCAATGCACTTCCCTTCACAATTGGAGTATCATCTCCCGGGAAGTCATACTCACTTAAAAGATCACGCAATTCCATTTCTACGAGTTCAATCAACTCTGGATCATCTACTTGATCTGTTTTATTCATAAATACAACCATGCTTGGCACATTCACCTGACGCGCTAACAATACATGCTCACGCGTCTGAGGCATTGGCCCATCTGCTGCACTTACGACCAAAATAGCACCATCCATTTGGGCGGCACCTGTAATCATATTTTTAATATAGTCTGCGTGACCCGGACAGTCAACGTGAGCATAATGACGATTAGCTGTCTCATACTCTACGTGAGCTGTTTGGATTGTAATTCCACGTTCACGCTCTTCAGGTGCATTATCAATACTATCAAATGAACGAACTTCACTCATTCCCTTAGAAGACTGCGTCAATGTTATTGCCGCTGTCAATGTTGTTTTACCATGATCCACGTGACCAATCGTTCCGATGTTCACGTGAGGTTTGGTTCTCTCAAATTTCTCTTTTGCCATTTTTA
>CAZGFQ010000020.1:0-14440 GCA_964525185.1 uncultured bacterium
GGCGGAGAAGCTGTGACCTTTTGAATGATTTTACAGAACATTTTGGACTTGACCTTTTAAGGTGTTTGGGTACTCATGTATAATTTGTATAAATACTTAAACATTTGCACACTTTAACACATTAAAACTTAAATCAGGCCATGATCTGCAAATGAATACACATCATTCCCGGCAATAATAAGATGATCATGAACAGAAATATCTATAGCTAGAGCCGCTTCTTTCAATTTTTTCGTGATGGAAATATCATCTTGGCTTGGGTTGGGGTTTCCACTGGGATGATTATGTACAAAAACTAATGCAGCTGCATGATTTTCTAAAGCACGTTTCACAACTTCACGTGGATAAACGGCTGATGTATTGAGCGTTCCTTCAAATAATTCATCCATATTAATAATTTGATTTCGACCATTAAGATAAATAACCATAAATATTTCTTTATTTTTATCTCTCAAATTATGTTGAAGATATTCAATAACATCATTGGAAGATTTGGCATAATCTTTATCAATAATTCTGTCGGATAAATATCTGCGGGCCACATCTTGTGATAATTTTAAACCAAATACATTTTTATCACCTATGCCCTTAATTGTCTTTAAATCTTGCGGGTCTGCTTCCAAAACAGCTTTAAGTGATCCAAACTTTTTTAATGCATCTTTGGCGGGTTGTTTACAGTCGGAGCGGGGAGTACCTAATGTTAAAAGTAATTCAATAATTTCATAATCATGAAAACCATCTAATCCGTTTTTTAGAAACTTTTCTCTTAAGCGCTGACGGTGACCGTCGTTGTGGGAAGTGTTCATGTTATAGTTGTGTTCGCGTGTTCACGTAATACCGTGAAAAAAGGTTTTGAACACATGAAAACATAGGCACTTTAACACACCTAAATTATTTTAAAGAGAGAAGTTTTTCATTGAACTCCCGAAGTTCCCGCACATTTCCAATCTCAATCTCGCCGGAATCCCATTTTAGTTTGAAATCAGATTCTGAATCAGATCCACCTTGTTTTTGATATAAAGGAAATAAATCTTTTTCATCTCTTGGCTTCCCTTTATGAAGCGTGGCCGTAATTTGATAAGCAATATCTTCAGAAATATCATCAATCACTCTTGGGGGAAGTTGTTTTTCCAGCAATCCTTGTTCTACTCTAGAAAACCGCATACCATGCACAACATAATCTTGATATGCTTCCCAAGCGAATGGAGCTTTTTCTTTTACATAATGAGCCATAGCGTCTGAAAATACTCGTATTTCATATTGGGCGTGTCCATCTGAGCGCAACCCAATAAAATGGAGAAGATTATGTAAATCATTTTTCCAATACCATTCGGTGTATATATTAACGGGAAGTAAGGATCTAGCCAATTCTCGAGCAACGCCCGCTTCATTCAATTCTTGGTATAAGGCAAAACTTCGTTCGGAATTTTCTTTAAAATAATCCAATACTTTTTGTTTTAATTCAGCTGGAACTTCACCAAATCTCCCTTGTTTATTTAACGCACTTTGAAATTGAATATGTTCAGGCTCTGGTATATAAAATTCATCTCGAGCTTCAGAATATCTTAAAGAATATTCATTAATATTGGCTGTTCTATGGCGCACCCATTGTCTCGCAACAAAGATTGGCATTTTACAGTGAAATTTAAATTCCACCATTTCAAAGGGTGTTGTGTGTCGGTGGCGCATCAAATATCGTATCAGCCCACGGTCTTGAGAGACTTTACTTGTTCCTTGCCCATAACTCACACGAGCGGCTTGAACAATGGCATCATCACCACCCATAGAATCAACGAGTCGGACAAATCCCTTATCTAAACATTTTATGGCATCTTCTGGTAATTGAGTCATATTAATTTTTTCCTGATAATATGTTAAATGTTTTATTCACAGCTTCAATTTCACCTGCAATTAAGCCCGGTGTAATTAATGTATCCTCTTGATTATAAATTCTTTGTTTCCCATTTAAATCAATTAATTTGCCACCGGCTTCATTGATTATACAATTCCCAGCGCAAATGTCCCATTCGTTTTTTGGCCGTAGAGAAGCGAATATGTCTGCTTGCCCTGCAGCTGTTAATCCTAATTTATATGCAACGGAACCAATTGCTTTTAATTCACCAAATGTTCCATCATATGGAGTCCACAATCCGCGACGCGTTTCGGATCGACTATTTAATATAACCATATCACCAACATCCTCTTTAGTCATACAATGGATTGTATCTCCATTCAGATGGGCTCCTTCTCCATCAGAAGCTGTGAATATTTCTTTTGTGACTGGATTAAATAAAACACCCACAATCGGTTTTCCATTTTCGGCTAAAGCGATGCTCACAACAAAATTGGGAACACCTTCAACAAATTCTTTTGTGCCATCTAACGGATCTACCACCCAAACCCTTTCTTTGCTCAAGCGATCTGGAGAATCAACCGTTTCTTCTGAAAGCCATCCATATTCAGGGCATGCTCCCATGAGCGTTTTTTTTAGATAAGAGTCCGCAGCAAAATCTGCTGTTGTAACAGGATTATGATACCCCTTATCTTTTATTTCATAATCTGCTTTATAGTAATTCATAATAATGCTGCCAGCTTCTTTTGCAGCATTAATTGCAATATTTAAATTTGTATTCATAGCATGAAAGTTATATCCAATTGTCCATGAATTGAAGTATCCATCTCTAAATAACGGATAAAATTTTATATTTCACATTTGGATTTGAAACCACTCGTCTTACATTTTGCATTATTAAAAAGGCTTTAAATGATTATTCAACTTTCATGTGCTGACCGTCCGGGAATAGTTTCCCGAATTACGGGGATTATTTCCAATGTAGGCGGGAATATTCTTTCTCTAGAACAACATGTAGAATCGGATAAAAATCTATATTTCATGCGGGTGGTTGTTGATGATGATTCTTTTAATCATTCTCGACATCAATATATATCAACTTTAGAAGCAGAAGGGGAGAAATTAGAAGCACAACTTTCTATAATTGACGATTCAATCCCTATGAATGTTGCTATTTTTGTAACAAAAGAAGCCGCTCCTTTATATGATTTGCTCATTAAGCATCAAGCGGGCGAATTGCATTGTCACATTCCATTAATCATTAGTAATCATGCTGATTTAGAATCTATTGCTTCACAGTTTAATATTCCTTTTTCCCGTTTTAATATTCAACCAAACAATAAAGTCGACCAAGAAAAGGAAATTCAACGCATCTTAGATTCAAACAATATTGATCTCTTGGTGCTTGCACGATACATGCAAATTCTTTCTCCTGAATTTGTAAAAAATAATATATCAATAAACATTCATCATGGATTTTTACCTGCCTTTAAAGGGAATCGACCTTATCACCAAGCTTGGAAACGAGGCGTAAAAATAATTGGAGCCACTGCTCACTATGTAACAGAAGAATTAGATGAAGGACCTATTATTGCTCAAGATGTTGTTTCTGTTACTCATCACCATTCTGTAAAAGATATGATTCAAGCCGGGCGAGATATTGAAAGGCGTGTTCTAACATCTGCTGTAAAAGCACATTTAGAACATCGAATTATATTACACAATCAACGTACAATTATTTTTCATTAATTAAGACTTGTTAAAAATAATCAACTTTTCTCGATCTTTTCTTGGAGAAATAGATAAATCAGGCCATTCTTCTTTTTCAATTTTCCACCCGTAATTAAACAGAGATTTAACTTCTTCAATAGTTGTTCCCCAAGGTGGCCCGCCTTCTTCAGGTGTTTTATTCAAAGGAAACCAAAGTCCAATTAATTTTCCATTTGGCTTTAGGATTGTGTTCGCTAGTGATTCATATTCTTTTCTTCGGGATGGATGAATGGCACAAAAACATGTTTGTTCAATAAGGTAATCGAATGTGAATGCATGAGTCTCTGGTAATGAAAAAATATCCGTTTGTAATATTTCAATTTGGACTGACGCACTTTTTGCTAACTTTCTCAAATCTGCGATAGCTGTTGGAGCAAAGTCTACCGCTGTAACGTTAAACCCTTGTATAGCAAATTGGACTGCATCATATCCGCGTCCGCACCCTACGATACAAATAGTCCCTTTTGTTAGCGAATGCGATAATTGTTCAAAAACTGGTGTAACACCATCAAGATCCCAACCTGCATCATTGTCTAAATAAATATTTTCCCAAAATGTTGGAGAATCTACTTTATTCATTTAATTACAAACATTTCTTTTTGATCTTCATGTACTTTACCATCTATGCAGGAAACATAATTCACAAAAGAATCTGGGTAAAATTGTATAGACTTATAATATTTCCCATTTTTAAAATGAGCTGCTGCGCCTCCATCAATTGCCCAGCCCGGTCCTGATTTTCCCTTCTTTAACATTTCATGCACATTGGGTCGGCGATCTTTTTCTTCTTGATAATGGGGACAGGCCATTTCCGGTAAAAAACCTAAACATTCCATGCTATTTAAATTGCTTGCCCAAGAATCTGTAATCCCCTCTTCAAACCAACAAATCGCGCCTGCACTTACGCCACATAGAATAGTCCCCTTATTGTATGCTTTTAACAAAAGTTTATCCAATTTCCATTCACGCCATACAGCTAACATACTTTTTGTATTTCCTCCGCCCACATAAATCACATCTGCTTTATTGATAATGCTATCTAATCTTGGTGTTCTTTTGAATAGAGTTATATGACTTGGTTCACAGTTCAATTGCGAAAAACAGGAATAATAATTTACAATATAGTTGGAATCTTCTGCACTTGCGGTAGGAAGGAAAACGATATTTGGCTTTTCTTTTTCAGTTAAGTCTAAAATATATTGTTCAATTTTTCGATGGTTTGGATTTCGCCCAAAACCACCTCCGCCAATGGCTATAATATGTTTATCAATCGCTGATGATTCAGTTTGTTTATTCATTTAAATAAATTCCTAATCGATCTTTTATTTTTTCATTATATATTTTCTCAAAATCAATATTTCCCGAAGAGTGGGGTATTATTTTACGAAAGTTATTTTTTTCTTCTGCCCAATTCTTCAATATTTTTTTAGCTATGGGTGAGCGAGTATGATAATCATGATTTCTAATTAATCGTTTTACCATTCTTTCATCATTTACATTTAATGAATCATCTGAAACAAAATCAATATTTAAGGACGATGTAAGTGATTTTCTTTTTGTATAAATAAAAGCAAGACCGCCTGTCATGCCTGCGCCAAAATTGATACCAATATCACCTAAAACTATGATGTTTCCCCGTGTCATATATTCACATCCATGGTTCCCGATTCCTTCTACGACGGCTGATGCGCCACTATTTCTCACGGCAAAACGCTCCCCACATCTACCGGATACATATAACGATCCGCCTGTTGCACCATATAAAGCCACATTCCCCATTACAGTAAATTCTTTTTTCCTTAATCGAACTTCTTTTGGCATTCGAATGGTTATTCGTCCGCCAGACATACCTTTCCCCACAAAATCATTGGCAACGCCCTTTAATCTCAGCTCTACACCATCCGTTAAAAATGCGCCAAAACTTTGGCCACCAACGCCAGACATTAAACATTGCACTTCTCCTTTAAATCCACTTCTACCATGAATAAAAGTTATTTCACCAGATAAACGCGTTCCCACCGATCTGTCTTTATTTTGAATATGTCTACTAATAACTGCATGCCCGTGCGTTAATAAGGATGGGCGAGCTTCATCAAGAATTGTTTCATCAATCGATTTTTTATGCTGACTTTCAATAAAGTGGATTTTCTTTTCGCTCTTTAGCGGTAGCCCACTTTTATTTCTTTTATTCAATATTTTTGATAAATCAATCCCGCGATTTTTTATATACTTTCTATAATCTTTATCTATGAACAATAAATCTGTACGACCTATCAGCGATTGGATTTTAGTAAACCCTAATTGACTTAATTGATTTTGAATATCTTTCGCCACATGATTTAAATAGATTTGAACATGTTCTGCTTTTCCTTTGAATTTTTTCAAATAAGCTTCATCCTGAGTTGCAATTCCTGCTGGGCACGTATTAAGATGACATTGTCTCGCCATGACACATCCAAGCGCTACAAGTAAAGATGTTCCAAAATCATATTCTTCTGCTCCCAATAGTGCTGCCGTAATAATATCTTTTCCTGTTTTTAATCCGCCATCAACTCGAAGAATGGCTTGGTCTCTTAATTGATTATCGCACAATGTTTGGTGTACTTCTGCCAAACCATATTCCCATGGAAATCCTGTATGCACTAATGATGTTAATGGACTCGCGCCCGTTCCACCATCGCCTCCAGAAACAAGAACAATATCTGCGCCAGCTTTGACAGCGCCAGATGCAATGACTCCAATTCCAGGTTGAGATACGAGTTTTACAGATATTTTAGCGCGTGGATTCACTTCCTTTAAATCATGGATTAATTGTTTGATATCTTCAATACTATAAATATCATGATGGGGTGGTGGCGATATTAAAGGAATGCCTGGAGTCGCAAATCGCGCATTTGCAATTTGTAATGAAACTTTATGGCCCGGAAGCTGTCCTCCTTCGCCCGGTTTAGCGCCTTGCGCCATTTTGATTTGGATTTCTTGTCCAGCCGATAAATATTCTGATGATACACCAAAACGTCCACTGGCAACTTGTTTGACAAAAGAATTTGTACTCTTGTCAGGGTTGGTCAAACTATACCTATCAACCATTTCGCCACCTTCGCCCGTGTTGCTCCGACCTCCTACAAGATACATTCCACGTGCTAATTCTCTATGTGATTCATCTGAAATAGCACCAAATGAAATGGCGCCAGACCCAAATCGTCTTAAAATATTTTCAATGGATTCTACTTGATCGTAATCAATAGAATTTCTTTTAGACTTTACTTCAAATAAATCGCGGATATAAACTGGATTACCATCATCTGACATTTTTATATTTTTCTGACGAATCGCTTGATGAATCCATTTAAAATGCTTTGGGGCAAATCCATGCAATTCTCCATTCTTTCTAAATCGAAACAATCCTTTTTCTACAAACGATGGTTCAATTGAATCAAACGCTTTATTATTTCTATTTAACAAAATAGAATGAATATCGTTAAAAGTATGGCCACCCAAATGACTCTCTAATGATGGAAAATACTTTTTGGCTACATCTTCATTTAAACCTACAATATTAAATAACATACTACCTTGATAGCTGCTAATGGTAGAGATACCCATTTTGGACATTATTTTTAATAATCCTTTTTCAAGAGCATATCGGTAATTTGATAAATGTTCAACCCAATCTACTTCCCGAAAGTGTTCACGAATTAATTCATATGCCATGTAAGGATAAATTGCGCTTGCTCCTAATCCGACTAAAACAGCAATATGATGATCTTCCACCACATCTCCCGTATAGCAAATGATTGAAACTTTACTCCGAACTTTCTTTTCAACTAAAAAATGATGAACATTTGAAACTACAATAGGCATTGGAATCGGTAATAAATGCTTTTTTAAATTTTCATCACTAAGAATAATCATTTTTGCGCCATTATTCACTGCCTGTAAACATTTATTTCTGATTCGTTTTAATCGCCCTTCTAAATTGCTGCCAATCTTATAGTGGCAAAATATTTTTTCTTGGGGAAAATCATTTTGATAACTTGAAAGTCTATCACAATCAGAAGGAGATAAAACTGGGCTAAGTGTTCTCATTGCGCCTATAAATCGCGGATTTTTATTTAATAAATTTTCTTCACTCCCAATATAATTAAATAATGCCATGACTTTTTGTTCACGAATAGGATCAATTGGTGGATTTGTCACTTGGGCAAACATTTGTTTAAAATGATCATAAAACCGTCGACCTGTTTCTGACATCATTGGCAATGGAGTATCATCTCCCATTGAGCCAATTGGCTCTCGGGCACTCGTAGCCATAGGTATTAAAAATCGCGTCAAATCTTCTTTTGACCACCCAAGGGCAACCCGAAGTCTTTGATCAAATCCACTTTTTGGAAGATGAAATTGGCCAAATTCCTTTTCATCCGTTTCTCGATTTAAGGTAATCAGGTTTTTATTTACTAACTTGGAATAGGGACGACGTGTGGCTAAATCTGTTTTTATTTCATGATTTTTTAATACTTTTTTCTCAGAAATAGATACACCAAATATTTCACTAGATGCCATATGATGATGAACTAATAAATCTTTTTCATCAATATCAATAATGCCCGCTTCAGACGCCATAACAACCAAACCACTTTTTGTAATGGAATAACGTAACGGTCTTAACCCATTTCTATCCATTTTGGCACCAACAATATCCCCATCTGTAAATACAATAGCGGCTGGGCCATCCCAAGGTTCCATAATATTTTCATGATAAATATAAAAATCTCTTAATGTTTTTTTCATTTTTTTATTATAAAAATGTGGGTCTGGTATGAGCATTAATAAACTATGAAAAAGTTTTCGACTACTTCGCGTTAAAAATTCAATAGCTTGATCAAAACTCTGAGAGTCGCTTCCTTTAGAATTAACAATCGGAAACAATGATTTTAATTGATTGCCCCAATATTTTGATTTTAATTCATTCTCCCGAGCTTCCATCCATAAGCGATTTCCTTTGATAGTATTAAATTCACCATTATGCGCAATCATTCTAAAAGGTTGTGCCATTTCCCATGTGGACTCAGTGTTAGTGGAAAATCGTTCATGAAACATTGCCATTTTAACAACAAAATTTGGATGGCGGAGGTCTGGATAAAATTTATCTAACTCATCCGAAGACATTAAACCCTTATACACAATTGTTTTTGAAGATAACGAACAAAAATAGCTTTTCTTTTTTCGAGAAATGATTTCACCCTCTATTAATTTTCTTAATAGATAAAGTTTGGATTCAATGTTTTTTTCACTACGAGATGACTTTACTGAAAATAAATATTGAAAAATGATTGGTTTTGATTTTTTAGCTATTTCCCCTAGATGATTTAAATCTGTAGGAACGATTCTAATCCCTATTAAAGATATGCCTAAATCTTTCGTTTTATCTTTAACTGTTTTTTCTAGCCATTTCTTTTCTCGCCCATAAGTGAAAACCATTCCAATTGCTAATTTTGTTGATTTTGGTAATTTATAATCGAATTCAGTTTCTAATATATTTTTAAAAAACTTAGATGGAATATTCGTTAAAATTCCGGAACCATCACCTGTTTTCCCATCCGCAGATATGGCGCCTCTATGGGATAATCTTTTTAGTCCTTGAAGGGCTGATGGTAAAATACGTTTATCAGCTCTTCCGTTTAGAGTTACAATAAACCCCGTTCCGCATGAATCATGAAATTTTTCCCTATTCACTAAAGGTCCTTGCGCCATTGTGTTATGCCTTCCTTAACGCTTGTTCTAAATCTGAAATAATATCTGTTACATTTTCAATTCCAACAGATAGGCGAACCAATCCATCAGAAAATCCACGGGCAATACGCTCTTCTTTGGGTACATCTACATGTGTCATTGTTGCTGGATGCGTTATCATGGATTCAACAGCTCCAAGACTTTCTGCAAGTAAACATAATTCTACATGATTCATTAATGCTTTCCCTGATTCTAAGCCACCCTTAAGTTCAAAAGAAATCATTCCAGAAAAACCTGACATTTGTTCCTTTGCTATATGATGCATTGTGTGAGATTCTAGCCCAGGATATATAACTCGTTTTACCTTTGGATGCGATTCAAGATATGTGGCAATCTCAAGCCCATTTTCATTATGTTTATTCATTCTTAAATCCAGAGTTTTTAACCCAAGGAGTGTGAGCCAACAGTCAAATGGGCCTGGAACAGCACCAACCGTTTTTTGAATAAATTTTAATGAATCAAATAAATCTTCCCTGTTTGTAATAACCGCTCCACCTATAAGTTGATTGTGGCCGCTTAAATATTTCGTTGTACTATGCATGACCAAATCTGCACCAAAGTCTAACGGTCGTAAAAATACCGGTGTAGCAAAAGTGGAATCCACTCCAAATAGAATATTATGAGACTTTGCAATTTTACCAACAGCTTCCAAATCTGTGATTTTTAAAAGTGGATTTGTGGGCGTTTCAATCCAGATCATTTTTGTATTTGACTGAATGGCTGCTTCAATGTTGGCTGTATTTTGCGAATCCACATATGTGAATTCTAGATTATAGTTATTTAGGATTTGGTTAAAATGACGAGATACACCTCCATAAACATCATCGGAACAAATAATATGATCTCCAGATTTCAACAATTTTAAGCAACTGTCCACGGTAGCCATACCACTTGAAAAGGCAACACCAAATTTCCCACCTTCAATTAATGCTAAATATTCTTCCAATGTTTGTCTTGTAGGATTAGCAGATCGCGTATAATCAAATCCTCTATCTTTTCCTACTTCCTCCAAGGCATAAGTAGCTGTTTGATAAATGGGTGGAATAATAGCCCCTGTTGTGGGGTCTGGCTGTACTTTTCCCCTAACAATTAGTGTATCTCTCTTCATGATTGTTACCTCTTATTTCTTAAGCAGTGAGTAAAAATTCTTTAAGATCCGACATTCGATTTGACATTTCTATCTTAAGCATTTCTCTTCCCATAAAATGCTGTAATCGATTAGGGATATGAATTTTTTCTCCGATAGCGGGTTCAACGCTTTCAATAAATTTTGCTGGATGCGCTGTTGATAGTACAACGCCTGGAGCATCGCTCTTAAATTCTTTTTTGTATTCTAATAATCCAGCATATCCTACTGCTGTATGTGGATCTAAAATTATGTGATTATTTGAAAAAGTTTTTGAAATTGAATCAATCGTTTCATCATCTGAATAAGTATAACCCACAATATCATTTCTTATTTTATTCAAATCATAATTATACAATTTTTGGATTCGAGATAGGTTACTCGGGTCACCCACATCCATTGCATTTGAAATTGTATGAATAGATGACCTAGGTTCAAATTTTCCTGAATCTAAATACTTGGGCACAACATCATTTCTGTTAGTAGATGCAATAAATTTTTCTACCGGTAGTCCCATCTTTTTTGCTAACAAGCCTCCTGTTAGATTCCCAAAATTTCCAGATGGTACACTAATTATAATGGGTTCATCTTGAGATATTTGTTTATGTACCCAAAAGTAATACACACTTTGGGGAAGTAGGCGAGCAATATTTATGGAGTTAGCAGAACTTAAACTTTTTGATTCATTCAATTCTTTATCTTGAAATGCTGTTTTAACCATTAATTGACAATCATCAAAACTTCCATCAATCTCTAGAGCTGTTATATTGCCGCCAAGCGACGTTAATTGACTTTCCTGAATTGGTGATACGCGACCTTTTGGGTATAAAATAACAACACGAATACCCTCCACATTATGAAAACCGCTTGCAACAGCACTTCCTGTGTCACCCGATGTAGCCACAAGTACCGTTAATTCTTTGGAATTATTATTTAAAAAATATTCCATTGATCTTGCCATAAAGCGGGCAGCGAAATCTTTGAATGCCAAAGTAGGCCCATGGAATAATTCTAAAATATAGTGGTCCTTTTTTATTTCATTTACAGGCACACTAAAAGAAAATGCTTTATGGCAAATATCTTCTAAAGAAGAATTTGAAATTTCCCCATCAACATAAGGGTGTAATATTTCAAATGCTAATTCAGGATATGATACATCTTTATATTTTACATTATTCCAAAGATTAGGAATATTTTCAGGGAGATACAGGCCACCGTCCGGCGCCAATCCCTGAAACAGGGCATCTCTGAACCCCACCAATCTTGAATTATTGTTTGTACTATAATATTGCACTTATTATCCTAATATTTCTGGAGGTTTTGCATGGATAAGAGAACTATAAGCTTGACTTGACAATCCGGCCGTTTTGAATTCTCTAACCATAGCATCACCAATCATTTTTGCTTTTTCATATGAATCTGATAATGCAAACACCGATGGCCCTGAACCTGAAATACCACACCCAATGGCACCAGTTTCTAGGGCAGCGCCCCTTACTTCTTCATAGCCGGGAATAAGTTTAGCTCTATGTGGTTCAGCAAAATGATCAACCATAGATCGTCCCAATAAATCAAAGTCAGACTCATGAAGTCCTAAAGTAAATCCAGATAAATTACCTGCCTGTTCTACGGCATTATTCAGTGGAATCATTTCAGGTAGGATTTTTCGCGCTTCCATGGTATTGATTGTCATATCTGGCAATACAGCCGTGCTAAATAAATTTTCTGGCACAGGTAAATTCAAAATGTCTAACGGATCGTAACTCCGAACTAAAATAATGCCCCCAAAAAGAGCAGGAGCAATATTATCTGCATGAAACCCACCAGACGCAACAGCTTCTCCAGCCATACCGTGGATTAATAGTTCATCCAATGTCAATGGGTTGCCTAATAATTTATTCGCTCCAAATACGGCCGCTGCCGCACTTGCTGAACTTGAACCAATGCCACTTCCTGGCGGAATACCTTTTTCTATAAGAAGTTTGAATCCTTGGTTACTTTTTATTGCATCGAGTATTGAAAGAATTGCTTTACCGCCTGTATTTTTTTCAGGATCGCACGATATAGAATCAGAGCCAAATCCGGACATTGTAATTTCAACGCCTGGTGTCTCTTTCATCATTATAGTAATAATATCAGCAGGTTCAGAAATAGCATATCCGATACAATCGAATCCACAAGATACATTGGCAACAGATGCATTGCCTTTAACTCGAATCGATTTGCTCATGATATATATCCCTTCTCTGCCAATAATTCAGCAACTAATATTGCACCGCCTGATGCCCCTCGAACCGTATTATGAGATAATCCAATAAATCTTATATCAAAAAATGTGTCTTCAGCAATTCGTCCCACAGTAACAGCCATTCCTTTTCCAGTATCTCGATCTAATTTTGGTTGAGGACGATCAATATCATCTATAACCAAAATGGGTGGGTTTGGTGCGGATGGTAAATTCAATGATTGCGGCTCAGCTGTAAAGGATGATAAAATAGATTTAAATTCATCTAATGATGGTATTTTATCTGAAAAACCTAGATGCACAACGGCTGTATGCCCATCTATTACCGGAACGCGTGTACAAACCGCATTTACATTCAATTCTGCGGATTGAATAATACCTTCATCCGTAACTTTACCAAATATTTTTAACGGTTCTTTTTCAGTCTTTTCTTCTTCCCCGCCAATATACGGGACGACATTTTCTTTTAAATCTGAATTCGTTAATGCTTTATATCCGGCACCAGATAATGCTTGTAATGTGGTCACCTGTGCTCGATCCACTTTATAGCCAGCTTGTTTCAATGCTTCCAACACAACAATATAAGATTGGATAGAGCAATTGGGTTTTACTGCAACAAAACCAGAAGCGGGCAAATTGCGGTTTTTTTGTTGAATTGGAATTACATCTGAATGGCTTGCATTAATCTCAGGTATAATCATGGGCACATCCATTGTTTGACGGTTTGCGGAGCTTGTTGAAATAACCGCATACCCATGTTCGGCATACTCAAATTCAAAATCGCGTGTATCTTGTTTTCCATATAGGTCTAAAGCAGAAAACACACATGTTACATCATCGGTGATTGAATCAAAATCATGCACATTTCTAACGGGTAAATTGGAAACTGTTTCAGGGATTTCTGAATTCATATGCCATTTACCTTCTACAGCATCCTTGTATATTTTGCCAGATGATCGCTCAGAAGCAGCCACATCTACCACTTGAAACCATGGATGATTTTCTAATAATCGTAAACAATTTTGTCCTACCATTCCGGTGGCACCCAAAACACTGACTTTAATATTTTTTCCTACTGACATTTTAAAATATCTCCTAATACTCCTGCAGCTGTGACTTCCGCTCCGGCACCATGCCCTTTAATTATCATTGGGGTATCTTTATATCTTTTTGTTGTAAATACGATGAAATTTTCTCGTCCATTTTGATGATAAAATGGATTGTCTTCACTAATAGCTTTCAGTTCAACTACCGCTTTTTGCCCATCCCATGATGCAATATATCGCAATACTTTATTTTCATTTTTCGCAGCTGTATACGTTTTTAAAAATTGATCATCATAATGAGATAATTGATTCAGAAATTCTTCGATTGATAAAGCGGGGTCTAAATCATTCGGTATAAGATTATGTATAGAAACATCATCTATGTCCAACTGCGCCCCTGTTTCTCTTGCGAGGATAAGAATTTTTCTTCCTACATCCATTCCATTTAAATCATCCCTTGGATCTGGTTCAGTATATCCACTTTCACGTGCACTTTTTACAAGTTCACTAAAGGGAATAGACCCATCGAACTGACTAAATAAATAACTCAAAGTTCCCGACATAATGCCTTCAATCTTTTTAACAGTATCACCTGTATTCAATAATGT
>CAZGFQ010000020.1:14540-41063 GCA_964525185.1 uncultured bacterium
CTGCAGCTGATATAAATACATCAAGATCTGCTTCATCTCCATTCGCAATATCATCTAAATAATTACTTGGTTCAATTCCATTTTGCCTTAAAATCATTTTACGACTATTCATAATTCCGCAAATTTGTATGGATGGTTGATCTTGTATTAGTCGAATTAAATCAGATCCAACTAAACCAATGCCAGCTATAAAAACATTTATTTTATCATGGTCTAAAAAAATATAATTATGCAAGGAGCGAATTGCTGATTTCACTTCATCATTTTTTATAATAAAGGAAATATTTCTTTCGGATGATCCTTGAGCAATGGCAATTAAATTCACATTTTGGTCACCTAAAACACTAAATAATTTTCCTGAAATTCCTGGTGTATGGCGCATCCCTTCCCCAACAACGGCAATAAGAGATAAATCATGTTCTATTTTTATTGAATCAATAAACCTATTTTCGAGTTCAAAAGTAAATTCTTCCTTTAATAATGTTTCTGCTAAACCCACTTCTTTTGGTTGGATGGCAAAACAAATCGAGTGTTCACTAAAAACTTGAGATACGAGAATTATATTAATTTTCTTTTTAGCTAATGCTTCGAATACACGGCCAATGACCCCATACCGCCCTACCATACCTGCACCTTGAAATCGTATGAGAGATATATTGTATAAAGATGAAATACCAACCGCAAACTGATTATTCAATTCCCGATTTTGTGTTATAACTGTTCCTGAATTTTCTGGTTCAAACGTGTTTTTTATCCGAATCGGAATGGATTTATATAAAGCTGGAATCATAGTGGGTGGGAAAATCACTTTAGCACCCGCATGAGCTAATTCCATCGCTTCTTCATACGTAATATGAGAAATTGTTTTAGCATCGGAAACCACATTTGGATCTGCAGATAAAATCCCATTTACATCGGTCCATATTTCTACTTCTTCTACATTGAGTGCCGCCCCAAAAATGGCAGCTGTATAATCTGAACCACTACGTCCAAATGTGGTGGTTTCACCCGATTCGGTTGCGCCAATAAACCCTGTAATAATTCGAGTTTTAGATTTATCTGTCCATTCATTCCGAATATTATTATACGACTCTTGATAGTGGACGAAAGCGTTGCCAAAATGGTCATCGGTTAAAATGACTTTTCTTGCGTCTAAGTAATTCGTATTTAATCCACGCTCAATACACGCTTCATTAATAATGATTGCTGATAACTGTTCACCCACACTTAGAACAACATCTTTTAATTTGGGAGTCCTTTGTTTTTTTTCAGAAATAAGGTTTAATGCTTGTTGTAATTCATCTCCGATAGTTTGGATAGTTCTTTTTATGAAATCTAGATTTGTCGAAAGCTGTAGACTAATTACCATGTCCAAATGTCTATTAATCAGAGTGTTGAATGGTTTATTATAATCTAAACCACTTTCTGCAAGATTGATAAGATCTATCAATTGATCAGTTATTCCACCAAAGGCAGAAACAACAACACCACATGGGTGCTCTTTACCAATAAGATGAACAACATGGTCTATTCTTTCTGATGTTTTTATGGATGATCCGCCAAATTTGAGAATTTTCATACGTTTTTTTCCAATACCAAAATAAGCAATTTATCCTGTTTGTCCCACGCCAAAATAAAGTGATTCTGGGTGAGAAAAGTACCATCCACTTACTGAAGCTGCTGGTAACATTGCTCCAGATTCGGTTAAAGAAATTCCAATCTTTTTTTCCACATCCAACAATGACCAAATTTTATCTTTTTCACCATGATCTGGACAAGCTGGATACCCCGGCGCTGGACGTATCCCCTGATATTGTTCCAAAATTATTTTTTCATTATTGAATGATTCATCAGGTGAATATCCCCAATATTCATTCCTAACTTTATAATGTAAATGTTCAGCAAATGCTTCTGCTAACCGATCAGCTAACGATTGGGCTAATATTGCATTATAGTCATCATTTTGCGCTTTAAAATCAGAAACGAGCGATTCTAATCCATGCCCCGCTGTAACTGCAAAAACACCTAACCAATCTTTCTTACTTTCGGTTTCTGGGCAAATGAAGTCAGATAAACATCGGTTGGGTCTATCTGCTCCTTTATCAAAAAGTTGTCTATGAAAAGAAAATGTTGTTTTATGATTTTGATGGTTTACTATAACATCTTCATTCACAGACTCCGCCGGGAAGATCCCAAATAATCCTTTTGCCGTTAATTGCTTGTTTTGAATAATATTATCAAGCAAGGATTGGGCATCATTAAATAATTTATTTGCTTCAATACCTACTTTCTTATCACTTAAAATTCTCGGATATTTTCCTTTTAATTCCCACGTTGAGAAAAAAGGTGACCAATCAATAAATGGAACTAAATCATTCAGTGGGAAATCTTCAAAAATCTGAATTCCTTTATGTTTAGGTACAGATGGCTTAAATGATTTCCAATCAATCAAATATTTTCTTTTTCGGGCTTCTTCAATCGATAAAAGGTTTTTGCGTTGAGTGGAGTTTTTTTCTCTAATAGATTTATATTCATCTGAAATGGACTGAATAAATTTTTTCTTTTTATCTTTTGATAATAATATTTGTACAACTCCTACCGCTCTAGAGGCATCCTTTATATAAATAGCTGGGCCAGAATACTCTCCATCTATTTTAATTGAAGTATGCTTTTTACTGGTTGTTGCTCCGCCAATTAATAATGGAATATCCATTTTTTCTCTTTCCATTTCTGATGCCACATGAACCATTTCATCCAAACTCGGCGTAATGAGTCCAGATAAGCCAATAATATTTGCATTTAATTTTTTTGCTTCTTTAAGTATTTGATTTGCAGGAATCATTACACCCAAATCATGGATACGGTATCCATTACATCCAAGGACAACACCAACAATATTTTTGCCTATATCATGAACATCCCCTTTGACCGTTGCCATAACTATTATTCCTTTTGCTTGGCTTCCAAATTTTTCTTGTTCAATATATGGTTCTAATATAGCGACTGCTTTTTTCATGACTCTTGCTGATTTAATGACTTGTGGTAAAAACATTTTCCCGTCGCCAAATAAATCACCCACAACAGACATTCCATCCATCAATGGACCTTCAATCACATCCAAAGGTTGATGTGCACTTTTTCTTGCTTCTTCTGTATCTATATCGATGAAATCAGTTATTCCTTCTACTAAAGCATGAATCAGTCTGTCTTTTACTGGTTTTTCTCTCCAAGATAAATCAATGCCACTTTTCTTTTTTGTTCCAACAACAGAATCTGCAATATCTAATAGACGATCAGTTGCGTCATGTCGTCTATTAAATAACACATCTTCAACTCTATTTCTAACTTTTTCATCTAAGTCAGAATAAATAGCTAATTGACCTGCATTTACAATACCCAAATCCATCCCTGCTTTAATAGCATGATATAAAAAGCAGGAATGCATTGCTTCACGAATTCCATTATTACCACGAAAAGAAAAAGATAGATTACTAACACCGCCACTAATATGAACTCCTGGGAGCGTTTCCTTAATTGTTTTGGTTGCATTTATAAAATCATTTGCATAGTTATTATGCTCTTCAATTCCAGTCGCAACTGCAAAAATATTTGGATCAAAAATAATATCTTCAGGCGGAAAACCAACTTTATTCACAAGTAATCCATAAGCTCGTGTGCAAATATTCACTTTTGATTGATAAGAATCAGCTTGACCTTCTTCATCAAAAGCCATCACAATGACTGCTGCGCCATATTTTTTAATGAGTTTAGCGCGATCAATAAATAAATCTTCTCCATCTTTCAATGAAATTGAATTCACAATTCCTTTTCCTTGAAGATTTTTTAAACCAGTTTCTATTACATTCCATTTAGATGAATCAATCATGACTGGAACTCGAGCAATATCAGGTTCAGAAGCAATCATGCGCAAGAATTTTCCCATTGCATTTTCCGAATCCAACAACCCTTCATCCATATTAATATCAATAATTTGCGCTCCATTTTCGATTTGTTGCTTGGCAACCGATAATGCTTCTTCATATTCTTCAGTCAAAATGAGACGTTTAAATTTTGCTGAACCCGCCACATTTGTTCTTTCACCCACGTTTACAAAATTACTATTAGGGAAAAAAGTAAAAGGTTCTAAGCCGCTTAATTGGGTATACTTTGGCTTTGTTGATATAATTCGAGGTGAAATATTTTTTACAACTTTTTTCATGGCAACAATATGTTCTGGGGATGTGCCACAACAACCACCAACCATATTTACCATTCCTGACTCTGCAAATTCTTGAATAAATGCGGCCATCGATCCTGGTGTTTCATCATATCCGCCTAATTCATTTGGTAATCCTGCATTTGGGTAAACAAATGTTGGAATATCAGCTAATTGAGATAGTGCATCTAAATGGGGGCGAATTTCTTCTGCTCCTAACGCACAATTCAATCCAACTGCTACTAAATTTCCATGGCGAATAGATGACCAAAAAGCATCGACTGTTTGGCCCGATAACGTTCTTCCGCTTGCATCAACAATAGTTCCAGAAACCATTATAGGTGTAGAGATGCCTCTTTCTTCCAATATGGTATTTACTGCAAATAGAGCAGCTTTACAATTAAGTGTATCAAATACTGTTTCAATGAGAAGAATATCAACACCGCCATCCAATAGTCCATTTACCTGCTCACTATAGGCTTCAACTAATTCATCAAAAGTTACATTACGAAATTCTGGTTTATTAACATCTGGGCTAAGAGTAGCAGCCTTAGCTGTTGGCCCAATGGATCCACAAACAAATCGAGGAAAATTTGGTGTCTTTTTTGAATATTCAATTGCAATTTGTTTGGCGATTTTTGCAGATGCAACATTTAATCGATAAACCCAATCTTCCATATCATAATCTGCCATACTAATGGCATTTGCATTAAAAGTATTCGTTTCAATGATATCTGCTCCAGCGGCTAGATATTTTCCATGAATTTCAGAAATAATGTGAGGTTGAGTAATAGATAATAAATCATTATTACCCTTTAATGGTTTAGGATAATTTTTAAATAAATCACCTCGAAAATCTTTTTCATCAAGGCGGAACGATTGGATTTGGGTGCCCATAGCTCCATCCATTACTAAAATTCGCTCTTTTAATATTTCTTTAATATTTTGCATAAAAAAAGCCGGCTTGTAGAGCCGGCTGCACAACCTTTTTAGCTATTATTTATCTGTCGCAGCAATACGGCTCAAATCACGACGGGGAATATTACTTCACTGAAAGTCTTTGTTCAAGGAAAAGGTATTGTAAAATAAATGTATTTATTGTGATTTATGAAGAAAAACGTGTATCTTCTCATGTTGATGGGTTTAGAAGGACGTTAAAGTTTCAATTTTTTTTGACGGTACAGATACTTTTTTTATCGCCCGCAATCGGGCCTGTGATTCGATTTCCTTCCTTCATTCCCCTCACATAACATAGAGTAATTAACATTCTGTTGCTGGAGTGTCCAACCCGTGTATATCATACATGAAAATTAGGATATCCTGCACAGGTTAGTATATAGGTATACACATGAAGAAAGAAGTGTTTATAAATGAGAGTTTGGGAGATACTCGGATTGCAATCCAAGAAGATAACCAACTCGTTGAAGTTTATATTGAACAAGAAGATAAACAGAGAATGGTGGGAAACATCTATAAAGGGAAAGTGGAAAATGTCCTCCCTGGCATGCAAGCTGCTTTTGTAGATATTGGTTATGATTTAAATGCATTCCTCCCCTTTTCTGAAATAGAAAATAATGATTATTTAGCAGATGTAGATCGTAGCCGAAATAATCGAAAAAAGAATCATCAATCTGATAATATTTCAGTTGATTTAAGAACTGGGCAGGACATTTATGTACAAGTCATAAAAGAACCGTTTGCTGGCAAAGGCCCACGCGTGACGACTGAAGTGGCATTGCCTGGTCGTTTACTTGTCCTCGTCCCTGGAGCCAATTATATTGGTATTTCAAAAAAAATATGGGATAAATACGAAAGGCGGCGACTTAAAAAAATAGCTCAATCACTCCGGAAAAAAGATGTGGGTATTATTATACGTACTGTGGCTGAAGGTAAAAGTGAAGAACATATTACAAACGATTTTAATATGCTTATTCAAAATTGGGAAAAAATGGAACAAAAAGGAGATCGCGGTCAAGCTCCCATAATTGTTTATGAGGATTTAGAAACTGCATCTAGCGTGGTCCGAGATTTACTTACACCCGATGTAGCTAAAATTATCATTGATTCCAAAAAGTTATATCGAAAAACACAGCGTTATTTAGAAGAAACATCACCTGGATTATGTGACCGATTAGAATATTATAAACTTAAAGTACCATTATTTGAAAGTTTTGGGATTGAGAATGAAATCGAAAAACTCCTTCGCCCAAAAGTCTGGCTTAAGAGTGGAGCATATCTCATTATTGAAAAAACAGAAGCTATGGTTGTAGTGGACGTAAATAGTGGACGATTTGTGGGAAAAAAACTCCATGAAGATAATTCTTTAAAAATAAATTTAGAAGCAGCTCGAGAAGTGGCTCGCTCCTTAAGATTAAGAGATTTATCCGGTTTAATTGTTATTGATTTCATTGACATGAAAAAAGAAGAAAACCGTAAAAAAGTATATCATGAACTTCGGAAAGAACTTAGAAAAGATCGGGCAAAAGTAGCAGTTGCGCCTATTACAGAATTCGGATTGTTAGAAATGACCCGCCAACGAATTCGTTTAAGTTTAATTGACTCAATGAGCGATGAATGTCCTACATGTCATGGGGCAGGACGTATTGTATCAAGAGAAACACTAATTACACGAATCGATCATTGGCTTAGACGATACAAATCAAAACATCGCGATTTACGCTTAAGGCTAGAGTTACACCCAGATAATGCCCACTATATGACAAAAGAGAAAAAACATATTTTACGTGGACTTATGTGGCAAAATTTTGTTCATCTAAAAATCGAAGAAAACCATGATATATTTTTGGATGAATTTAGGTTTTTTAGAGTAAAAGATAATACCGATGTTACAAATGAACTAGGACTTGAAAAGGACCAAGCTTCCGCGTAACTTCGCCGGCTTTATGGAGAGAAAAAACATGTATGCTATCGTAAATATATTAGGTAAACAATTCAAAGCGGTGGAAGGCCGTAAGCTTCGTATCCCAAAAATGGATCATGAGACTGGTGATAAAGTCACCTTTGATGAAGTGCTTCTTTTTAATGATGGGAAGGCCACAAAGGTTGGCTCCCCTACAGTTGCCAAGGCAACAGTTACAGGAACCGTCGTCGAACATGGACGAGAACGAAAAGTTCTTATCTATAAAAAGAAACGTCGTAAAGGGTACCAAAGAAAAAATGGGCACAGACAACATTTTACCGAAGTAGAAATAAATAAAATTCAATTAAAAGCGGCTGCGAAGAAAAAGGCACCTGCAAAAAAAGCAGATCCTAAATCAGCTAAAGAAAAGAAAGAGGCTTAAGTATGGCTCATAAGAAAGGACAAGGTAGTTCAAGAAATGGTCGCGATTCCAATGCGCAGCGCCTTGGAGTTAAAGTGTCAGATGGTCAGTCTATCTTAGCAGGTGGTATTATTCTTAAACAGCGTGGTACCAAAATTCATCCTGGTGCAAATGTAAAAAGGGCAAACGATGATAGCCTTTTTGCTATAGCTGATGGAATAGTCAAGTTTGGGAAAAAAGGACGTGATCGCAAAATTGTGAGTGTCCTTACACCTAATTAATTACCAACTGTTTTTAACCTAATTAAAAAACCCTTCGTTTAATAGCGAAGGGTTTTTTATTACAAGGCAATGATGTCTTATTTTCTGTAATTTCAAATACAACTTATAGGAGAATTATTATGGCTAAGAAAAAAATAGCACTTATTGGCGGGGGTCAAATTGGTGGAAATCTTGCTCTTCTCGCCGCACAAAAAGAATTAGGCGATGTGGTAATTTTTGACATTCCAAAAGCAGAAGGTATGGTAAAAGGCAAAGCCCTTGATTTAATGCAATTGCGCCCTCATGATGGACACGATGTAACAATAACCGGATCTTCCAATTACAGCGATATTGCTGGTTCAGATGTAATTATTATTACGGCTGGTATACCAAGAAAACCAGGAATGGATCGGGAGGATCTTCTAGGAATTAATCTAGGAATCATGAAAGATGTAGCAACGAATGTTAAGGAATATGCACCAAATGCTTTCGTGATTGTGATTTCTAATCCATTGGATGCCATGGTTTATGCGTTCCATAAAGTATCAGGGTTTAATAAGAATAAAGTGGTTGGAATGGCTGGCGCTTTAGACAGTGGCCGCTTCCGCGCTTTCATTGCTATGGAGACAGGGTACTCTGTTCAAGATGTGACTTGTATGGTATTAGGTGGCCATGGTGATACTATGGTTCCAATTACTCGACTAGCCACAGTGGGTGGTGTCCCAGTTACAGATTTAATTTCACCAGAAAGACTCAAAGAAATTGAAGATCGAACTCGTGTAGCAGGCGGTGAAATTGTTAAATTATTTGGAAATGGATCTGCTTTTTATGCACCCGCTCAATCTGCCATTGAAATGGCTGAATCTTATCTTCGAGATAAAAAACGCGTTATTCCCGCCGCATCTTTATGTGAAGGCGAATTTGGTGTTGATGGATTCTTTATCGGTGTTCCAAGTGTCATTGGGTCTGGTGGTGTTGAAAAAGTATTGGAATTCACCTTAACAGATAATGAACAATCAGAACTCAACAATACGCTTGAAGCTGTGAAAAAAACAGTAGGTGAAACTGGTCTATAAATCACCAATTCTAAATACATGGAAAAGCCTCTGAATCATTCAGGGGCTTTTTTGTTTCTCCTAAATTATTTGGCTTATATTGATATGTGTAAATTCCAGTCTACTAAAACATGCCTAAAATTTCTATGACAACCCTTTTTAGTTTTAATTGTCAAAGTGAGTAAAACAGCCCTATTGTGAAACCAGAAGTACAACATCTCATTCTCGATGCAAAGACGGGAAATGCTGAAGCGTTTCACGCATTAGTGGCATACCATGATGAAAAAATGATGACATTAGCCCTTCAACTCACTCGGCATCAACAAGATGCAGAAGATTTATACCAAGAAGTGTTTCTTAAAGCGTACAGGTATATAGGGTCTTTTCGCATGGAAAGTTCATTTTATACTTGGCTCTATCGTATTATGGTAAATTCTTTCTTAAGCAATCAGCGGAAAGAAGAAAAAATAAAGATTCAAGAACCATTAGGTGAATTCAATAATCCAATTGATTCTATTCCAGCTGATGCTCCACAAGATACCGATGTATCAGATCAAATCAATCTCATCTTAAAAGCGCTTCCCAAACAGCAAAAAACGGTATTTATATTGAAACATTTTCAAGGGTTAAAAATCCGCGAAATATCAGACATTATGGATATTTCATCTGGCACTATCAAGAAATATCTTTTTCGTGCTATGGAAAAAATGCGAACTGGTTTAAAAGACTATAAATATAAGTAGGAGCAATTCATGACATTTTCAAAAAAAGAAAAAGCTGCCTTATATGTATTAAATGTGTTGGACTCTAATGACAACGCTATATTTGAAAAAGAGTTAGCCGTTGATAAAGAATTACAAAAGTGGGTTTTGGGATATGAATCAACCTTAAAGAATACAGACCATTCTTTCACTCCCGGTATATCTCAAAAACAACTACAATCTCAACGTATGGACCTTCGTAATAAAATCGACTCTGAACTAAATAAAAAATCCAAAAAACCAGAAACTCTATTTTTTAGATCATTTTCATCTATGCGACAACCAACATGGGTAATGCTACCGTTAATAATCATTGCATTTTTCATTGGGAAATCATTGAATGCTCCAAAATCAAATAACAATTCAAAATCTGTTGATATTATCCAACTCATGGACCAAGGATTACTTACACATATTGATATTCAATTGAATAATGATGAATCAAACCCAATCCAACTTGCATTACATTCAACAAACGAAATTGAATATTCCGGAAATCTAAAAGATGAATTAATTCAAAATATGCTTTTCTACCTTCTCCTTAATGATCAAAATACTGGGAAGCGCCTGAAAGTAGTCAAACTTCTTGAGCATATTCAACTCCATGAGAAAGGTCGTAATGTTCTTATTTCATCTATGCTGTCAGACCCAAATCCAGGCGTACGATTAAAATCAACCAAAATGCTTCAATCATATGTTGCAGATAAATTGCTAATTGATGCCTGCGTGAAAACAATATTAGAAGATGAAAATTCTGCCGTTCGGCTTAGCGCAATGGATATTTTAGAATCTCATCCTACCCCAGATATGATTCCAGCTCTTCAAGTCATTCGCATCATGGATGAAAATCCTTATATCCAATCGCGAGCAGAAAGCATGTTGGTGGAATTTGAAGATTTAAATAATGGTAAAATAGAGCCGGAGATTTGATGAAATATATTATTCACATATTTATTCTCTCCTCATTACTTTATTCACAAAAGATTTTTGATTCATTCGAACAAGAACGAAAAAGTCGTTATAGGTCCACAGAGCAATACACGTTTGAACATGTTTTGGATGATGGCTCTTATACTCTCATAGTCAATAACTTTAATGGTGACATGGTCGTTGATGGCCATCCAGGATCAAGTCTTAGTGTCGATATACAAACCACGATTAAAGTCCTTACAGAACAAAGTGCAAAAAAAATGATAAACCTACATCGCGTTTTTGTTCGACATGATAAAGATAAAAAAGTTATTCGAATCGATGGACCACAAGATGTTTCTGGTAGAATCTCCTACAATTTAAAAATAGATATTCCAGTCATGACTAATGTAATAATGCATTCTCTTGGCGGTGATGTTACCCTTGATCATGTAGAAGGTGAAATAGACCTTAAAACAGGTGGTGGGGATATGGACCTTAACCAGATTAATGGTAAAGGTGTTTTTGAAACATTTGGGGGTGATATTGATTTTGAAAATGGAAAAGGACGATTCAGTATTGTATCAAAAGGAGGCGATATTGATATAAAAAATATTGAAGGAAAATTTTCTGCTGAAACAGCTGGAGGTGATATTGAATTATGGGATATTAAAGGGAATGCTGATGTATCTACGCGAGGCGGTTCAATCGGAATTATGTCATTTAATGGACAACAATTATTAGCATCAACATCTGGTGGAGATATCCAAATTCTTGACATAAATGGAAATGCAGATGTCAGTACTTCAGGGGGTGATATTTCAATTAAAAATCTTTCTGGAAATGCCATTGCTTCTACATTGGGTGGTGATATTGGACTCGATAAAATACACGGAAATGTGGATTGTTCAACAAAGGGTGGAACGATCCATGGTGAATATATTTTTGGTGCAATAAAGGCGGTAAACCATGCTGGAGATATTTCAATAGAAAAAATATATGATACACAATTAAAAGATCATTCAATGGATTTAACTACTTATTATGGTGATATATATGCATCTATCCCTGAACATTTTCCGGCAAATATTACTGTCATTCATAATGGAGAAAATGCTACTAGCGCCATTGATGCGGAATTTTATTTAGATGAAAACAACAGACAGGGAAAAATAATTGCTACGACAAAAATTCAGGAAGGGGTTTATCCTTTCAAAATAACCATTCATCATTCAGGTGATATAAAAATTCGTAAGGACTAATACAATGAAAATGATCCATACCAATAATCGATATTTAATCGTTTTATCCATAGCCTTTACCGGAATGACTTTTGCCGCATCTTTAGATGTTGAAGAAAGGCAGAAACTTATTCGTAATGAAATGAAGTTTTACTCGGATTATACGATTGATACGACAGCAGTAATAAATGATCGAATTCGTATAATGGGAGGAGACTTATTTATTTATGGGCAAACCAATAATAAAATTACAGTCATAGGTGGCGATGTTACTATTGGATCGACTGCAATTATTAATAGTGAAATTGTAGCCGTAGGTGGAACTGTTCAAACACATGAAGGTGCTACGGTTCATGGTAAAGTTATTGAGGCAAATCTTAATGAAGGTCTCGTTTACCGGGAAACATTTACAGATTCTGCCGAAACTCGGAAAAATGCATTTTTTGAATTAAGAGATAAATCAGAATGGTTACGAAATGGTTGGATTCATCCAAAAGAAGATTTTTTAGTTTATAATAGAAATGAAGGGGCGCGGCTCACATTTTTCAATAATGATTTTGATCATGGTGATGAATCCCCTTTTCGATTAAGCCTATCTGCCGCTTATCGTACATCTTTAAAAGATTTTACCGGTCGTATTACATTTGAAAAATCTTTTTTTAAAAATCGGTTTTTCATATTGTATGGAAGTGCTTTTAAAGAATCGAAATCAGATGATGAATATCGATTACCTGAAAATGAAAATACATTAGCAAGCATTGTTGCAAGACACGATTTTTATGATCGATGGGATGAGGAAGGATGGGAAATTGGATTTGCGTTAGACTTTAATAAGGTCAAATTCAAAGTTTTTACATCTGATGTTAAACAAGATTCAATTCTTGTGGACTACAATCTTTGGAGCATAACAGAAAAAGGCAGATCCTTGCGGTTTAACCCTTATGTGCCATCATCAAAAAAAGTTGGGACTTATAAAGCTACACTTGCGTACCAATCGCACAATCATCACCCATTTAAAACTGGATACAAATTTTTAATACAAGGAGAACAAGTTGTAAATGACGGGGATGGTGTTTACCAAGATAATAAAATTAATGTTGATACTGATACATATAGGGATAGAGTTTTTGTAATGTCTCGACTTAATTGGGAATTTTCACCAGGACTTGTAATAAGGAATCAAACACTTCTTGGTTTTTCAAATGGACGCCTTCATTCCTTTAGGCATTTTGGTGTTGGTGGATTGGGCTCCGTATCTGCCTTCCCTTATAAGACACAGACCGGTGACCATATGATACAAACGAATGTAGAATTAGTTATGACGCCTGATTTCACAGACAGAGATTTATTATTCAAAGTGTTTTTTGACTCAGGACTAGCATTCGATTCTGATAAAATGATTGATTTTCAACAAATATCAGATCGGAGAAATGAGTTTATTTCTGCGGTAGGTTTGGGAATAGGGACTGAATCAGATGATGGACTAGGAATAGGCTTTAATGTGGCAAAACCTTTAGATGGGTCTGATTATTTAGAAACAACTATGCGCCTGCATTTCAACTTTTGAGATCAATATGAAACGATTTATTATTCTTCCACTTTTTATCATAATGTCTTTTGGGCAAAATAATGCTACAGCTATTCGGGACTATTATCACTATTCTTTGCATGATATTGAAATACTTGAATCCACGATTACATTTGGATTAGGGGAATTAGCATTATCCGCAAATGATAAACCTAACCAAATAGATGGCTCCATATATTATTCACTCAAATTAGGTAAACCCAATGTATCCTTAGAGCGATCGGAGGATAAAGGAGTTTTTGATTTTGAATTCGATTTTAAGCATGATGATGTAGATGTTGGTTTTTCATTGTCAAAGTGGGACTTTGATTTTGATGATATTCATAATGAAATGGAATTTCAACTTCCGCCAAATCTACCTACAAATTTAAAACTAGAATTTGGATTAGGTGAAGCAGAAATCGACTTAACACATCTATCTCTATCAGACTTTGATCTTGAATGCGGTATGAGTGAAGTGGATGTTTTCATCTCAAAACCTAATAATCAACTATGTGATAAAGTGTCCATTGAAATTGGTATGGCCGATTTTAATGGACATGGATTAGGAAATTTAAATAGTAATGGTTATTCAATTGATGTGGGATTAGGAGATGCAGATATTGATTTGACAGGATCATTTTCTCAAGACGCTGATTTAGATATTAATGTTGGGCTTGGGTCTATGAATTTAGTTTTACCAAAAAATGCTAATATAAAACTCAGAGCTGATCATTCTTTCCTTGCATCCGTGGATGTGAGAGATTTATTGAAAAAAAGCGAAAACACTTTTGAGTCCGTTCATTGGGACTATAGTTTACCTACAATTGATATAAATATATCTGTTGGGCTTGGCGATATAGATGTTCGCGTGGAACAATAATCGATATTTCTTAACAAATTTTCGACTAAAATTTCTAAATCATTTCTAAAACTTTTGTTACCAATTTTTCGATTCCCTCAGCCGCTTCTTTGATTGAACTTGCTTCAACATAAGCTGGTGTTGATATTATTTTGTTTTCTTCATCAACTACAATATCGCCAGGCCCAGCCTGGACTGCAGTTACACCCATATCAACCATATCACCGCTAATTCCTTCATTACACCCACCTGTTAAGTGCCCTGTTTTACCCAAGTTTTGTAATACTTTTGCCATCATAACTGGGGCAATACAAATAGCGCCTATTGGTTTTCCTGCTAATAGCATTTCTGCCGTTATATTGTATACATCTGGAATGACCTCACATTCTGAGCCTGACATTAAATAATCAAAAATATTTTTTGCCATTCCATTCCCCCCAGGGAAAATAAGTGCATCTAATTCAGCTCCTGACACTGTAGCAACATCTACAATATTTCCGCGAGCAATCCGTGCACTTTCGATTAGAATATTCCGGCTAGTATCCATTTCTGTACCATCCAAATGATTTACCACATGAAATTGATTCATATCTGGAGCCATGATTTGAACGTCTGCACCTGCTCGATCCAATGCAAGTAATGTAAGTACAGACTCATGAATTTCTGCTCCATCTTGAAATCCACATCCTGCTAATATTACGCCAACTTTTGCCATAACAATTCTCCTTTATTCTATTATGTTATTTAGATTGATATTTCTTTTTAATCCAACAAATTTTGTTCGTTTGACTGGAGATTTTTTAAATAAAGTACGAAATCCATCTTCATCTATTTCATTCCAGTCCCGGTTTGTAGCATATAGTATACCATCTCTTGGTTGAAAGGATGGGTCGGTTGTCACCACAGAATATTTATTATTCCATGGACATACATCTTGGCAAATATCACATCCATATATCCAATCATGCAATTTATTATTTTCTTTAGGAAATTCTCCTCGATGCTCAATGGATAAATAAGAAATACATTTACGAGAATCTAAAATGTAAGGCTCTAATGCTTGTGTTGGGCATGCATCAATACAAGCAGTGCAAGACCCACATAAATCATCATCGAATGGTTTATTGTAGACTAATGGGATATCTAATAGAATAGCGCCTAAAAATATCCAACTGCCATAATCGCGTGTTATTAAGTTAGTATGTTTCCCTTGCCACCCCAGACCTGCTTTCTGAGCTATCGGTTTTTCCATGATGGGCGACGTATCAACACAAACAATTCCTTTTACATTCGGTGATTGTTCTTTTATATAATGTAAAAGGTGAAACCCTTTAGATTTTATTGAATCATGATAATCATCACCCCACGCATAGTTACTTACTTTATAGTCACTTTTTAAATCATCTTGGGTGTAACCAGAATAGTAATTAACGCCAAATGATATAATAGATTTTACTTCTGGAAAATATTGAAAAATATCACCACGTTCATTTTTCCTTTTTACAATCCATTCCATAGATGCATGGTTATTATTCCTTATCCAAGCGTCTAATGCTTTAGTGTGTTTATTTTCATTTTCAGGTTCTGTTATACCAATTTTTTGGAATCCCAATTCAATGGCTTTGGCTTTTATTAAATGTGAAAGATTTGGCATAGTTAAATTTAAATAATCTTTTGGAAACTATCTTTTAATTACATTTGTCGACGGTGGATTTAGGATATTTATATAATAGGAATATAAGGTCTTATTTTCTTGCATCGTCAATACAGAACTTGTAATTTTCTGTAGGCTGAAATACAGGTTATACAAATGTTATCCTACAATTCACAATCGATCCAGCCCGATCCCTTCGAGCCTGTGCTTACTATTGGTCTAGTTTCTAAGAAAATTGGTGTATCACCCGAAACGCTCAGATTATACGAACGCGTTGGTTTACTCATTCCTCATCGAACCCGATCTGGTCGAAGATTATTTTCTCAAAAAGATCTTGAGTGGCTTAATTGTATTCGAAAACTAATTGTAGAAGATAAGTTGAATTTAGCGGGTATCCGTCGATTATTAGCATTAATACCTTGTTGGGATATTAAACCTTGTTCTAAAGAAGAAAGATCCAACTGCCCTGCATACTTAGCAGATGATCAGGTGTGCTGGCAAATCACAGATACATCTCCATCCTGCCAAGATGCAGAATGTAGAAATTGTGATGTGTATTTAGCATCTGAAAATATTGATCATTTAAAAACCTATTATAGAATGTCCCAAAAATAATGTTAAAAAACTTTACACAACTATCCATCATTCCCAGCTTCTTAATTCTAATGTCTGCTTGCGATCCTGGCATTGTATCAACACCATTAGGCGATCCAGCCACATGTGAGGGATGCCATACCAATAAAGATGTATTACAAAAACTTGTTGCGGAAGAAAATGCTACCGCACCTTCTGGTGGTGGATGAGGAGGCTCAGTGACTCCGTTGGAGCCTTGGGAAAAAGTTTTGATTGAATTAAAAGGTGGAAACACTTCCTTTAAAGATATTGATCAAGTTCATGGATTAATTGGATGTATTAATTGTCATGGTGGAGTGGAACCTTCTTCAGAATTAGGAACAGCTCACTCACCAGATCATGGATTTACAAAAGACCCATCATCTAACCCCGAAGAATTTTGTAATCCATGCCATAGCGAACTCGTTGAATCTAATAAAAATAGTATGCATACGATGGCTTGGGGAGAAAAAACAACGATTGCTCAACGAGAATTGGGAGCTGGAAGTAAACATACAGATTTTGACGCATGTCCGGAATCTCTTACCAGTGGATTCGACGGAGAATGTACCAGTTGCCATACTACCTGCGGACAATGTCATATTAGCCGGCCACATAGCGCCCATGGTGGTTTGATTGATAATCATAAATTTAACCGAATTCCAGATCAAACCGATAATTGCATGGCCTGCCACGGTAGTCGAATAGGGACAGACTTTAAAGGGGAATTAACTGGAAACATCGCCGACGTTCATTATTTAAAACGGTTAAAATGTTTTGATTGCCATGTGGAAGATTTTCATGCTGACGCATCGGAATATGAATCCCGTTATCATTTATTGAAAGATGAAGAACAAGTGCAATGCGATTATTGTCATGGTGATGTAGCCGAAGCGAATGAATACCACCAACAACATTGGCCAACTTCAGGCGAAGGTCTTAGTTGTTTTGTCTGCCACTCTCAACCTTATAATAATTGTAATACATGTCACTCTGGCGGCGAATGGAAAGAAGGTTATGGCCCCGTCGAAGGAGAAACGAATGTCAATGCCGGCGGAAATGGTTATTTAGAATATCCTGATTTTAAAATTGGTATTAATAATGATTATGAACTCAGAAATGGGAAATGGGCTGTATTAAGACACATTCCTGTCGCACCTGATTCCTATACAAAATGGGGGCATCCAGAATTAGCGAACTTTGATGCGCGACCTACTTGGGAAGTATCAACCCCTCACAATATTAAACTTTGGACAAGCCAAACAGATACAACAGATTCTGATTTTTGTTCAGATAACTGTCATAATCATGGTGTAAGATATGATTCAGAAGGAAATATGTCTAATTATACTGAAGCGGATACAATTCCCCTTTATTTGAAGACGACAGATTTAATAGATAATGAAATTAATGCTAATCAATCTGTTTTAGGAACTCACGCAAAAGTGGGTTGCAATCCATGTCACCCTGGTTAAACATGAAAAAGATTTTACAAAAGAATTCACGCGATATCGTGAATGTTAATAATAAAACAACAAAAAAGGAGTACAAACCATGAAAAGTAACAAATGGTTTATTCTCATCTTAGGTATTGCCCTTCTCGGGCTGACCGGATGTGAAGATGAAGTCGTAGATGAAATTAATGAATTTGACGTCCTAGTCGAACATTTAGAAGGAACGGATGGCGGATACGTTAATAATTTGGGCAGTTGGATCTTAGGTGCAGGTGTTTTAAATGCTGAATTCGATTATTCTGCTTATACAGTTTTTGATCTTAGATCTTCAACTGATTTTGATGCAATGCATGTAGATGGTGCTGTAAACGTAACAATGACATCTATGTTTGATGAAGCTGCAAATGTCACAGGGCCCATTCTTGTCACATGCTATTCAGGTCAATCAGCCTCATTTGCCCATACATTGCTTCGTCTTAAAGGGCATGAAGCTTATGTTATGAAATTTGGCATGAGTGCTTATGATGTTAGCTTAGATAAATGGACATCTAATTGTTCTGATCAATATGCAGGTGATTTAGTCGCTACAGCTTCTGAAGCATTGCCTACATTCGATTATCCAGTCTTGAACACGGGATTTGAAACAGCTGAAGAAATATTAGACGCACGAATTGATGCTGCTATCGAAGCTTGGAGTAATGGTTTACTTATTCTTGCTGGCGATGTGATAACAGATGCTTCTTCCTATAATATTATGAATTATTGGAGTGAAGCAGATTATTTAGGTCATGGACATATTGATGGTGCATACCAATTATCACCTGGAACTTTGACAATGAGTGGAAACCTGTCGGCTTTCGATCCTGCTGGAAATAATATTTTCTATTGCTACACAGGACAAACTGCTGCTTCATCTATTGCATATTTAACTGTTATTGGATATGATGTAAAATCTATCAAATTCGGTTTTAATAATATGCATTGGTCTGAGTTACCTGGACATAAATGGCCAAAACCTTTTGGCTTCTAAGTAAGGAATAAATCATGAAAACAACTCATCATCTAAAATCATATTGTAGGTTGCTTGTCCTATTGAATTGGGCGATGGGTTGTTTTTTAATATCATTAAGTGGATGCAGAAAATAATGAAAAACATAGAAATCAAACATTCCAAGAACCTACTCCTCCTTCGTTTGCTTTCATTTTTGATTTTCATCATTCCGGTGAGGGGGACGTCACCAGATATCCAATTTTCTGCATCCACCGTTTATCCTCGTATGAATTTTTTAGATGAAGGCGAATCTCTTCATTGGCAAGCAAATCTTTCATATCAGCAATCACTGGGCCGCTTTGCTTCCATTTCATCTCTCTTCGAATATGGGACCAAAACAAATCAGCATTTAAATCCATTTCGACTTCACTCATTTATATCTGAAGTCAAAACCGACCAATTCAGATTTCAATTAGGGCGAATTCCTTATTGGTCACCCGCACTTTTAACGCGGATTGATGGACTATCGTTAAGATATAAACATAAAACTTTTGGTACACTTGATGTTTTAGGCGGATTTCGATCTGTCATTGATTTTAGTGATACATCTTTTGTAAGTGAATCTTTTTTATCTGAAGAAATTTATATGGAAAAGCTTCAGGGTGTTTTTTCTTGGTCTAAAGGTTCTTGGAAAAAGAATATTTCTCTCTTTTCTTGGATAAATAGCGAAAAAGATTCCTTACACATCTTTTCCGGATTAAATGGATATACTCAAATATTCGCCATGAATTTTTATGGGACATTTGTTTGGGATCAATCCAACTCACGCCCACATTATTTAAGGTTAAGGTTATCAAAAAACATAAAATTTGGACGATTATTTATTGGTTATCGGGAGAAGAAATATTCCGGAGTAGAAAATTGGAGTTGGGTGACTCAATCGCTTTCTCTTCCCTCTACTGCAACCGTTGGACTGCAGTCTAGTTTTCGGTCAAATTATACCATACTAAATCAATTATCCATTCGATTTTCTGATGCATCTAATCTGTATTTCCACACAACTATCAATAGCCAACGATTCTCTGGTACATTATTATTTGGAAATTATGGAGAAACATCTCAGTTTGGTGGATCTATTGGGTCAAAATTTTCTCTAAACTCTAAAATAGATTTGGGTGGGTCTGTTTCTCTTAATTTATTAAGTGATGGAGACATTGTAGAGCCCATTACATCATCATCCTTATTTACATGGCTAAACTGGTCGCTGACTAAAACCATTAAATTACGATTCTTCTCTCAATTTTATTCTAATCCCTATTTTAAAATAGATTATCGTGAAGGAGTCTCCATCCATGCGATATTTTAGTTTCATCTTATTTTTATCCATTGGGTTATCTCAGCAAGCAGATTGGATAATGTTCCCTCATGAATTACATGTAAACGATGAAGAAATTGAATGTACCGAATGCCATGAGAACGTGAATGCATCCTTATCCTTAAATACGCGATTACTTCCTACCATGGATACATGCGAATCTTGCCATGAAGATGTATCGGAAGATGAAGATGGCGATTGTAGCCTTTGCCATGCAAATGCGGATGAATTGGATACTTATCCATTATTAAAAAAACGAAATGGACCAGACTTTGCCCATCAATCACATGTAAGTCGGACGGGTGATTGTCTTGTTTGTCACACAAATTTATTAGACGATGAAAAAGATGATACTCCTAATACGTGGAGTTTTTCTGATTGTAAATCATGTCATGAAAGTGTCATTCCCGAAAACCATACCTTGGATTGGGTACAATATCATGGGATGAATTCCACGGTTATTGGGCAAGATAACTGTAGCCTATGTCACCAAGAAGATATGTGCGAATCCTGCCATACGCTAACACCCATTGAACCCACTGTACATCCTGGAAATTATTATATGACTCATGGCTTAGAAGCTAAAATGAATTTACTGGAATGTGCTTCTTGCCATGAAGGAACGCAAACGTGTACTTCCTGCCATCAACAAACAAAGATTATGCCCATGAATCATAATTTGCCTAGTTGGGCTGGACAATATATCACAGGCGGAGGCATGCATGCTCAAGATGCAATCAACGATCCTGGCTTATGCCAAGTATGCCATCAAATTTCTGCTGATCCAACCTGTTCACGGTGTCACCCAGGATAAAATATGAAAAAAACGTTTACACTCTTATTGATTTTCATTTCAATTTTTTCCAGCTGCACAGAAATATCTGAACCCCAAATGCATCCTACAGATTGGCTGATTTCAGAATCCAGTGAATCTCACATGGCTAAAATAGCCGAATCAGGTATTGAAAGTTGTCAATCTTGCCATGGAGAGCCTGTTTTAAATGATTTCTATGGCGGCTCCAGCGGTGTGTCTTGTTATGAATGTCATGATGGTGGTCCTAGTGGGCATCCGGCTTGGAGTGAGTGGATGCAACCCTTATCAGACAAATTTCATGGTATAGCGTTGAATGATCGGGGTGCCCTTGATTGTGGATCTTGTCATGGATCGGATTTGACAGGAAAAATTGCGACTGGCTGTGATATATGTCATACAAATGAAGAATTATTAATTTGGTTAGAATAAAGGAGTTAACAATGAAAAAACTAATTGTCACCTTATGTGTCTGTCTTGGCTTTTTATTTGCCCAAGATTATATAGGCGTCAAAAAATGTAAATCATGCCACAACAAGAAATCCAAAGGCGCTCAATTCACTGTTTGGAAAAATGGAACACACGCAAATGCATTTGAGACATTAAAAACGGAAAAAGCAATCGAAGTCGGAAAAAGTGTTGGCTTGGATGGAAATCCTTGGGAAAGTTCAGAATGCCTTCGTTGCCATACAACCGGATATGAAAAGGGTGGCTATGAAGTAAAAGGTGAAGATTTTTGGACGTTTGATCCTAAAGATAAAAATGCAAAAAAAGCTGCAAAGCGAATGGCGGGCCTTCAAAGTGTAAGTTGTGAAGCATGTCATGGTCCGGGAAGTGATTATAAGAAAAAGAAAACAATGGTCGCCATTACAGCCGGAGAAATTACGGGTGAAAGTGTTGGTCTTTGGGCTCCTAATGAAGCCATGTGTGTTGAATGTCACAATCAAGCCAGTCCGACTTATAAAGAATTCATTTATGAAGAACGGATAAAAGAAGTAAATCATCCATATCCTGATGGATTAAAATAATTTAATCAAATCCCTTTAAGGTAATCAACTCATGAGAAAATATTTTCTTTGGCTTCTATTCATCATTTTAACTCCTTTATTATTTTCTCAAGATAATGATACGTGCATTGATTGTCATGAAGATGACGAAATGGAAGTGGTGCGGTATGGCGTTACTCATTCTTTAACCGTTACCGAAGATGATTTTGAAGGAACGCCACACGAAGGGTTTGACTGTATTGAATGTCATACTGATATGGATGGCATTGATGAATTTCCTCATGCCCCACGATTAGAACTTCCCGATTGTGGCTCTTGCCACGAAGATGCTCAAGATGCCTTTATAGATGGCTTTTTTCAGCCGCTCATTGATAAAGGGTATACATCCATTCCTACTTGCGCAGATTGCCACGGAAAACATAAAATCACATGGAAGGGACAACCGCGAAAAGTTTGTGGTGTATGCCACCAAGATGTATTAGATGAATTTCTCCATTCGGCCCATTGGAATGGCGAAGATGACGACGCTGAAGTGACGTGTGTCTCTTGCCACGACCCCCATTTTAAACATGAAAAAGGTTCTTTTGCGGAATCGGATTGGAAAATTCATGTTGCCGAATCTTGCAGTGAATGTCATAAAGATCAAGTTGAGAATTATACGCAAAGCGGCCACTATAAGCAGGTGAAATCCGGAAATACGGATGCTCCCATTTGCTCTGATTGCCACGCAAAACACCAAGTCCTTTCGCCGAGAGATTCCCAAAGTAAAGTGAGTGTGGCTAAACTGGATATGGTTTGCACAGAATGCCATTTAGGTTATGAAGCGTCTATCCATCGCCCAGAAAAAAATGATGATCCCAGACTTGAGACATGTGTTGTTTGTCATACTGGCCATGAAACTGAAATGGGAGGACATACTGTTTCTTCCATCTTTAATGTAAAATTGGGTGATGTCTGTATTCGCTGCCATACAGGAAATTTAATCACTAGTGAAAATGATGCTCATGGTGGAATTCACCGAGAAGAAATAGAAATGATTGAACAAACGGGTGAAGCAAATTGTGGGTCGTGCCATGATTATCATTATATGGCTGTTGATCATAATCAATTAACATCTTTAGAAAAATCATGTGGTGATTGCCATGAAAAAGAACAATTAGAATACGAAAAATCATCTCATTTTATTGCATGGTCAAAGGGACATGAAGAAGCACCCACATGTATTTCGTGTCATGATAATCGCCGCATTAAAAAGTCGGATGAATCATTTGTCGGCCAATCGGTTGTTGCGCTATGTAGTAATTGTCATGGTGATCGGGATATGACCCTAAAATTTCAATTAAACTCTGAAGTGGTTGATGGCTATCAAACATCTTATCATGGACAAATGTATCAATTAGGGTATCTTGGGGAAGAATTTGCAACATGTATCTCGTGTCACGATAATCATTCCATTCTTCCCAGTGATCACACTGAATCTTCTGTGGGTCAGGAACGTATTATCGAAACGTGTGCGCAATGCCATGAAAATGTTAATATGAATTTTGTAAAATATTTACAACACTATACACCACATACTAAAGAGCAAAATGTTGTTTTAAAATGGATTCATACATTTATGGTATGGCTCCTAGGTGTGACGCTTACCGTATTTGGTGGCCATACATTATTATGGCTTATTCGTTTATTGATTATTCGATATAATGAAGGCGAAGTTCAAAAACCTGTTAAATCACCTATGAGATATCAACGATTCACCATGACTCAACGAATTATGCATTTCTTTATGGCGGGTGGATTCTTGGTCTTGGCCGGAACTGGGCTACCCTTAAAATATGCTCATTCAGAATTAGCTAATTGGTTTGTTCATAACATTGTAGGTTTTCAAGCTGCCGCCATTTTGCATCGAGTAGCAGCCGTGACACTTTTTATTGTGATGGGGGTTCATTTAGGGATACTCTTTTATGAAGCGCTCTTAAAACAAAGAAAAGGATTATTTTGGGGACCAGATAGTTTGGTTCCGAATATGCAAGATATAAAAGATTTCTTTAATCATATTGCATATTTTATTGGGGCAAGAAAGAATCCCCCACAATTTGGACGATGGACATACTGGGAAAAATTTGATTATTTTGCTGTTTTCTGGGGTATGATTGTTATTGGTGCATCAGGAGTTATGTTGTGGTTCCCTGAAGTGTTTTCACGCTTTTTACCTGGTTGGGTCATTAATGCGGCTCATATTATTCATTCTGAAGAAGCATTGCTTGCAACTGCCTTTATATTTACTGTTCATTTTTTTAATACACATTTACGCCCTGATGCTTTTCCAATGGATGAAGCTATTTTTACAGGGCGCGTTTCTGAAGAAAGATTTGCTCATGAGCGATCTTTAGAAAAAGATGCATTAAAGGATGATGAGTATAAAAACCGTCTAGTTCATCCTCTCAAACGTTGGCAGAAAAAAGGGTTACTTATTATAGGAACCTTATTTCTGTTCTTCGGGTTGTTTTTATTAGTCCTTATACTGTTAGGAACCTTCTCCTAGAAATAGATAAGATAAAAGGCACAGCTATGCCAATAAATCGATTGCTACAATCAGTTCAGTACTTTATTTGGATACTTCTTTTTGTTCATTTTTCCATCCTAATTGGAAACACACCGCTTGATGATGAAACGTGTGAAGATTGTCATGATGATATTTCTTTAGATTTATCTGTTCATGAAGAATTTTCTTGTGGCGACTGTCATACACTTGTGATGGAAACAGGTATTGATCATGGCGAAGACGGTGGAGATCAATTTAGAGATGTGTGTGATGACTGCAGTGAATGTCATGAAGATTCACGAGAAGAATGGGAAGAAAGTGTTCATGGCGTATCACTTTATGCTCCTGATTCCGAAAAAGAAGCGGCCCATTGTTGGAAGTGCCATGGGGGACATAACATACTCCCGTCTGATGATGAAGATTCAAAAACGTATCCACTTAAGCTCGCAGAAACATGTGGCGAATGCCATGGGAAACTGGAATTAGTTGAAAAATATAATATCCCCAATCTCCATCCTATTGAACGTTTTTCAAAAAGTTTTCACGCGATTGAGTTAGCCAAAGGAAATACGGAAGCAGCCACCTGCAATGATTGTCATAAATATCATAATATTAAAAAAGGAACAGACCCAACTTCATCTATAGGTCATTCAAATATTGCAGAAACGTGTGGTGAATGCCATATAGATATTTATCAAGAATATAAATCCAGTGTTCACTGGGAAGCACTTGCCCGAGGAGAACGGGAATCTCCCGCTTGTGTGGATTGTCATGGAGAACATGAAATTATTGGATCAAGCCATAAAGATTCTCCTTTAACGAAAAGAGCTTCAGCTGAAAAAACGTGTTCACGTTGCCATACCGATGAAAAACTTGTAGCAAAATATGGACTATCAGAAGGAAAAGTTTCATCCTATCAAGATAGTTACCATGGGCTTGCTGTATTAAAAGGAGATACATCCGCAGCAACGTGTTTTGATTGCCATAATGCCCATGCGATTTTATCATCGGATATGGTTCAATCGTCTATTCACTCAACGCAATTAAAAGATACATGTGAAAAATGTCATCCCAATTCGTCGGATGGATTTGCACAATCTTATACGCATAAATCTGTCATGATTGCAGAACGTCCTGCTGAATATTATGTTAAAATTATTTATTATTTTTTAATCGGGATTACGATTGGTGGAATGTTGATCCATAATGGGATCATTTTTGTTGGTCATATAGTAGGGAAATACCGAAGAGAACAAGAGCATGACTATATTCAGAGATATACTAAATCTCAAGTTAATCAGCATTTTATATTAATTATTTCTTTCTTTACGCTCGTGATTACCGGGTTTGCCTTAAAATATCAAGATCAAAGCTGGGTTATTCTTTTAGGTAAATTGGGCATGACAGAAGTTGCCCGCGCATTGATTCATCGCATTGCAGCTGTTCTGATGATTCTATTATCTATTTGGCATATGGGGGAACTCTTATTAACAAAAGCTGGAAATCAGTTTATCATATCCTTTTTCCCAAATAAAAATGACCTTGTGTCTATGGTTAAAAATATCCGCTATTATTTAGTCAAAGGATCAGACAAACCTAAATTTCCTAGATTTGATTATGCTGAAAAAGTGGAATATTGGGCGCTCATGTGGGGAACTATTGTGATGGTTGCCACAGGTATTATTTTATGGTTCCCTATTTTCTTTGGACAATTTTCTCCGCCTTGGCTAATCAAAGTTTCTGAGGCATTACATTATTATGAAGCATGGCTTGCCACATTAGCCATTTTGGTTTGGCATTTCTTTTTTGTTCTTTATCATCCTAAAGAATATCCAATGGCTCTCACATGGATTCACGGGAAAATGAGCATAGATGAATACAAAGAAAAACATGCGGATGATTATAAAGCAATAATGAATGAA
>CAZGFQ010000021.1:0-2741 GCA_964525185.1 uncultured bacterium
GGTGAATATCTAAATCTGGGGAAAATGGATCATATTTTAGATTATTTAATTTCTGAAGAAACAATCGATAATATAGTTGTTGTATTTGTAAATCCGGTTAATCGCAATGAAGAATATTTTATGAATCCAGAATACGCCCAATGTGTTGTATCAGAAATTGTACCCCATATTCAAGAAAATTATCGAACATTGGATGGAGCTAATAACTGGGGGATTATGGGAGCATCTTTAGGAGGGTTAATTTCTGTCTATATTTCTCATCTTTATCCAAATATCT
Organism: uncultured bacterium; assembly: GCA_964525185.1. Classification (GTDB taxonomy): domain Bacteria; phylum Fidelibacterota; class Marinisomatia; order Marinisomatales; family UBA1611; genus JABHGY01. Next base: position 278 of record CAZGFQ010000021.1, read on the forward strand.
TTGGATTATGTGGAAGTCATTCTGGGTATTTCCCAGAAGATATTCAGTCACTTGTATCTTCTAACCCAAATGTAGGAACACAATTTTATCTCGATTGGGGCACCTATGAACAAACGATACTTGAATCAAATAGTGCTTTATTAAACGTCCTCCAAGATAAAGGATATAATGTGGAAACACAGGAATATCATGAAGGACATAGTTGGGGAAATTGGCGTGCCCATACAGACAATATATTAACATTATTTTTCCCTCGTGGATCCGTCGGCATCCAAAAAAAAAGAAAAAAATTACCCAACCGCATTTCTATTAATTCTATTTTCCCAAATCCGTTTAACCCAATAACAACCATTCAGTTTGATTTATCAGAGGCGCAGTATGCTACATCTCTAAGAATATTTGACATAAATGGTCGTGTTTTGCAAACGTTGGTGAATAAGAAAATGAATCCTGGTAAACACGAAATACAATGGAATGCATCTCAATATTCTAGTGTAGTATATTATATTCAATTGAAATCAAAAAATAGAGTAGATTATAGAAAGGTATTATTTCTTAAATAATCGCTCAGCCCATAAAATACCAATGACTGTTTTTACATCCGTTATGGTACCATCCCACACCATTTCTATTGCATCTTGAATGGTGGTAGGCATGATTTCAATAAATTCATCTTCATCACAATTCGATTGAGATTCTATTAAATTTTCCGCAAGGAAAAGCCACATCACTTCATTCGCAAATCCAATTGCAGGATGAATATGGGTTAAAAATTTTAATTTTTCTGGTTTATATCCGATTTCTTCTTCTAATTCTCGTTTGGCACACACTTCTGGTTTTTCTCCAGAATCTAACTTCCCCGCCGGAAGCTCAATCATTTCCATTTGGACTGGATATCGGAATTGACGAATGAGTGCTAATTTCCCGTCAGGAAGAATGGGAATAATACAAACAGCGCCGGGATGATCTATCCATTCGCGCGTACTTGTTTTACCGTTCGGTAGTTGAACAATATCTTTACGAACATCCAGAAAACTTCCTTGATAAATATTTTCTGACGAAAGACCTGTTTCTTTTAAATCAGACAAATCTATTCAGCGTATTCACTTTTCCCAAAAGCCAACAGGGGAAGGAAAATAAAGGGGAGAAAAATTAATCCAACCGCAAACACGGTTTTTTTACCAAAAACTTTTGCCAATTGTAATGAACCCAATATATGACCGACCGGCATTAAAATAAAAAACACAATCCACCAAATTGGTTTTTGAATTACTTTAGTAAAAATGAATAAATTGAAAAATGGAATCAGCGCTTTCCATCCCGATTGCCCGGCTTTAGAAAAAAGTTTCCAGTAAGACGCAGTCATAATAAGCATTATGAGCCCAACACATGAAATAGCAATAATAAATAGCGTACTTGAAAAATCAATGAATGAATCGGACGGTTCGGGGTCATTTTTCCCTGATTTTTTCTTCACCTTTTTCCCTTTTCCAATTGTTGAACCGACACTTTGAATTTTAAAAGCTTGTGGGGGTGTCATATCAAAAATGATTTCACTATCATCTGATGATTCTGAAACTTGCTCCCCCGCATTCCCAGCTAAATCTCTAAAGTCAATAGAAAAGGGAACAACACCTTCAGAATCAGACTCAGTAAAAACATGATAAAACGAAAATGTATTACCATCTTTGTTTTTTTCAACGGCTCGATTACTATTCAATAGAACAGTAACATCTTGTATAGTTTCACTGGATGAAAACGTCAAAAAAGATGTATCACCCTTTACCGCTAAATGTTTCCCATACACATTGGATGAGAAAAGATGTATATCGCTTAATTCAGGAAGGGTGCCATCAAATGTTATGGAAGTTGTGTCTGTTGTTTTTGTAATCGTTTCGCCTGGATTTTTTGCATAATCCATAAAGGTAATACTAAAAGTCACTTTCCCGTCATCTGCATCATCAAACCCATATTCCACCAACCAAGATGTTTCACTGCCAACAGGTTCAAAGGAATCTCCATTTATTTCTACTCCTGGTAATTTGATGGGTTCGCTTACTTTAAAAAATAATGTTAACGTATCTCCTAGAATCGCCAATCCAGCGTTATTCTGATTAGTCGATTTAACCGAAACATATGTTAGAACAGGGATTGTTTCATCGATAGTTAACATACTATCACTAACCGAACCAATAAGGCTATTCCCAGCTCGATCCCATATTTCTGCAATAAATTGGGCTGTACCACCTTCGGAAAACCCATCTAAGGAAATGAAATCTTTACGAGGGATATATATTTCTTTTATATCGTCAGTGTCGCCTTTTTCTATGGGTGCATTTTGCCCTAAATCTTGATATGTTTTACCACCATCAAAACTTGATCGAACTTGAATGCGTCCTCCAATTAAAGATTCATCATCTACTAATGGAACTTCAATTTTTACGGATGATGATAAACTATTCCA
>CAZGFQ010000021.1:2841-6166 GCA_964525185.1 uncultured bacterium
GCATCATCATTGTCTGGCCAAGATAAAAGAAATGGAATATAAGGCGATTTAAAATGAACGGCTCCTAACATAAAGTGTCCACCCCCATTCCAATAATTTGTATCAAGGGAAATAATGTTTTCAGATTGAGTTTTCATAATATCAGAAACACCTTCTTTCGCTGCAGTGAAAATACCATAAACCTCTGACCAGCTTCCCAAATTCGCTAAATACCAATAACGTAGTGCTGCAGATTTTGGATATTTCTTAATAGATGATTCTCCTAAATTTTTCCCCATTTGGAAAATTGATTTTTTACTTTCATCATCTGTTGCCACGAATTTCCCTTTATAATAATAGCACTTTAATAAAGCGAGCATGGCTTCTTCTTCATTTTCTAACATGGACGATTTGAAATGAGAAATAGCAGAATTGATTGGCTCTGCTTGTGCTTTCATTCCTGAACTACCTTCAGCTCGATTTAGGTATTGTTCCATTCCTTTTTGAAAATTTGATTGCCCAAATAATGCACTAAACAAGAAGGATATAATAATTAACTGTTTCATTTTTTACTCCGGGTTAGAAGTATTCTATGTATGTGATTTTTAATTCTCTTTTGAAATATTCAACTTTTTCTTCATCAAATAATAAATTATTAAAATTGATTTCAAGATGTAAATGTTCAACAAACGTCCATCGAATAGCAGCATTTAAATAACCGCCTTTATTGATAGACATATTTTCTGCTGTCATATCATTTTCATTTAACGCCGGGTTATACTCCAGCAGAATAGAAAATTCCGGATTTAATTCCATATCCATTCCAAAAAAGTAATTCACATCTTCATCATCTTGTTTTTCAGTGAAATTATAATTTATACCGGAATGAAACCCAAAATTTCCAAATGGTGTTTTCCAGTTTTTGCTTCCCGCAAAATAGACTCCGTACGCTTTTGTTTCATAACGGTCTAACGAATAAACAAAATCACCAAATCCTTGAGTGTTAACTCCTAGCGCCACACCAGGAAGTGACATAGATTCATCAATAAGCTGATATTTTAGATGTGCTTCCGGGCGAGGATACCATTTTAAACTATCGTCACCAATTAGGTTAGGAGAACCGAAAGATAGTCCAAATTGAAATCGATCAGTAATGCCCGCCTGCAACGTACCAATCATACCACCTTCGTCCTGAATCCGCATTCCTAAACTATAACTTCCTCGAGTAAGAGAACCTGCCGTAGGAATCGTAATGAGACTTGTGGGTGGCGGGAATGATTGCCCAGAGACGATTGTCGCTAGAACAAAAGTCAAAATTATCTTATGTTTAATATTTCGCATTACGTATAGGCTCTGGATAAATTACGGTTCCATTTCGGGATGTCAAAGACTCTACGCGAGTTTTTGGAACAGTTAATAAGTCTCCAGTACCGCTCAATTTAAATTGAATTCCACCTTCTTCTAATGAAATAAATTCAACCTCCATTCGTTGGCCTGATTTAAAAATAATTTCATCCAATTCAGTACGTGGAATGATACCACCATGAGGAACAATAATTCGTTTTTCTTTAATTTCTTTCATTATTATTTCAGATTCACTCAATGTATTTCCTGTTCGCGGGGGGGGCTCTTTATATAATTGATCCGCAGGTGCCATCGCTAACGACATGTGTGAAATTAATTCGCCATCTCGCCCATATTCCCAAATTTGATTTACATTTGTCATTACATCAAATTTATAATGGAATCTACGTATTACATTTCCCGATATTAAATCTCTCCATCGTTCTTCTTTTAAAAAACCAAGGTAATCATAATCCAATTCAACTTGGCCATATTTAACTCCGTTTATCGTTTCAAATTGGATTTTAGATACTTGCTTACCATTGGGGATAAAGAATCGTGTTTGCTGACCATCGACAGAAAGAGTATTATTCCCCTGTATCCACCAATCAATAAATTCCTTACTCCACGGTTCAGTATCACTAAAGTCGATTAAATCTAAATATTCATTTTTATGGTTAATTGTTCCTTTACGAATAAGTTTTCCATCCATGTATTCTAACGCTTGCCTTTCAGCGGTAAACCCGCTTGGGCTTATATGTTCAATTAATACAGATTGATCTTTTTCATTATAGGAAACTTGGATGTGTGAAATCCCACGGCGTTCAGTTGCCATAATGGATTTTTTTATATTATAATCATTAAGCGTTTTAAAATACTTAACATATGCAATATCTGAATTTTGAGCCAATAGAAAAGGCGTTAGCAGGATTGTAAGTAGTATTTTATTCAAAATGATTTATTCGTTAGGTTGTAAATCCTCATCAAGTGTGTTTGATAGTCTGAATCTTAAAACACTAGACGTCGTTGGGTCACATACATATACCACACCTCTTTTATCTACCGTCACCGCAGATGGTTTCACTAAGAGACCTTTTTCTTCTCTTTTATAAAACGTATCCACAGTGACACTATCGTAAATGGATTCATAAAAAACAGTGTCTACTGTTACAGAATCATTTATTGTTAATGTTGTATCAATGGTTAATGTATCAACAATAGACCAAATATTCACAGTAGTATCTATTGTAGAAAATTGAACCCCGGCTTTTAAAAAATAATCTCCGTCTGGGTTAAAAATAAGAATTTCCTGTTCGTTGGAGTTTGCCACATATATTTTCAAATCTCTATCCACTGCAATATCTGTCGGTTGGCTAAATAAACCGCTTTGCATTATATCCCATGTGGGCTGAAGACCTGAGCTATATGTTGTATAATCTCCAGAGTAATTAGGAATTATTTTATGAATCGGGAAATAGTCGCCAAACTGGGAATAATATATGTTTCCTAAATAATCCACATCAATTGACTTCGGGTCATTTACTGTTCCGCCTCCCGTTCCTTGGCCTTTAATGGTTGCTCCAAATACTCCTTTAAATGTCCAAAGAGTATCGCCTTCATTTGTAATTATTAAATCGGATTTTCTAAAATCAATTTTCATTACACGTTGTTGAAAATTATTGAGGCCACCATAATGGTCCGTAGCATAAATATAGTTTTCGTCAGATGCTGGAGCGGTAATAGCAGAAATTTTACTTGAGTCCCCAGAGTAAAATGTATCTTTTTCTTTATTAATTTGCTCTTGCCCATCATAAAAAATATGAGGACTTAATGCGGAATCAATTCGTGCTTGATCTTGACTAAAAGAAATTTGAGCTAATCCCCATTCTGAATCATTTATTCTTTCTTCCCATTGAGCTGTTGTTGCATCCCAATCTTCTGTAGCTCCAGTCGCTAAATGTACAAATGTACCGCTTGATGAAATATGGCTTATTCCTGTATG
>CAZGFQ010000021.1:6266-17613 GCA_964525185.1 uncultured bacterium
TCGTGTTGGATCTGTTAAATGTTGAAAGTTTGAATAACTATAATCAATTTTTAAAGCCGTTGACCCAATAGGGACGTTAAACCCAACACCGAATGAATAGTTTTCTTCTAATTTGTTCAATTTATATCCACTGCGGATGTACAACATTTTATAGAGATTTAATTCCATCCCAAATACAACATATTCTGCATTATCAACTGGATGATTTAATTGAATAGCTCCTTCTAATGCATGTTGATCTGTATTCCATAAACTCATTGCAGTTCCAACTCTGAAGATTGTGGGAGGTGAAAAAGCTTGAAAGGATGTTTCATCTACAATTTCTTGACCTGTATTAAAATCTAGAATTCGTTTTTCATATGTCCCGTTTGGTTTTACCTCCGGACCAAAATGGAGCAATGATGCTGAAAACCTTAAGGATCTATAGCCTGTCCAATAAAATGTACCCATATCCATCATGGTAGCACCCATGGATTGTTGAGCTAACTCTTCTTGAACATGTTTTAATGTTATGCCAAAGCTAAATCGGTCTGTCATTCTTGCTCCATATGTTAATGCAACAAAACGATCTTGAAATACAAAATAATTTCCTGTCCCAGTTGGTAAATATTCCGTTGTTTCCATCATGGGTGCCATATGAAGAATACCACCACTAATTCCAACATACTGTTGGCGAAATATGCGTTGAGTATAACTTGCATAATCATAAAAAATATCTGCAGGATACGTAACCTTCGAAAGAGTTAATTGTGGTTCATTAAACTGAGCTGCTACTGCCGGGTTATAATAAACAGATGATGCATCTTGGCTCATGGCCACCACAGCTTCTCCCATCCCAACCGCACTGGCGCTAACGCCAATATTTAAGAAAGTGAAAACAGATGTACCAACTCGTTGCCCGCCTAAAATTGGAAATAAATTTTGCCCCCAAACGCTATTTAACAATAGAAAAAGGATACTATATTTTTTTAAATATTTCATTTTAGAATAATAGTTGCATACCTACTTCAACCCCTCGAGGCTTTCTGTATCTGGATGGATCTAAGTTTGGATTTGGGCTATTCGCTAAATTATAACCAAATATTTCTCCTGGTCCGTACCCTCTGCCTGTGTATGGGTTTATTCGCCTAGGGATTTTTTCATTAAATACGTTTTCAACTTCTAAATACATTTTTACTTTAAACTTAATCAGTTTAACCATTTTGAATAGTTTCAAATCCATATTTGTAGAAGGAATTTCACTAATATAATAATTAGGTCGATCATCCTCTCTTGGTCCTTCATAGTATGGTGTTTCATTTACATATATAATTGTATCAGGAATTGATCGGGTATAGCGACGGCCAGATTCATATTCTAGCCGAATAGAACCTCCCCAGTTCGATGGGTGGTTATACGAAATATTTGCAAACATATGTATTGGGCGATCCCAACTCATAAAATTTTCACCTAATGGCTTTTCACTTAATTGACCTGCCTGAACTAACAAATTATCTAAAGGGGATGAACTTTTTCCTGTTACCATTGAATAATTAAAATTCAAATCAATATACCAATTTGCTAATAATCGACTTTTAATAATAGCTTCAACACCACGCGCACGCGCATAATCTGCATTGAAATACATATTGAAACTTAGATGTGCATATTTTGGATTTGATGGATGAATGGTTTGTGACGTTTCATAATCAAACATATCCTTCCAATACGCCTTTACCTCTAATACTTGATCTTCACTAAAGCGGTGCTTTACTCCTAATTCATATTGAACCGTTGTTTTTGGGTTTAGGTTTGGATTCCCGAATACTTGATATGTACTTGGAGATGTGGAATTAATTTTTGCATACACATATTGAAATGTTGGTAATTGGGAAAAATGGCCATAATAAAAATATAAAACATCATTATCTGTAACGGGGTGAGAAATTCCAAATCGTGGACTTAATCTAGCTTTCATTCTATATTCATCCCCAATCCAAGGGAAGCGGAATGTTTCTTCCATAAATAAATCTTTCGCTTCATCTGTAATAATAATTGTATTCGTATCAGCAATGGCATTTTCAACAAATTGACCAGGAATCCAATAATCTCCCCGGAATCCTAAGTTTAATGTCATTCCTTCAAATGCAATTCTGTCTTGAACATAAAATGCACCAAAATAGGTCCTGGCATTATAATAATCAAAATTAGCTCCAAACCCGGTTGACCCTTTCCATGGTTCATCAATATCTAAAACTTGTATATCTGTAATTGTATGTTCAAATCCTGATTTTATCTTGTGACGATTAGCGGTGTGATAGGTCCAATCAGCATCAAGTCGAGTATTTGCACTAGATAAGTCATACCACTCTGGAGCAAATCCAGTATCATAAAACTCATCTCCGTACGTAATTTGAATATTTCCATCATGATTTGTATTATCCAGATTATAGTTTATCGGTTCTAAATCAAGCCGTTCTTCATATTCTCCCCAGTGCAAATCTTGAACAGCGCTATGCTCCATTGTAAGGAATTGGCCAAAATTTACTTCATAGAATGATTTGGTCGATAATGTATGAGTCCAATTCATACTTAATAGCCGCGTATCGCGAGTTACTGTATTATATTCGTCTAAAATATGCATATATCTATAGGGGAAATACGTAGACGAAAATGCCCGAGGCATAAAGAAACCTTGATTTACATTCATTGAAATATCATAGGATACACTAAGCTTCTTCTTTGCCGTCCATCCCCAAGTAAGTTTATACATGAAATGCCAATCATTGTTTTCTCTGGGAGTCAGTTTTTCCATGACATTATCAGCAAAATCTTCATCTGTTCCCGGAAGGCTCCAGTATCTATGTGGATATACTTTTGAAGCAATTGGCAAATTTCCATCATACATTTTTCCATACCCATTAATAAAAAATGAAAATTGTCCAGGGAGATCTTTAGACAATAGTTTTGGTAATTTTTCTAATAATAAAGATGGTCCCCCTAAGTTAAATTCAATTCGATCCGAATTATTATGTTGCCCTTCAGGTAAAACTCGGTCGCTAGAATATTTAATGGCACCTTCAAAATTTTCTCGGCCTTCTTTCAATTTAATATTTACAACACCAGACATGGCTTGACCATATTCTGCGTTATACCCACCTGTTACAATTTCTAACTCAGCAATGGCATCTGCATTTACAAATAAATTTCCAGAATATCCTGAGAGCGGATCCTTAACTGAAAAACCGTCAACCACAAATAAACTTTCATCGATCCTACCGCCTCGAATATGAATTTCATTATCTTGAGTTGTAACACCAATTTGTTCAGACAAAATATCTTCAACACTTGATACAACTTTATTTGCAATTTCATCTGCTCGAATTCTAGCCATCGAAGATGTTTCATCCACATCAAAAAGTGGTTTTTTCCCCATCACAACTACATCTTCACCAAAACTCAGAACAGTTTCTTCCATCTCAAAATCAAACGTTGTTGTTTTCCCACCTTGGATTGAATTTCCAGTTTTTAGAATTATTTTATATCCAATAATGGATGCTTCAATATCATATTCCCCCGGCTTTACACCTGAAATGAAATATGAACCCTCCATATTGGTTGCTGCCCCATAATAAGTTCCCTTTACCATAACATTAACCCCGGGAAGGCCTTCACCAGTTACTTTATCAATAACTTTTCCTGAAATTTGACCTACATCTTGAGAAAAAAGTATTAAAGGAAATAATAAAAATAATACTTTTCTCATTCGACAAACTCAACTTCTAAAAGATATTGAATCAATTTGCTCGCAGATCCATTTCCTTCCATGACAGCTCGGCTACCATTATGGAAAGGTAAAGTCATCATAACCACTTTTCCTGATAATTCTACAGGCGATACTTCAAATTGTCCCATACTACATACAATAGGGTTTCCATCCCAATAATCTCCATTTCCTGGATCAGCCATTTGATATAAATGAGTTATTTGATCAAATGCTTCACCCTTTAATTCTCCGTCTTCCCTTAGATTTGGATATAACCCTTTCACGCGATTAGCGATTGTATAACTTGTTCTTAAATCTAAAGTTGAATCCACAAGCGATGTCACATCTCTATCAGGATATAACCGTCCGTTTGGATTAATATTTTCTACGCTATCTAGTGGAAACCAAGTAAATGATGAATCTCGTCTCCAAAATTGAGGTACATTCATAAATAAATTTCCACCATTCCAAATGAAAGACTGTAGGCTTGCATCTGCATTAGGGTATGTTTCATTTCCCGTATAAGACCCAAACCATATAACATTATTAAATGCATTTAATGTGGCATTTACATCTGTAGATGAGTAAGGCAATTCTTCTCCAATTTCCCATACAGAGTAACCAGCATCACCCACAAGTGAATCTAAAATAGATTTATACCATATTTGTGATGTATTATCTCCATCTTGCGGAAAATCGTCAACTAACAAAATATCACCTTCAACAGGGAGAACAGTCCACACTTGAGCTTCGCTAATATTTATGGAATCAGGGAATTGGATGATTTCGCTTTCAGCCCCAGCAATATCTTTTATTTTTACATAAAATGTATGTTGGCCTGCTTCAAGATCTGTTAATGTAATTCCAGATTCAGTTCCATCAATACGGCTCCAACAAGTTTCACATGTATCATCAATGGAATAATATATATCTGTAATGGTTTCATTGCCATCTTGATCATACACATCCCATATAAATGTTCGAGTTCCAAATGTATAACTTGTATCTCCATGAATATTCGCAATCAATGGATTTGATAAATATCTAAAATTTACTTCTGGCGATGAGTTTTGAATTGGAAGTGTGATACGGGCAGGTGATCCATCTAAATTTCCATCTTCGTCTATAGCTTTTACCTCAAAACTAAATACATCTAAGTTTGTCCGAATAGGAACATAAAATAAACCACTCTCTAAATGAGTATAGGTCCATGTTGAATCTGTATTCCATTTATAATAATAGCCCGAAATTGTTCCATCTGAATCTTCACCCCACCAGTGGAGTTCTTGCTTGCTGGTTGTAATAGTAGTAAATGCCTGAGCTAGTGTATCCCAAACAAACCCAGAATCTGGTTCATCTCCAATTATATACGTTAATTGGCCTAGCGAATCTGTATTTGCATAAATGGTGTCGGAGGCAATTAAGGATAAATATGTTTCTGGGATAGCATTATCCACAGGATTAGATAAATCCTCATAGTCCCATAATTGGCACGAAAAGAGGGCAAATCCCCCTATAAATAGAAAAATTAAACGATTCATAAAAGAGTAAGCGGGGAAATGAATCCCCGCTTACTTATTGGTTTATTGTACCATTAACATTTTTCGATGAGAAATGAAATTACCTGCTTTAATGCGGTAAACATATACGCCAGAAGCGACACGTTCACCCATATCATTTCTACCGTTCCAATTTACAACATGAAAACCAGGACCGTATGATTGGTTGGTTAAGAAGCGAACGCGTCTTCCCAGTATATCATAAATGGCTAATTTCACATCTTGAGTTGCTGCTAACTCAAATCGTATTTGTGTTTCTGGATTAAATGGATTTGGGAAATTTTCATACAAAGCATATGAATAAGGATTAAGATTTACATCATCATTAATTCCTGCAGATTGACCTAAATCAGCCATATTCCTTACTTGTACTTTATAAGTCCCAAAACTAAAGTTGAAGATTCCGCGAATGGATTCAAGAACTTGACCTTCCGTTAATGTACTCATGAAGTTATCAGCTCCAATTGAAGCCATATCATCATCAATCAAACATTCAAATCCTGAATCATCTGTAATTGCCCAGTCATACGAGTTTACAGATGACACTGTTACATTGTTTAATTGAACTAATGTTCCTTCATAGGATTCAACTTCTTCACCCGTTTGTGATAATTCTTCACAACTAACTAGCGCAGGAGCTGGAACAACATTCCCAGTAGAAAGAACTTCAACAGTTGAATTAACAACACGTGTATTCCCATCAAATTTGAAGTGCCATTCTGGATCAAAATCTGTTACAAAGCCAGACACTTGAACTTCATCTCCAAGAGATAATATATCTAATGCATCACCGTCAAAAAGGACACCTAACCAAGGACCGCTACCATCTTGAAATGCATAGGAACTATAACCGCTATTATATTGTGCTGTATCACCCGTAACAATACCTTTTATAGTCACATCGCAATTATGATACCGTGATACTCCAGAAGGCCAAGATGTAAATTGAACATCGTAGATTGTAAGATTATCTGTAACAACAAATCCTAGCTGACCGTTTTCATTATCGTAAGGAAATGTACTTGATTTTGGTTCAGATTGATCTGCTCCATCATCGGTTGCCACAATATAATAATTAACATCATCACCATCTGAAATTGGAATGTCTCCTGACCATTCGAACCCATCACCTGGTGCCATTGCTACACTCTGGTATGCTCCACCGTTAGAACTGTAAAATATTTCTGCAGATGCAACAGTTGAATTATCTTCAATTTCACATGTTACTGTTACGCTTCCATCTGTAGATGTAGGAGCACACGGTTCGCGAGTAGGTTCATTAATGGCTGGAGGACCAGCACCAAATTCTAAATCGCCAATATAAAGTGGTTCTAATTTATATGCGCTTGAATCTGCATTAGAACCGTAATGGTGATAAACCCAACCTCTTAGAGATTGAACAAATGAACCAACAGGGGGAACAGGGTTATTATCGAAGAAAACACCGATACTATCAGAATCATCATCGACTAGCACGTCGCCACTTCCATCATTCACGGAGAATAATTCATATTGGTATTCATTTCCAGATACAATACCATCTACAACTTTTACCATAACATTTCCCCATTGCTCAGCTTCTGTCGGCCATCGTAAATCACCAGTTGAAACTGTATCAATTGGAGGCATTTCTTGTTCAAAATCAACCAAATCAACTGGTTCGGTAATGAATAATTCTGTCATATTCGCAGGACCTGTTGAATATTCAGCAATATACCCGGTTGCATGAACTAAATCACCTTCAAATAAAATTGGAAATGCTGTACTATCTGGATCATAAGATAAAATAGCGCTCCATGGGCCGCCATGTACATCTTCGTAAATAAATTTTACACCAGATCCAGCATAACTTAATCCAGTAGGCATTGTAACAATACCTTTAAGGGTAACTGTTTCACCTTCATAATAAGAAATATCAGATACTTCATCTTCACCCGTTTTTAACAAATCACTAAAAAGGACTTGTTGAATTCGTTGAATACGCGCAGGCTCGCCAACAGCTTCAACAACATCACGAGCTAAGCGTGGTTGAATTTTTGTGTTGGAGTAATTATAATCCAACACACCAACAACTTTTGCTAGATTTACATCTGCTTCAGGCCAGAAGAAATAATCCCATTTATCGTCAACTCTAACAGAACCTGTTCCATCTGAGATTGTCCATTCTCCATTTCCTTCATCTGGCTCAGTGATTGTTACACCGTCAACTGCAACAAGGCAACTTTCAAATGCCTCTGCATCTGGTCCACCTGTTCCAACTTGTGCGGCTGTCACTTGGTCTGGGCCAAATGGCGCTATAGCTGGTCCATGAATCATGGCTGACGAAATATCAACAAGTTCAGTTAAACCATAATACTCAGTAACAACACCTGTAAGTGTAACACTATCACCTTCTGCAATGGAGTTTACGTCACCCATTGGTGACTGGAATGTAAAAGTATCCCAACCATCATAATTAAAACATACTATCCCATTCCATGGGCCTGGGGCATCCTGAACAAATAAGTAACGATTGTCACTACCATTCCAAAATTCTGCAGTTACAATACCACTAATAGTTACTTCTTGATCTACTAATGGGCTTGCATCGTCTGTAGATGGATCTGTTACATATTGAATATCGTGTATTGTTGTTACTGAGGATTGTTCCATTTCATTAGCTGATCCTGGAGTAGGTGTAGATAAGAAAGCCCAATTTTCAGTACCATCTGGATATCGGCCAAATGAAACATCATCTGTTTGTTCGCCAAATGTCAAGGAGTCAACAAATGCTGTATCAGCTCCAGAAATGGCTATTATTCCAATTTCTTCACCGCCGCTACTAAGTTTAATATCATTTGTATGCAAAATCCCTTGAGTATCTTGATCCTTATCAGCCCAAATAACAATAAAGCCACCCGGATCCACCGTAGTTATAGATGCATCTGTGTTCGGAATTTGTTCCCAAGATGTTGGGTCACCTAAATCATCTGTAATCCATAGTCCGCCTAAATCCACGGCTTCAGATCCAGTATTATAAATTTCAATAAAATCTTCAGCTTCACCAAAACCATCATCACAACATGCATCGCTAGCAGCTAAAAATTCATTTATCATTAAGTCTGGAATAACCAATGGCGGATTAGCTAATTGAATATCATTTTCCCCGCGTGGGTTAACTTCATATTCACCATATCCATAACTTACTACGCCCAAAACCGAAGAAAACTCAGCGCCAACTTCTGGTGCATATTCAAAAAAAGCATCTTCAACTTCACATGCGCCAGAACCGTCATCAATAAACCATTGTCCATGTTGATCCGCAGCTGCCGTTACAGTTACATTATCTATTTTAACAAAAAGACCCTCAAATGATTCGCCATTTTCTGCACAACCGCCGGCTAAATCGCCAGTTGTAACAACAATTGGAGCGTTTAATTCATTCCCGCTTGAATTAACAGTAAATGCGGACACATTTTTTAATTCCGATAAACCAAAATATTCATCTACTTCCGCCGTGATGGTTAAATCGTCTCCAACAGATGGCATAACAGAACTATCATATACATAAATACCATCCCAGGCATTTGGTCCGTCTTGAATGTAGAATCGACCGTTATCCATAACGGCAGTAACTAATCCAGTGACTTCAACTGAATTACCATCTTCAGATGATGGGTAGCAATCACTGCCACTTCCTGCATCTGTTGTGTATTGAATATCATGAATAGATGTTGCCTGCATACTACCAATCATTGCGATCGAAATAAACAGACCAAGCCATAATTGACTCAATTTATATCCTTTTTTCATGGTGTCTTCCTTTCTTATTTGATGATTAAAAATTTGCCTTCTTTAACCTGACCTGAAGATTTGTCTTCAACAGAAAATAAATACAACCCTGTTGCAGCTGCCTGATCATGCATGGTTATTAAATCCCAAGCATGTTCTCCGCCAGACATTTGCGGTGATTTTTGGCTATCTATATTTTGGACATCTAACCCTTTATAGCTTTCATCGTGTTCTATAATGTCAACCAGGTCTCCAGCAAGCGTGAAAATACGAATTTCTGCGGTTTGTGGCAGGTTTTGAAACCAAATCATTTTATTGCGGCTACCAGACCCATCCCAATGGGCTTGCCCTTTATATGGGTTTGGATAAACAGTAGGCGTACTACTCCAATTCCCACGTTGAGATGCTTGTTGCCCTGGATATACATATGTACGATTAGAATAAATTGAACTTTCTAAACTTTCAAGGTTTGCATCCGGGTCACCTTGGTCATAGGCCGTTACTGCATAATAATTGATCCATCCATTATTTACTCCGTCATTGACAAATTTATAATGGTAATAATTTCCATCAATTAAAATGCTATCGGGAGATCCATAGTCATCAGTAATACGGATTAAATCAAAGTCGGTATTATACCCAATATTGTTCACAGAGTCGAATTCTCCAAGTAATGTGAATTCTCCTAATAATTCATTTTGTGTTTTTCGAGCACCATATATTCGATATCCTTCAAAATCTTTTTCTTGACTGATTGGATCTTTAAAGTATTCTGCGTTATTCTGCCAGTAAATAGTAACTTTTTGCGATTCCACCATTAGTTTCATATTAGGTGATGGTGGGGGAGCAGGTAAAATATAACGGTCTATTACATTATTATTATTTGTGTCTTCATTCTCATCTAAAATATTATTTCTATTTTTGTCCTCACCATCAAACGCTTTTTGAGCCCAATCATAATTCACAATTAAGTTTTCTCTTCTTTCTGGGGAGTCTCCAGAACCATTTCCCCATAGACCACACACAACAGTAAAGGAAACATTACAATTTTCACCTGGAGGTAATGTCCAAGATGATGAATCTGCATTGCTAGGTATGCTGCCAAGAGGACCTGCAGATAATAAAAACAACCAACTATCCGGGGATGTCGGATATCCATCTTCTGTATAATCTGGGGCTCCCGGCCCTGTTTGCACATTTGATTTTAGTTTAGTATATCTTTCAAAATCGTCAAGAGGCATACCAAAACTTGGATAATCTGCATTATTGGAATTTGTCCATGCCCATTGTTGGTAATGTGATTTTAAATATGGTTGAGGCACATTTCCGCCCAATACTGAAATCCCAAAATAAGATTCCGCCCATCCATCATCTCCATCAGCATCATATTGGTATCCTATATCACGCGAAAAGCCCGAAGCATCATTCGATTGATCGTACCCATCTAAATTATCTGTCCAGGTAAATCCTCCGCCAGGTTCATATTTATTTGTATAATTAAAATTAGCTATGGATGCATCTGCCCAAATACCAGAATAAATATTCTTTATTGTATCCTCACTCATATTCGTAATTGTATAATTTAAAATAGTAAATGCATCTGCATAAGAATAATTCCACGCATATGCTTTTAATTCAACATCAATCCCTAAAGGGTTATGATTAATAATATTTTGCCCATCACTTGGGGAATCACCGTAATCTGAAAAAGTGGCTACCATATCTTGATGCGATACTGCATCTGGAGAATAATATTGGGCCATAGAATCTTGTGTTGTAGAAGCAATGGATGATTTTATATCAATGGATGATTTCGAAAAAAACTCAAATCCTTCTTCCCCGGAATCAAATACACCGTCTACAATTGCAGTAGAAACGCGTCTTTGTCCATTTACGAGTCCACCAATCCATAAACCTGCATAGGAAAAATGCTCAATTTGCTCCCTTAATACTTCCGTATTTTGCTTATAGACACATGATGGATTAATACTCCCATCTTCCATACGATTCCAACCATTACCAAGAATCCCAAAATTTGTAATTGTAAGACCCAATTGCCCAACGGAAGTATACTTATCGAATTCATCACTTACGCTTGTTGTACGTGAAAGTTGTCGGTCTGGTTGTCCCACAACATTAGAAATGATAAAGATAGATAGTAGTATATTTTTCATTATTTAATAAGGATTATCTTTTTAGAAAATACTTTCTCTTGAATGTTGTAGTATACGAAGTATATACCGGAAGGAAAAGTGGAAGCATTCCACTTAAA
>CAZGFQ010000021.1:17713-39742 GCA_964525185.1 uncultured bacterium
CCTTGCTCATCAGTCAATATAGCTTCATCTTCATTGTTAGATAATGAGAATCCATCATAATCATAATCTGATTCAACGCCTCCATTCAGCTCAAAACCAGCGTTCCTGCAAAAGACTAAGTATTGCCCCGGCTGGATTAATAGGGTGGAATTATCGGTTGTAATTGTATGATCATCGTTATCGTTGTCTCTGATATGCCATCCATTTAAATCGATTATATCTGGACTACTATTATAAATTTCAAACCATTCCCCATACGAATCAGAAACCTGAGATGGGTTTGGCATTATTTCAGTAATAACAATTCCCGCATCTGAAAAAACTAAATCATTAAACCATACATCCATATACACAGGTAAATGATCTGATGCATCGTACAAAGCATTTGCCACTGCATCACTAACAGAAGAATTGTTTCCATCGTTTATTGATTGGTTAAAATGATTTCCATCATTTCCCACTGCCCAATATGTACCTGATATATAATGCATTTCTGATTCTTCATTCAATAGTGATTCAGATGTAAACAGCCAATCGAAACGATCGTCCATTCCTCCAAAATTCCCACCTCTAGATGATTGAGTATGAACGTCAGAATAAGAACTATTATTATGCCAATAACCAATACGATCAATGGGGTCAAATAATCGACCATTATTATCATCTAAATCACTAGTTAACATATCAAACGCAGGTTCAGATGTTGGGCTATGAGAATAAATATTAAAATCACCCGCAACTATAAAATCGCTTCCCGCTGGGAAAGTATTTAAGTAGTCTCTCAAGATTGTAACTTCCGCTAATCTTTGCTGAGCATTTTCATCACCCGAACTTGCCTTTAAATGGACGCCATAAATTCGAAATTCTATTTCGGAATCATTATGCATCATTACCCATTCTATAACATCCCGTGTTCCAGATGATTGAGCTGTATTCACTGTTGATGTGGAAATATATGTGAATAAGTCGTGTTGATAATACAGGGCTATATCTTGACTCGCGCTTTGGTTGGTAAAAGTTGCTCCTGACCATTCATTGGGATTTACGACATCTAAAACATCTGATTTAAAATGGCTAAACCCTGTTTGGCTTTGAACTTCTTCAGCTATAATTATATTGGGGTTTACAAAATCAATAATTGTTATATAATCATCTTCTCTAGAGTTGTCATCATCATAATTCAGTAGATTATACGTCATAATTCTTGCTGGCGAAGCAAAAATGCATGAAATCAATAACCCAACAATTATACCCTTTTTCATCAAATATCCTCTATAATTACCTTTATATCACCAATATGAATTCCTCGGTGATTTTTGAAAATTTTGGTCCGAAATCTACTGAGAGAATTCAACTCATCCTTGGATAATAATTCCAATTTTTCCAATAACGATAATACAACAATCGGCATAACTCGAGCGTTCCCATCCAATACCTTTAAAGCAATTCCCCAGGTTTCAGTTTCGGATACTTTTAAGGATATTCCTCGCACAGCTTCGCCACCGCCTTTTGTGACCCCTCGCCCACCTAAAACTTCTGTAAATAATGAATCAAAATTATTTTTCCCTGCAATCATATAGGGGTATTTACTCATTGCATTATATGCACGTGTCAATTCTTCATATTCACCTGATCCTAATTTTTGAAATAATTGCGCAATAGATTCTAGCGTAAGAAATGGCGTTGGAGCAGAACAGCCATCCGTACTTAATGGAATATCATCCACTTGAAGATATTTTTTTACTTGTTTAATAATTGCTTGTTGAACAGCATGATCTTTTTTGGTATATCCTTGAGGGTCGACATTTAAATATTTACAAAGTGATAACATGCCTGCATGCTTTCCGCTACAATTATTATGATAGGCATTCGCTTTTTTCCCTATTCGTATTTCATCATATCGGGATTCTCTATCCGCAGGGTAATGGGAACCGCATTCATAATGATCCACAGTATAACCTAATTTAGAAATCATACTTTTTGCAGTTTTTACATGAATTTTTTCACCTAAATGTGATGCGCACATTAATGCTATTTCTTTTTCTGTGAATTTAGCTGCATCAACCGCTCCCGCCATTATACTTGCGGCAGCTTGAAATGGTTTTAGAGATGATCGTATACACGTTAAATAGTGCGGATCTCCAAAAGAATGTATTAGTTCTCCCTCGCCATTAACGATTGCTCCAAAAGTTACATGAATACTTTCAGTAAAATCGCCTCGTGTAACTCTAGAAAGAATAGCCATTTAAATTAGTGAAGCAATGAAGAAACAAATTGAAATTTAAAACCTTGTTTTTTCAATTCAGGGATGCGCTTTTTTAATACAGCTAATGTATTCTTTTTCACATGACCTATTCCGATAGCTGCCCCATTTTTTTTGGCTGATTGCGCTAATTCATCTACTTGCCGATTAATATCATTTAAATTGTCGTTATTATCTAAAAAAACTTTTCGCCTAGCGGTTGATACGCCCAATAAAGACATTGTTTCTTCTGCAACCGTGTTTTTAGTTGTTCTGCTATCTAAAAAATATTTCGATTTATCTTTTAAAACATTTCCGACAGCAGTCATAACACGTCGATCTTCTGTTGCTTTAGACCCCTGGTGATTATTCATACCAACGGCTTCTGGAATTTGTTTAAAAGCATTTTTTACACGAGAAGTAATTTCTTCGTCTGACTGGGATGTCATTAAAATAAAATCTTCTTCACCTTTGGTAACAATATGAGTTTCCATCGGCATATGAATTATTACTTCAAATCCGGATTTTCTTGCTTCGCTACCCATCAAACTACTATACCGGTGCCCAGGAATGACTGCATAAGTCATAGGTGTTTTGAAATCCAAGAACCCTTCAGATATAAGGTCATTGCGATAACCAAAATCATCAATAACTAGACCGATTGTTCCCTGGTGCTTTATTTTCTTTTTTCTCTTCTTTGATGATTTTTTTTGTTTCTTTGATTTGACTTTTAATGCATCATCAAGCTCTGTGAGTATTTGTTCTTTTTCTTGCTCTAGTTGATTAATTGTTTGATTTTTATTTTGAAGAATATTTAATAAAAACCCCGCTAAAAAGATCAACGCAACAATAATACCTAATTTGAAATCAAATTTGTTCATGGTAATAAAATATAAAAATCAAGAATTTGTGGAGTTCCGATTTTTTGGGAGCCTACCTGAACTGCATACTGAACCCCATACAATCCTGATCGAAACCCGATACCACTAGAAAATGATTTTTCATTTTGAGATATTTTTAGGCTTGATTGAACTAAAATATTTTTCCAACGAATTTCATTACCAACGTTTAATAAAACAGAACCAGGTATTAATGCATATTCAATATTTGAAAAGGCTGTATTAGAAAAAGAATTAAAATTGGACTCCCAAGAAAATCCACCAAGCATTCTAAAAGGAAGTGATGGCTCTTCTGATAAAAAGGTATTCATTTTACCGATATTTAATAAAGATAAACCTATTTTCCCTTTTTTATAAATAGGTCTCCAATAGCCAAAATCCATAGCAAAACCATTAGAATTTTCCATATACAATGATATGTCAACCCAGCGAACAGTTACACCAAAATGGTTTTTTTTTGTTTCAAAACTAATGGTTCCATCTATTGATAATCCGCTGGCAGTGTAAAATGCAATTGGATTACTTTGTGGTTTATTCCCTCTTAATTCTAAATCATTAAGCCCTGAATAACGAAGATTAAAAGAACGAGCCGTTTTTCCTTTTGGGTAAATATAATTTACACTAGTTAAATCCAAATCACCCAACCCATTCCCATGAGAAAAATATACTTGGGATCCAATTGATTCTGTCTGTAATAATGCTGGATTCCATAATCCGTTTCTGTTTAATAAAGGATTCATTCCAAGCCCCAGATCTGATGCGGTCATAGGAATGGATAAAAATTGTGTCCCCATACCGAATAGGCAAGAGACACTAAAAATCAATAATTTAGAAATGAAACGCATATGACATTATATGAGCCATTTGTCCGGCAAGATCCATTGAAAAAGCATAATCTAATCGGGAATCATGTGATTGAAATAATTTATAATCCATACCAATTCCAGCAGAGAAACGGTTATTCCCATACCCGCCTCTTACATAATATTGATCCATTAGTACATATTCCAAACCGGCCCGTGGCAATATATCAATAAAAGTATTATGGTTTGTAATAATTCCAACGTCGCCTACAAATAAGATATTTTTAAATAAATATTTTGTGCCAATTCGATATAATGTTGGAAATTCGTCTTTATAAGGACGTCCTTCATCATAAATATCACCTGTATTCCATTGGTAATTAGAACTCATATCTTGAATCATTATTCCTATAGTTTGTCCTTTACCAGATTTTATTAAAATACCAATATCAAAACCTAACCCAGATCCTCTTAAATCACCGTCATTTGTCGGAAGTTGGTTGCGTAATATTTTAAAATTTGCACCAACACTTAACCACGGTTTAATTCTTTGAGAAAAAGTAATGTAAAAAGCATCTTCACTTGTATTCATTATTTCAGTTTTTTCACCTGATGAACTTCTCCCCTGAATATCTGTAACACCTGCACTAAGCCATGCAACGCCAATTCCAGCCGTCGGAGGTAATGGAGCGCTAAAACTTGTAACGGCTAATCGACGATCCAAAGATAATGTTTGATAATTGAAGCCTACTTGTTTGTCCTCGTTAAAAGCAGCCCACGCAGGATTATGGTATGCAGAAAACCCATGATCCATTTCTGCTGTAAATGCGCTACCCATCGATGTAGATCTTGCCGATGTTCCTATCCGTAAAAACCCGCCAGATAATCCTGCATAATTTTCTGCAACAACCAATGTTACAAATAGAGATATAATTAATATATGTTTTAAAGGTTTCATTATTTCACCAATATGAGTTTGGTCCAATGATTTTCAGGAGAACTATTTTGAGATGCATAATTTAAATTAATAAAATAAACACCATTAGATACAACGTTACCCGCGTCATCTCTTCCATTCCATTTTATAGCGCCAATATCGGTTCGTCTATCGTATGAATAGGAATATACTTTTTCCATCGCAAAATTATAAACCGTTACCTCTATCGTATTATTCACAACGGCCCCTAAATGGAATCGAACATATCCGTCATTATCCAGCTGATTATGGTTATAAGGTGAAAATGGATTTGGAAAGGCGTACACTTCGGATGAATCATATTCTGCGCGATGAATAACCCAGGATTCTCCATGTAAATCACCAGTATAAGCAACACCATCCGGTGTCCCAATCCATAACATTGTTGAATCCCTAATATCTAAAGCGGATGTATAAACTGTATTGGATAAGATTTGCTCCATTGATAAATATGTTTTATCAATAGCGGGGGAAAAGCGTGCCCAATTTTCCCCATCTAAACTTTTCCATAATCCACTAGATGTAGATGCAAGGATAAGTGAATCTTGAGCCATTACGTTATAAACACGTTCTCCAAGTAAAACTGCATTCCAGGTTTCGCCCCCGTCACGCGTATAACTTAATCCTCTTTGTTCACCTGGATCCTCTGCATTTACAGTTGAAGCCCATACTGTAACCATTCCATTCCAATATTGTTTAGCAATACTTACAACAAAATTACCAGACAGGCCATCTTCAGGATAAGAATAATGATCCCAATTCACACATCGATAACTGACATTGTCAACAACTTCATCAACAATAATTCCACGATTAATTCCATTAGCTGTTCCTGCCCAAACGGTATCTCCATAAGCTAAGACAGAAAATGCTTTATGGTTATGATTACCCCCATCAATAGGGTCACGTGGGTTTAAATAATAATTTCTTAATATTGATTTTCCGTCAACAACATCAAATGAGTCACTTTCACATGTTGATAAATAAACTTGGTTGTCTTGAGGTAATGGAACATTGGCCCAAACTTTATTGGTTAAATCATATCTCCTTAGACCGCCAGCCCAACTTGTAATCCACACATAATCATTTCCATTATTAGAATGAAACGATGCATCATAAGTCACATTTGCTTGTGGAACAGTAACGGGCAATTGATAAAAATATCCTTGACCGAAAGGAACCAACGTGTCTGCTTGCTGATCTACAGGTTGAGATAAGTATTCCCACTGAATTCCATTTGTATCTTGAGCATTTGATGAAAACACTAATCCACCACCCATTTGGATTGTTCCATCATCTGTAGCAATCGCGGCAAATAAACTATCTCCCGTTACGCTAATTGCTGAAATACCACCACTAGGGATTGTAAATGTCGTTGCGCCGTTCGAGAGCGTATCTGTTGCTGTTTGATACGTATACATTGAATGGCCATCGAACAAAGCTAATCCGCGCCCTGTGCCAAGCCAAACAAGCGAATCGCCTTGAAATTTAATTTCAGCGACTACGTTACTTGTTAAACCTTCTTGCGTAGATGAATCATTTTGAGCAGTTCTTAATGTAAATTGATTAGGAATATCTGATTGTCCAAACAAGAATGTAAATAGAAAAAGGAAGATATATTTTCTCATTCTATTACCTCTAATATTTCAGTCTGTGTAATAAATAACCCACCCCAATCTTTTACCCAAAATGTAGCTTCATATGTACCAATTGGGTTGTCGTAACCAATAGTAATTAATCTAGAATATGTACCATCATTTAATTGAGAATCCCAAATGGATGGATTATCAGTATCGTCAGGATATTTTACACCATCATCATAAAGTAAAATAGGGTCACCATTATTTGCATAACTACCATCGGGTTTTTTAAATAATAAAAAACAAGATTGAATATCGTTTAAACCATTTGGGTCATGAGCAGTTACAAAAATACTATCTATATGATATAAATTTTGTTCGGTTGGGCGAACCATGGTATCTGGGAAAGAAATTGAAATAATTGCAGGCATAAGATTGCCCAACTCAGAAGAGTCTGAAACAGAGACCCTTTCGCTACCATATTTAGCAATAATTTTATAAAAAACTAATCCGGAATCTGATTGGCTAATTACATTGGATATTGCTGTAGAATCATTTGCTATTTTTATACCATAAATACCATCAAATGATAATATATCACCCCGTAACCCATCATCATTAAGCGCTATTGAATCTGCACTTCTAGATGAATCAGTGCCAAACCATAATACATTTACACTTGATAAAGAATTCCCATCAAAACTTTCTGCAATGGTGGATGAGAAATATAATTTTCCCAGATCTTGGTGAAAGGTAAACTGAACATTAGTGATAGGATCACTATCTTCAGTTATAGGGTCCGTCCCTGGGCACCCAATAAAAAGAAGGGCCATTGATAAAAATATCAGAACTCGCATAGCTCAGAATTTAGGGGTATCACCCATCATGAACCACCATCGGTTTCTTCTGAAAAACTATAAATATAATCTGTCAATAATATTCCAACTTGCCCAAGACTTTCAGCAGAACAATTTTCTGGTAAATCAGAATGTGTATGCCAAAAGTTTGCATATGAATTTGGATAATTAAAATCAATTATATCGATGGCTGGAATTCCAGCATGTTGAAATAGTGGAACATGGTCGTCATAAATTGCATATCCTATTTTAGGTTGAAATGCGGGGAGATCTAGTTCGTGAGCTCTATTCCAAAGCCATTTTACTAATTCTCTATTTTGATTATAAGAATATCGTTCCATTGGTAATGTTAATTGAGTATCTCCAACCATATCTACAATAATGGCTTCATCTGGTTTTGGGATAGGAAGGTGTTTTGCAAAATAATGTGCTCCTTGTGCAAAAGATTCATTAATACCGGGCATCCCTAAATCTTCACCATCAAGGAAAACAATATTCACACCAATGGGTGGTGCTTTTTTGCTCATTACTTGCATTAATTCTAATAAGACGGCAACTCCGCTTGCGCCGTCATTTGCTCCTATAATTGGAGTTCTTCGTTTGAATTTATCATTATCTTCTTCTGCCCACGGGCGTGTATCCCAATGAGCACCTATCATTATTTGGATATCAGATTCTGTATTAAATCGAGCAATAATATTTACTAAATCGTATGATTGGTGATCTTTTTGTTCTGTATATGTGAAAGGCTGTAATACTACATCATCCGCATGAGTTTCTGATTCATCAATTAGAAATTGCTTACAAGCTTCATACCCATCTGACCCAGGATTTCTTGGACCAAAATCACATTGTTTAACTAAATATTCAAAAGATCTATCTTCGTCAAATCTTGGACCATTTCCACCACAAGCCTGCATGAAAAAAATTAAACCAATTAATTTTATAAAAATTTTAAATTTCATTTATTACCCCGAAATACTCATATTAACATCAAAACCAAAATCGCGATCTATTTTTTTACCCGTGGTTTTATTTTCATTCTCTCTATATTCATAAATAATACTTCCGCTTACCTTTGTGCTAAATTGATATGAAGCTCTAATTCCTGCCTTCCAATTGGAGCTAAAAGCACCCTCTTCCAGATTGATTTTATCTCCAGATTTAAATTCTTTACTATTATTCATATCTAAATTGAGAGTGAAATTCATTGTGTTTTTCAAATTTAAATCACCATAATATGGGATAGGAATTCGCATACCACCGCGATGGCTATATGTTGTAGATGATGTAACGCTCCAATTTTGCCGAATTGTTAATCCTTCTGGTTTTTCTTCCAATGATTTATCTCTATTATGCCTAATATTCATTGATATACCTTTTTTCAGAGTCATATTCAATCCGATTAAAGGTGAAAACCCTGTCTGAATTTTTGAATTTCTTTCATATTCTTTATAATCATCCGCAAAGGTGCCAAACTTAAAGAAATTCATATCTGAAGGTAATACATTTTCAAACTGCCATGAGCGCGTTTCTTTCCCTGAATAATTATGCTCTAATGATGCAGATTTAGTAAGCCAATTAAATATGGGGAATTTTTCTACTCCCGATATTCTAAAGCTCCACCCAACAAAAGGGAGTCCATTTTCTAGACGGTCGCCATATGCAAAATAATCTCGTGTCATTGAACGAGTTTCAACTCCGGATCCTGCTCTTGTCGTGGCCATATTTTGGCCAAAATTCATGTTTATGGTTAAATTATTTGTTACCTTTAATCCAGACCGAATAGACCCGTCTACTTTATGGTCCCAGTTCCCCAGGTTGGTTCCGACTTCTGATGAATGTTTAAGTCCATGGTTGGGAAGCCACCCAAACTTGTAACCGGTTGGAACTTCTCCTAATATTTTATTAGCAGAACGATTTAACGTTTCTGAATAACTCAAACTTATTGGATTAACTTTTCCAAATATACCGTGAATAAAGGTGAGCGGTTTATTTTCTTTTCTTTCTTTTTTTGGCCCTTCCTTTTTTTCTGGTGTTTTAGTTCTAGAGCTGGTTCTTCGTCTTCCCGCTGATCTTTTTGGTTTCTTTTTAGATGGCGGTTTATATAAAACTTCAAAAAGTTGAACAGGGGTCAGTGTAATATTAGATGAAAATCTTAATCCGGTTGAAACATCTTGACCTTCCAATGATAAATTATCATTCCATCTATAGTTGGCTGAATAATTGAAACTTGGCCTTAACCAAGAAAAAATGGTGGGGGAAAAGGATGTATTCATATTTTCTGTAATATTGGTAACATCACCTGGGTCTAAAGCTTTTGCGGCAGAAAATATATAACCTCGATAATCATTCAATTTACTCTTGCCTGTCCAGCCATATTTTGTTGAAAGACTATTCGTCAATTTATAATCCAAATTCATTGATCTGTCTAATCCAAAACTATAAGCATCATCAGACCGCACACCCCGTCTTGTTTCGTTCCAGGAAAGTTTTTCTGAAAAACTCATATTTGTTTTAAAACTCGATGGTGTATAATACAGTTGAAAATCACCGATTTTTTCTCCAATCATTGGTGTTTTTTCCATCCATTTAAGCGGGCGAATATAATTATCTCTTCCAAAAGGAATATTATACCCAATATTCCCAGAATATGTTTCACTTTGCTTATCTAAATATGTTATATCGGAAGAGTGTGATTTTGCCGCGTTAAATTTTGCTGTTACTTGATCAATTGTATATTTTATTAATTTATTGTCTGATTTATTTGTTTTTGATAATAAAACTCCTAACGACATGGATTCTGATTCCGAAATAATCGAATCGGGTGCGCTATTTTCCCCGACCATAATATCATCACCAGGGAAATACTTAGGCCTATCAATACTTTTACTTAAAGATGCGTTTAGCGGAAATGAAAGTCCCCATGATTTTGGTAAAAAACGATGAAGATCTAATCGCCCAGAGAAAGTTAAATCCTCAGAATTATTTGTACTAGAACTTAGCCGCTCTTGAAGACGATGATAATCTGCATCTTGGCGACTATAAGTCATTGTGGCGCTTGCCAAATCAGCCAGCTTCAAAGATGATTGAACGCGCATAGCAACACCTCTATCTTTTTTAACGCCACTTAAACGTAATTCATCCAACCAAACTTCGCCTGATATATCATGCTCTGTTTTGTTTTTTATCCCAACTGTAAAATATTGAAGCCTATTGAGGGCTGGTTTACCTTTAATTTCTACTTTTTTGATGGGTAGTCCGTTCTCATCTGTAAACACATATCGTTTTACATCAGCTGAATCTAAAAATATGTCTGTTTCGCTAAACTTTTTAATTGAAGTAGAATCTTGTTTTTTTAAGGTAGAAAGCCAATCTAAGTCTAGCTTAACCTCATTGCGCTTTAAGTCTTCATCCCAGTCTTTAAAGACTGATTGAGTAATCTCATAATAATCATCCCCAAGGCCAAATTTAATAAAAAAGTCAATATCGCTTGTTTCTGAATATTGATTCCATC
Organism: uncultured bacterium; assembly: GCA_964525185.1. Taxonomy (GTDB): domain Bacteria; phylum Fidelibacterota; class Marinisomatia; order Marinisomatales; family UBA1611; genus JABHGY01. Next base: position 28,588 of record CAZGFQ010000021.1, read on the forward strand.
CAATTCCCGGATTACCATACAAATATAGTTTTAAAAAATCATACGAAAGAAAACTTCGTTTTTGGCTATCATTTAAATTGTATAATACTTTTGTTGCAGCACCGCTATTACGTGCTGGTAATTGATCAAATTTTAAAACTAATGATTGCTCTTTAGATCTAATTTCGTTGATGCGATCATATTCTCCTTTTACACCAACGGGTGGAACATAATCTGCATTATCTTCTGTATTAATAACGGTAATGGCAAAAACACTATCCGCATTTTCTATTGAATATCCAGTTGAATCTGTTGCTACGCCTAATTCTCGCCAATCATTTCCTACCATTTCAATTTTAGCAATTTCTAAGGCATGTAATTCTGAGTCAAAATCTGATACAGAAATACGCATATTTCGAATATCATTCCATTCAATATTTTTTACTTTTCTAAAATGAGATAAAGGAACTCGAAATAATTTCCAACCTGTAAATTGTCCATCTTTTACTGTTTCCCCCGCAAGATACGTTGTGTCCGTTAAGCCAAAAGTTGTTGAAAAATAATCATTCGTTTTGTCAATTAATTTCAACCCATCTAAATCTTCCGTATCTGGATATTTTCCACCTTCCTGAATGCGCGAACCTGTACCATTTCCTTCTGAACCATTTACTTTAGAATAATCGGTACTTCCTTCTTCATAATGCCAATTATCGCCATTAGGGTCTGATGGGTCCACATCAGATTGTATATTAATTGTCACTGTGTCATTTAGAGATAGAAAATAGTCATAGTTCTCAAGCTCTAGGCAACCGCCCCATCCATCTTCTGTTTCATCGAAACACCCATCTAAACCAGTATCTTCATCCTCTTCTAAAAATCCATTACCAAATTGTAGGCCTGCGTCTGCTACATCCTCAGTATTTAGAATGCCATCACCATCTCTATCTTCACTTATTTTCCCTAAATCAATAGTAATATTACCCGATTCTCCACGAAGCCATATTTCAAAAAATTTACTTTGTGTTTGGTCATAATCTCCTGAGTAAAGAGATGTTGTAACCCCCGACCAAATTGAATCTTGAGAAACACCGTCTTGGTGAGGACGCTTTTGATATCGTAACACTAATACATCCGTTGTTTCATTTCCCGCTCGGATGGATGTGGATTGATTTGGCCAAATATCACGCGTTCTATATTGAATATATGGATTGTACCAATAGAAATGTGCTCGATTTCGTTGACCAAATTGGCGCGACCAAGTACTATCCTGGAAAATAAGTGGGGCTGAAGATTCTTTCCAAAATCTCCTTTGGATAGATGGCGATGTAGTTCGTTTTGACCCTTCAAAATCATCAATAAAGGCTACGCCATTTTCATCGCCCGTTTCAGGATTGCTGATTGAATTTGGATTTGGCATTACCTGAGCAATTTCTCCTTCTAGGCTAAAATTTGAAATTTTCTCTGTTTCAATTAATGGCAGTTTATCTAAGAATCGAGTTAACCCATTTAAGTCTTTTTCAAACCTACCATTCATATCCCAAATAAAATTTCTCGTTGGCTCATAACCCACTTCAACTTTCTCATTAATGATCGATTGATTATAATAAAGAGCTGTTGCTCCAATAAAAGATTTTTCGCCCAAATCCATTTGCGCGCGCGTTCCAACAATTGTCTTTTTATCAAAGGATACAATTTCATGCCTATCATATAAAATTTTTAATTTTGCATTTGGGTTATCTGCTGCATCTCCGAGTAAAAATATTGTTCCAGAAAAATAATCTATTTGATAATCTATGCCTCTTTTTAATGTAACACCATTTTGAATAACCTCTTCACTGCCATCCACAAGCATAAACCCTAAATTTATTGTTGAACTTTGATTACTATATTTTGCTTCTAACGCAAAGCGATGGTCTTGATTTATGATGTTTCGATCGGTTGTGGTATAAGCTGCACCTGACCCCAAATGAGATTGTAGTGATGACATATTATTTCCACCTTCTAATGAATCAGAAGATACAAATGGATGTAGGGCTGGAAATAATATTTCACCATCTCTCAGATTAACTACATTACCATTTTCAACATCAATTAACTCATCCGAAACCCGTTCTTGAGAGTCATTCAAACTATCCAATCCAAATAAAGTGATGTATGGAATACTTGTATTAGGATCTCGATCGCTTTCAGGTGTAACGCGCTTATTGAATATTTTAAATTCAAATCCTTCTGGCTTTATATTAGTTGTTCCAAGATAATATACATTTTTAAACATTAAATTCCATGTTGGGTTATTCGGATGGGGTGATCTAGGTTTTAACATTTGAAGCGATAATTCTGTTTGCGTTGAATCCACTCCCTGACCAACAACTAAGACTGTATCACCATTTTGGTCTGCTAAAACATAAGTACAACCTAATATTTCTGTGGTCAGCATTTCTCGAAGTTGAATGTATCCCAAATCATTATTAATGAAATATTGCACATCTCGTTCCATTCGAATAAAACTACCTTCTTCATTATATTCAATATTGGTTGAGTCTGACGGATTTGTTGCATCCACATATGCTGTTCCAATATTAGCACCAGGGTCATTCGTTTGATCCAACTTATACAATTCAAAGTTTTTAACAACAACACTACCATCTCCACCATTTATCCGATGAAGCCCATTAAACAATGGATAAAAAGATGGGATAGAAACCGGATGGTATTGCGTTCCATCAAACGCAACTGTATCAGCACCATTCCTAAACCAAGGGTGGATAAAGAAATATCTGTTTTTTATATAATCTGTATCTTTTATTTGTTGGGAGTTTGACTGAGATCCGCCTTCATATTCTAATCGTTCTTTCTTCGTTCTTTCAATAGATGCAATGGTTGTTATATCAATAGGACCCAGTTTTGAAATGGCTTTTAATCCAAACAACCCCTGATTTTTACCGGAAAATGTGACATATTTTGTGGATGGTAGCGATAGTGAAATGTTCCCAGCTTCAACTTTTTGAACAATATCATCTTCAGCTCCTTCGTAGGAAATTCGAATATTATTTTCCCAATCAAAGTCACGTTCTGAATCTTGGTCCATGGATACTGTAATTCGATCTCCAATTTTTCCCTGAACATTTAAATTTTGTTTTTGATCAAATTCCAAATGTGTATTTTGAGTTTGATTTAAGCTGGAGCGAACCAATTCTTGATCTTGAAATACCATTTTACCAGATACATTTACATTTCCACTCAATCGGAGCGATGCGCGACCTAAGGCGCCCAAATCCACACCAACAACTTCAATCATTTGCCCACGTTTTTTACGATCATCCCCTCTTTTATCATCGTGGATAGATTCTATCAATTTGATATACCAATTTCTGTAAAACATTTTTTCTAAATACCATTCAACAGACATTGTTTGTGGTAACCGCACTTGTTTCCCGTCAACATATTCTGAAACAGTAATTGTATCCCAATTGCGGTCCAGTTCAACCTTTAAAGCATATTCGTCATATTTTAAATTGAGTACACCAATGGGAGATGTTAAAGAGTCATAAGCAAGGGCATATAAAGGAAAAATGTTTGGAAAAGGATTTGATACATATGGGGAACTGGGAACAAATCGCGCTAAGTGCGCACTATAATCGCTAGAATGCGTGGAGTCTAAAGATTGAGCCATAAGCCCATTTAGACATAAGAAACCCGCAAATCCTAATTGTAGAATCCGTCGGGTAAGTGATATTTTTTTGTTTATTATTTTCAAGATTAAATCTTGTTCAATTGATATCTATTTTTTATTCAGACTCCTTTCTGTTAATCTTCAAATTCATTTTTTAAAATGGTTATTATTTTTTTAACCGCTCTTCCGCGATGACTTATTTTATTTTTTTCTTCACTAGATATTTCAGCAAACGTTTTACCTAATTCTGGGACATAAAAAATAGGATCATATCCAAAACCACTTTTGCCTACCGCTGATTGAGTAATATTTCCTTGTATGAATCCATCAACCCATTGTTCCTTCTCAGATGTAACAAACGCAATAACTGTTCTAAAAGTTGCTATACGTTTTTTGCTTTCAACTCCATCTAATTCAAAAAGCATTTTATTAACATTATCAGCATAAGTTGCATTTTCACCTGCATAACGCGCAGAATAAACTCCAGGCCTACCATTTAGAGCATCTACTTCTAATCCTGTGTCATCCGCAATGGCTGGATACCCTGTAATACTGTGCACAGTTTTTGCCTTTAATAATGCATTTTCAAGCAACGTTTTTCCTGTTTCTTCAATTTCTCCCACCTGAGGAAAATCAACTAATGTTTTAATGACTAAACCCAGTCCACCTAAGGCCGGAGACAGTTCTTCGACTTTGTGACTATTATGAGTCGCTAAAATAAGTGTTTTCTCGTGTGACATCCTCGGATCACTAAGGGAAAATTGCCGGGAAACATAGGGTGATTCTAACATTAGAACAAGGAGAAATCACATCGATCTCATTTCTTACCTTATTAGATAAGTTAGCGTTTGCTTCGCCGATTTTGGGCAAGTAATTTCCACGCGCTTTTTTAAAAGCAACCTAAGCCTTATGGGGCTCGGTAGCTCAGTTGGTAGAGCAGTGGACTGAAAATCCATGTGTCGCTGGTTCGATTCCGGCCCGAGCCACTTAAAAAGAACTCATTCGTGAGTTCTTTTTTTTTGGTTATACCACACAACAAGACCGTTTGCCATTAAACCCCAAACGCCGCCGTGTATCCCAAGTGGTTTAGAAGGTACTGCTGGATAAACCCAATGACCTACCATAATGAATAATGCAATTCCAGTACCGATTATAAGACCATAAAAAACAGCTTTTCCAGGTAGGTTTTTCATATGAACACCTAAAAATATAGCTGGAGCAATTTGGCATAATAATTCCAGCTTTATTTCAAAAAGTTTCCAAATGGTTTGGGGAAGCTTAATAGCCAACACAACCGCCAATACCATAACTAACCATGAAATGATTTTTCCAATATAGGTTAATTTTCTTTGGCTTGAATTGGGACGAATACGCCTATAAAAATCCTGAGTCGCTAAAGAAGAAACGGCCAACAATGCGGAATCAACCGTAGACATTACAGCAGCAACTGCAGCTGAAATAAATAAAATTAATAATCCAGAGATCCACGGAACATGCTGACTTAAATCGTTTAATAATAATAATGTTACTGTTTCGCTACCTGCTCGATCCAGCCCTGGGAATTTTGATACACCGACTATTCCAACATACACCATAAATAAAGTGGTCACCAATGGCATAAATACCATAATCTGAAATGAGCGTTTTAATGTATGTTCATTTTTAGCCGCATAAATCCGCTGAATTGCATGCGGATACACTGAAATACCAAAAAACACAATTACCATTGTGCTTCCCCATGTCATTAATTCTTTAATTGTTAATGCATCATAAAAATCAGGGCGAACTTTTTTTAATGTTTTTTCTGCAATATCCAGTCCGCCATATTGTGTTTGAATTGTATAAAATATGAGAAATACACCCAGCATGAGCAATATGCCCTGGATTACATCTGTCCAAGCAACACTTCTCATACCGCCCAATGTTTCATAAATCACCATAATAAGAGAAAGTAAAATAATTCCTTCTGCAAATGGGATAACGCCACCCGTTGTTGCTGTTACAATAAATCCTATTGCCTTCAAATTGGTTAATATATAATTCCCTAATGCAATAATAGCTAATATTGAAATGGCAATAGTTAATCGGTTTGATTTATATCTATGTTGGATAAAATCACCAATCGTAATGAAATTATATTTTTTAGATAATCTAAATAATTTGGGAGCATACAATAAATAAGCGCCAATAATGGAACTCATAAATAATACGGTTACTAAGGATGAAAATCCTGTTCGATAAGCCTTTCCCGCAAAACCAATTAAAGTATTTCCGCTATATTGAGTTGCGTATAATGTAAGAAATAAGACGAAGACGCCCATGCCTCTTCCTGCTAAATAAAAGTCAGCTAATGATTTTTCTTTTTGAGCAACTCGGCCAGCAAACCCAACACCGATTAAGGACAAAAGGTAAACACCCATAAAAACGATACCATTTGTTCCCAATAATGGTTGACTCGGAATATCATTCATTGAGTGATTTTTCTGAATCTGAATATGTTATTTCCCAATTTCTCTCTATGAACCATGCGATGATAATGCAATAAATTAAGCCTGCGACTAAACTATAAATTGCCCATAAGGGAAACCCCGCAGCGGTTGTTTTTATGCGGAATAAACCCACCCATGGAATGGTGAAAAGGATGAATAAAATGGAGAGCGTAAATAATCGTTTCTTAGACATATTTAAGTGCTAAACATTGCCTGAATTTACACTAAATCAGGAAAGTGATATTTGTCTCAATCGCTCAAATAAAATGGCTGACACGGCAGCGGATACATTTAGAGAGTTGGTTTTCCCTTGCATGGGTATGGTCGCTTTAAAGTCACACGATTCTAATACTTTTTCTCGAATTCCTTTACCTTCGCTTCCAACGACGATCACGACTTTATTTTTATAATCAACATTATACCATTGTTTAGCATCAATGCTATTTTCTAATCCAATGATCCAAAAGCCCTCATCTTTTAATCGATAAAACTCATGTTTCAAGTTGGTGACTTCGTATAATGGAGTGTGGACAAATGCCCCTTGGCTTATTTGTAAAACCGAATTCGATATGGATGCCGAATGGTGTTTCGGAAAAACAATTCCATCAACTCCGGCACATTCCGCAGTTCGAATAATTTGACCAAAATTTTGTGGATCTTCAATTTGATCTAAAACTAACAAACAGGCTGTTTCTTTCATTAAATAATTCGGTATTTCTTGTTCAACAACATTACCAAAAAATTCAACAACAATTCCTTGGGTACGACCTTTGTTAAATTTATTTTTAAATTGATGCTTGGATAATAAATCGATTTGTTCATTAAACTGTTTTTTTAGATCAAATGAATACCTATTTCTATCGGCTTGTGATCCTTCTTGAATAAAAATGTGATGAATTTTAAATCTATCTGATTGTAATAGTTCAGTACATCCGTTTAAACCGAAGATGGAAAAAGGGGTGGGGTTTTTAATTTTTGGATTTGTCATTGCCTGAATAATAAGGCGGATTCACTTCTCAATGGAACACTTTTTTAACCTAATCTCGGTTGTTTATATTCCGCCTGAATTTTTGATCAAAATATATTTAATATGAAAAAAATCGCAATCATTGGAGGATCTGGCTTTACCCGATTCAGTCAGAATGGCTTAAAATTTATTCTTCGCCACGGTAATAACGTTCCGCCACATAAGGTTAACCATAAAGCCAACCTTCTTTCCTGCAAAGAATGGGGAGCAGATCAAATCATTGGCATTAATTCTGTTGGAAGCTTGAAAAAAGAGATCGCTCCCGGACACATTGTTATTCCCGATGATTATATTCAATTAGGAAGCATCGATACTTTTCATGATGATTCTGCTGTACATATAACTCCCGAATTAAACGATGAATTAAGACAATTATGTATTCAAGGAGCGAAAATCCTACAACTACCCGTTATTGAAAAAGGTGTGTATTTTCAAACAAATGGCCCTCGTTTGGAAACACAAGCAGAAATACGAATGATACAATCTTTCGCTGATATTGTTGGAATGACTTTAGGAAGTGAAGCTACACTCGCCAAAGAATTAGGTATTCCTTATGCGTCTATTTGTATGGTTGACAATTACGCAAATGGAGTTGATGGGGAAAATGTATCCGTAGACGAAATATTTGAAACACAAAAAGAAAATAAAAAGAATCTTGAACGGTTGTTGAGTAAAATTTTGTGAGTCTCTTAATTAAAAACGTTCAATTAAATGAAAATATCACGGATATTTTTATTAAAGATGGAATTATTAATTCTATAGGTGTAACTCTCGACATACAGGCTGATAAAATTATTGAAGGGACAAATAAAGCTATTATTCCTTCTTTTGTGAATGCACATACACATAGTGCTATGACATTAATGAGATCCTATGCAGATGATATGGAATTACACGATTGGCTTGAAAATAAAATTTGGCCATTTGAAAAAAATATTACCAAAGATGATGTGTATTGGGGAACACGTCTCGCCATTATAGAAATGATCAAATCTGGAACTACACATTTTAATGATATGTATTGGCATTATGATGGAACAGCCCAAGCTGTTATTGATTCTGGCATTCATGCTCATTTATCAAGCGCATTTATAGACTTAGGTGATGATGAAACAACCAAAAAACAAATCGCAGAACAGGTTGATTTGTTTCACCGAAAAAGTAAATATGAGCCAAATGTTACTTTTACTCTGGGAATCCATTCATTGTATACTGTTACAAAATTGGGTGTAGAATGGGCGCGGGATTTTGCCAAGGATCATGATTTAAAAATTCATATGCATCTTTCAGAGACAAAAAGAGAAGTAGATGAATGGGTAAGCCAAACAGGCATGCGGCCTGTGGACTATTTAGATAGTTTAGATATGTTGGGCGACTATCTATTAGCCGCTCATGTCAATTGGGTAAGCGATGACGAAATCCAAAAACTAGCAGACAATAACGTCGGTGTTATTCATTGCCCTACATCAAATATGAAATTGGCTTCAGGAGTTTTTCCATATAAAAGAATGAAAAATGCGGATGTCCATATGGGTTTAGCAACTGATGGTGTTGCATCCAATAATAATGTAGATATGATGGATGAAATGAAAATGGCTGCTTTATTACAAAAATCGTCGTCTCAAAATCCAACTATTATGCCAGCAGAAGAAGCATTCCATTTAGCTACAAAAGGGAGCGCATCATTATTTGATTTAAATATGGGTGAAATTGCCGTAGGGAAATCTGCAGATCTTTTGCTGGTGGATTTGCAAAATATACATCTCATTCCCAATCATCACCTTATTTCCAATCTTGTATATTCTGCCAACAGCGGCTGCATTGATACAACAATTGCAAAAGGGGACATATTAATGGAAAACGGTGTTGTTGCTGATGAAAAAAATATTATTAATCAATTTACTGAAGTTGCAGAGCGACTTGTTAAAGGAAAAAAATAAAATATGAAAAGTTTATGGAATGAACAAGATGCAAGTTGCTTTAGTAGCGATTTAGAATTACGAGTTTATACATCAAGACTATTAGGGAAAGACCCGTCACTCGTGCTCCATGGAGGGGGAAATACTTCCGTAAAATCTTCCGTTGAAAATCTTTTTGGTGAAAAAGAAGATATTTTATTTGTTAAAGGAAGTGGGTGGGATTTAGGAACAATTGAAGCAGAAGGATTTGCCCCCGTTAAAATGGATATGTTATTAAAAATGGCGGAGCTTGAATCATTATCCGATATTGATATGGTAAAATATCAGCGGTCTGCAATGATTGATCCATCTGCTCCTAATCCATCTGTGGAAGCCATTCTTCATGCAATTATTCCCTTTAAATTTGTAGATCATACTCACGCTGATGCTGTTGTGACCATTTCAGATACAGAAAATGGAAAAACCACATTGGTCAACCTTTATGGAGATTCTGTATTGCTTATCCCCTATTCTATGCCGGGGTTTGATTTAGCAAAAACAATATATAATTTGACTCAAAATGTAGGTTGGAATTCTCTCAAAGGAATGATTTTATTAAATCATGGGGTTTTTACTTTTCATGATGACGCCAAAGTTGCTTATGAGAATATGATTCAAATTGTATCAACTGCTGAACAATATTTATCTGAAAATGGCGCTGATTTAACGATTCCAAAACAGGAAAATGAAATTGATACTTTCCAAATTGCACAAATAAGAAAGGCTGTTTCAACTTTAAAAGAAAAACCTGTAATAGCAAAATTGAATCCATCGGATGAGTCTAAATATTTTAGTAAACAAAATATTGAAACTATATCACAACAAGGCCCGCTCACACCGGACCACGTCATCCGAACTAAACGTGTCCCCGCCATTTTAAAAGATCAATTTGAAGATGATTTAGATAAATATATCCAACAGTATGTTGCTTATTATGAAGAAAATAAAACAGACGAAATTTGTTTAAATCCGGCACCCAACTTTGCGATTCTTAAAAATAAAGGAACATTGAGTTTTGGGTCAAATGTTAAAGAAGCACAAATTATTCAAGATATAAATGATCATACATTTAAAGCCATTTTAAAAGCAGAAGCTATTGGCGGATTTAAAGCATTAAATGCTAAAGAAATATTTGATGTTGAATATTGGAGCCTTGAACAGGCAAAATTAAAGAAGGATAGAACCACACCGGAATTCAATGGGAAAATTGCACTTATTACAGGTTCCGCCAGCGGTATTGGAAAAGCAATTGCTGATTTGTTCATAAGTAAAGGTGCAGCTATCGTGGCGCTGGATATTGATCCAAACATTTCAACGCTTTTTAATACACCAAATGCTTTGGGAATACAATGTGATTTAACAAATGAATCTGATATTAAAGCTGGCATTAAAAAAACAGTTGAAATATTTGGCGGTATTGATATTGTGGTCAGTAATGCAGGTGTTTTTACACCCAGCCAAACCATTGAAGAAATGGATAGCGAACAATGGGAAAAATCCATGTCCATCAATTTATCGTCTCATCAAAAATTGATAAAAGAAACTGCGCCTTATTTAAAACTTGGAATTGATCCGGCGATTGTAATGGTGGCATCTAAAAATTTCCCGGCTCCCGGGAAAGGTGCAGGTGCTTATTCGGTAGCAAAAGCTGGACAAACACAGTTAGCAAGAATTGCAGCGCTTGAATTAGGTGATCATGGAGTACGTGTTAATACAGTGCATCCACACGCTGTTTTTGATACAGCTCTGTGGACGGACGAAATTTTAAAACAACGCGCCAATAATTATAATATGACCGCTCAAGAGTACAAAACAAACAATCTTCTAAAAACAGAAATTAAAACAACGCATGTTGCAGAAATGGTTTGTGCAATGGCTGGAACTACATTCAGTAAAACCACCGGTGCTCAAGTCATGATAGATGGTGGGTCAAATCGTACTCTTTAGCGTATAATTTTATCTAATTCGCCGGGATTAAAAATCCCCTGCTCTGTAATAATTCCTGTAATATATTTTGCTGGTGTAACAT
>CAZGFQ010000022.1:0-20077 GCA_964525185.1 uncultured bacterium
TCCGTGGATGCGATGTGGACATGCCACGTAATTTAGCGAAAAGTGTTACGGTTGAATAGATAATCAAGGGTGAGGAAGTTACCTTATTTGAATTACCCTTTGTAAATATTAAAATAAACAAGAGTGTTAAATGGAAAATATATTTAGTAATTATGGAATAGAAATTGTTGTAGGAATGATTATTTCTGTTTTGGTGTTTCTTTTTTTTAGAGTCATATATTTTGGTTACATCAAAAAAGAATCAGAAAATTAATGATGTTAATTAGATTCCCATTCAAACCGGAAATTCCTTATCCTACTTATAAAAGATTTTTTAAAACTTGAACTATGGAAATTGTTAGTAGTAACTGTATAATCAAAATAGAGAAAAAGTTTCCATTTTCTCCACCCTTGAATATCTATTTTGTGACGGTTGAATGAGTTTTGGAAGTAGTAAGGGGTAACCAACTCCCCATTAGTTTAATTATATGAAAAAACATAAAAAAGATACTATTTCTAAGAAAGTGAAATTGCCAAAATTGACTAGAGAAGATGGGCAGTCCAAAAAATTAGAAGAAAAAAGGTCAAATACAATAAAGGCTTCTAAGCATTTATTCGGAAAAGATGTAAATGATCCGTCAGAAAGAGGACATGATTAAGCTAATGCTAAAATTCAAAAAAATAAATATCACATTAACGGTCATTGACAAATGTCTTTCATTTGAGTATTATCTCGTAAATATTTGAGTGAAAAACATTATAAATCGTATTATGAAATATGGATTTAGCAAAGAAAGGAACTTGTTATCACAAAATTAACATTTGAACAAAAATTATCCAGAATGATTGTGGATAAACCCAGCTTTAGAAAAATTGAATCACTAAGACTGATTATGAAAAAAATCGTTTTCATATTAGGAGAAGAAATTTGGGAAGAAAGTGGTTTTCCTGAAAATCATATTAAAGCATCACGAGAATTTGTAATTGATTACTCTTTTGTTGTTTGTGTTTATGAACTTTTAACTGTCCAGAATGATAATGGCACTTTTGCAAAACAAAAAGGAGCTAAAACTTGGGGACCAAACTATGCTGATAGCTTTAAAGAATTCTTAAAGAAAGCAAAAGAAATAAAAGGTCTAGGAAAAAACGTTACAACTAAAGATTGGACAGCTTTTGGAAAATCACTAAAGAATTTTGAAAAAAGTCCTAGTATTGATAATGTAGAAGCTACATTGGAAAAAATGAGAACAAAGTACAATATCAATAGTAACGATCTTGCTGTAGGGTATAGTTTTAGACTCGAGGATAAAATATTAAATATTATATGGGAATTGGAATAATATCCATTTGATTCTCTAGAAAGGAATAAGGGTGAAATCCACCTTATTGAAAATATTCATTCTTTTTTCCGCTGTCATATCAGTTTCAATTGCTGATGTTCCATCAGACACGCTTACCTATATTGAAAAATTCAAAAATGCTGTAGGTGAATATGAAGCTGGGCGTTTCATACGAGCAGAAAACCAATTTCATTCCATTTTAACAGATGTGATGGATTATAACGATCCTTCTACGCAAATGATGTGGGTTAAATCGTTATTTCATATCGGAAAACTGCGTCAAGCAATGGATGGAGCAAAATCATATTTAAATCTATTTCCCGGTAGTCCCTATCGGAAAGCTATGATTCAAATAATGGGGGATATTCATGCCAAAAATGGATTCTATACTCATGCCTTCGAATCATACCTAACAGCTCGATCTTTTGCTGATATTCAAGAACAGGAGGAAATTGATAAACGATTAATTCAGTGTATAGCGAATGGAGTTAAAACTGAATCACTCGAAACATTATTATTTAGAGAACAAGGGAAAGAAGTTAGAGCCATATTGAATTTGGCAAGAGCGTATGATGCTTATAAACGTGGGGATCGATATGATGCAAGAATTACACTTGATGTTGTAAGACTAGAATATTTACCTCAAGAATATCATACATTATATTTTCAATTAGATATCTATTATTTATTGGGAAGAAATTTAAAGAATATGGGTGTTATTTTACCATTGACAGGTGAGGGTTCAATCGATGGCCAGTCATATTTGGAAGGATTATTGAGTGCCTTTAATCATAAAGAAAAATTAACGAATATGTCTCTATTAATATTAGACAACGAAAGTGAATGTACAAAAACAGTTGAACTCGTGAGACAATTAAGAAATGATAAAAAAATAAATGGAATTCTTGGACCTCTTACTGATGAAAATGCGCAATGTGCATCTGCAGCAACAGAAAGTGGAATCCCGATTCTTATTCCAGACTCAAATATGCCATCTTTAAGCCATTTATCTCCTTCGGTTTTTCAATTAACATCGGACTTAGAATTTAGAGGAAGGGCTATGGCGCATATGTTAGTTGATAGCTTAGGGTTAACGCAGATTGCCATTTTAGCCCCTGCAGATAATGAACGAATTCAGAAAGAGACTAAATACTTTTCAGATGAATTATACCAAATGGGAATTGAACCCGTGGCATTTGAATGGTATACAGGTATACCAGAAAATGTTTCTCGGCAATTTAAACTTATTAGAAAAGGGGCATGGGCTCTTGTAGATGAAGAAGTAATAGAAGAAGAAATAACTCTAACAATTGATAGTCTAGATGCATTATTCGATGTTGATGTTTCAGATTTTTTTGATATTCCGGAGCCGGAACCAGAAAAAAAGATGTCGAAAAATGATTCGTCAAAAGTAACATTATCTACTATAGATGCTTTGTATATGCCAATTCAAGAAAACCATTTAAAATATATTGGTACTCAGTTTCCTATTTACAATTTGAGTTGCACAGTTATAGGAAATAATGGATGGGTTTCTCCTGAAATAAAACAGGAATCAGTTGGGCCTCACTTTCCCGGTATGATAGTATATACAAATACATTTAATGATAAAGATTGGGATATTATTAATGATTCACATTCAATCAATAAACATTTTTATGCACTTGGCGAAGATCAAGGACAATTCCTTATAAGAATGGGATTATTAATGGGGTCCAATAGAAATGCATTATCAGAAAAAATGAGAAAAATGGAACCTTATTATGGAAATTACAGCAACATCCATTTTAATGGTTTAGATAAAAATATGAATTCTTTATTTCAAATTTTAGAATTTTCTAACAATCAATTTTCAATAAAAAATTATATAAGAAATTTAGATTAGCTCTCATTTTATATTATGTCAAATAATTGGATTTCATATTCTAACTTTTTTGATATAGTTGGATTAAAAGCCGTTTTCTCAAACAGACATACTATTTCAAACGAAGGGATACATGAACGTAGCGTCTTTTCGGAATTAGTTGGGTTAAATCCTCATAAACTTGTTATCCCAAAGCAAACGCATTCGTCCAACTTTTCCGTGTGTGAATCACCTGGGGATTACCCGAATACAGATGCCATTATATCTATGAATAAACATGTAGTATTATCGATGCAAGTAGCAGATTGTTTTCCAATTTATATCGTAGATACAGACAAGAAATACATAGCACTCATTCATGCAGGATGGCGTGGGCTTGTCACTCATATTATACAAAAGACCATTACAGAATTGATTGAGCGTGGGTGCCAAGCTGAGAATATTCATATTGTGTTGGGTCCATCCATTAAATCATGCTGTTTTGAAGTAAGTGATGATGTGATCCACCAATTCCCTAAATCTATTATAACACGGAATAGGCCTGATAAAGGAAAATATTGGGTTGATTTATTAGCCTTAGCGATATCCCAGTTATTTGAAATGTCGATAAATAATAAAAATATTTATGTAGACAAAAGATGTACATCTTGCGAAATAGACCAATTTTACTCCTACAGAAGAGATGGCGCAAAAGCAGGTCGAATGTTGGCTCTATTAGGTTGGGTTTAATGCATATTCAATCACAAGAATTACCAGTATATTTATGCCTTTCATAGGATTATTATGACATTTATTGAAGCAATATTACTCGGAATAATACAAGGACTCACAGAATTTTTGCCTATAAGCAGTTCTGGACATTTAGTGTTATTTCAGTCGTGGCTTGGTATTTCAATAGAAGGGAACACATTTGAAGTCGTTGTCCATATTGGCACCTTGGGAAGTATTCTATATGTATTTTGGGAAGACGTTTCCACCATCCTGAAAAATCTTTCAAAAAAAGAAACACAGCACCAGGTTGGAGTCCTTATTTTAGCAACAATTCCTGCCGTTTTTGTCGGTTTTACACTAAAAGATTATTTTGATATTTTATTCGATAGTACTCAGTCGGTTTCGATTGCTTTAATGGTTACCGGGATTATTTTATTCATTTCGAAATTTGCAAGACAAAATAACAGTACCATCACTTGGAAATCAGGACTTTTAATTGGACTTGCTCAAGCAGTTGCAATCATTCCGGGCATTTCCAGATCGGGATTTACTATTAGTGCAGCACTTTTATTAGGAAAAAATTCTCGTGAAGCAGCTCGATTTTCATTTTTACTGGCAATTCCAGTCATTGCGGGTGCAGGATTATTAACAGCTATGGATGGAATACTAGGCGAATCTTTATCCATATCGATTATGCTTGGTGGATTGATTAGCTCTTTTGTCGTTGGCGTTTTTGCATTAAAATGGTTAATCCAATGGTTAGAATCGGGAAAATATTATTGGTTTGGTGCATATTGTTTAATCATGGGGCTCATAACTTGGATGGCTTAACATGAGTGTTGTGGGGATTGCATTTGGAATCTATTTGGTCTTAATTCTGTTTGTAGGATTTTATGCATCAAAACAAACTAAAAATTTGAAAGATTTTGCTCTAGGTGGAAATAGGCTTGGCCCTTGGGTCATTGCATTTTCTGAAAGGGCATCAGGTGAATCTGCATGGTTAATTCTTGGGCTTCCAGGAGCAGCACTTGTTGCTGGCTTATTTGAAGTCTGGACAGTGATTGGGTGCATAATGGGCATAATATTTTCTTGGATGATGATTGCAAAACCATTGAGAATTATGACAGAAAAATATAATGTTATTACATTACCAGAATTATTCCATAAGAGATTTAAAGATGACGCAGGAACGATTCGTCTGTTATCTGGATATATAATTACTTTCTTTTTTGTATTTTATGTAGCTGCTCAATTTTCCGGTGCAGGAAAGGTATTAAATGTTACTTTTGGCTTAAGCCAGATTGAAGGCATGATTATTGGAGCTGTTATTATTATTTTTTATACATTAATGGGTGGTTTCCTAGCAGTAGCATGGACAGATTTAATTCAGGGAATCATAATGATTTCTACTCTTGTTATATTGCCCATTGTTGGCATAATTCAGCTGAATACTATCCCTGATCAACCATTGGTCCATTGGGACACATTATATGGTGGAAAAACAGGAATATCAGCAATTATAGGAATGATCGGTGGTTTAAGTTGGGGGTTTGGTTATATGGGGCAACCGCATTTAGTCACAAGATTTATGGCTATAGATTCCTCAGATAATATTCAAAAAAGTAGAAGGATTGCGATTTCATGGGCTATTCCAGCATTTTTTGGTGCAATGATAATAGGACTTGTAGGAAATGGGCTTTTACAGTCAGGGATCTTAATCCATGAAGGGGAAAGAATATTTTCTATCCATCAATTACCAGACCCGGAAAAGTTAATGCCAATCATGGCAACTTCTTTGTTACCGGCATGGTTAGCGGGGATATTTATTTCTGGAGCAATTGCTGCAATGATGTCTACAGCTGACTCACAATTATTAGTCAGCACATCTGTGATTACCGAAGATTTATTAACTAAAGATGTTGCAAAGTTTGGTGGATTTAGCAAATTAACGTGGAGCCGAATATTTACTTTGTTAATTGGATTGATTGCATTCATAATGGCTTGGCGTACCAAAGATTTAGTTTTCGAAATGGTATCTTATGCTTGGAGTGGTTTAGGCGCATCATTTGGCCCTGCTTTATTTTTAACACTATGGTGGAAACGTGTCACACGTGAAGGTGTAATAGCAGGGTTATTAGTCGGATCTATCTCCACTATTATTTGGGCGAATCTTAATGGATTATCCATCTTGGTTACTGAACGTATTATCAGTTTTTTACTGGCTTTTCTATCTGTGGTAATAGTTAGTATATATTTTGAGAAAAAAAATGGCAACTGATATTAAAATTGCTATCCAATCGTTGGTGAAAAATGGTGTGCAGCCTATTTATTATTTGCAAGGAAGTGACTATTATCTTCAAAAGTTATTTATGGATAAAGTGTCAAATCAATTTTTTGGAGATGAAAAACCATCAAAAGTCTTGATGCTACCCGATGAAATGGGTGGAAAAGAAATCATTCATCGATTAACATCAACAGATTTATTTGCTAGTAAAGAATTTTTTATCTTACGGAATGGCACTCAATTAAAGAAGCCATATAATGATGAGTTGATTGATTATTGCAAAAATCCAATAGTAAGCCATTGTGTTATTATTATTAATGATGATTATATGGCAAAAACTGCCATTTTTAAGAAATTATCAAAAATAGTAGACCCAATTAATACTCAACCACCACATCCCAATAAAATAAAACAATGGGTGCGCTATTTTTTTAGTGAAAATGGAAATTCTGCTAATTCCCAAGTTGTGGAATCCTTATCAAATACTGCTGGTGATTCATTAGCACATTTAGCCGGTGAAATAGGAAAAATTTGTTTGTGGGTAGGTGATGGAAACGCAGTTGAAATGGAGCATTTAAAGCAATTTTCAGGGTGGAAGAGAGAACATAAGCAATGGGAGTTTATTTCTGCAATTGCTCAAAAAGATTTAAGCAAATCAATATCTGTTGGTAAAACTGTTATTTCTCAGAATGAGACGATGGTATCACTTATTTATCCATTAACGGGTCTTTTTCAAGAAATATTATTTGCAAAAAGGAATTCTGGAACTTTTTCGAAACCAACTGGTTATATTCCTATATCTGCTTCAATTCAACGAAATTTGCCTGCTTATGCAAAAGGTTTTTCGGAGAAAAAAATTATACAGATTTTAAAATACCTTGAAAAAATTGAACGAAAACAAAAAACATCAACCATCTCTGATGAATCGGAGCTCATCCAGTTTATATACTATGCCTTCAGTTAACGAAAGTGGAAAATATATATATACCGATGAAGAATTAATTGGTCGTTTCCAAAATGGAGATGAAAATGCCTATGTAGAACTTGTAAGACGCTACAAGGATCGATTAATAAATTTTGTATTTCAGTATGTGGGTGATTATGAGCAATCTGAAGATATTGTTCAAGACACCATGGTTAAATTGTATATCAAAAAACATTATTATAAAGAAATTGCAAAATTCTCCACATGGATTTATACAATTGCAAAAAACCTTGCTAATACGGAACTCCGTAAAAGGAAAAGAAGAAAAATTACCCAGCTCAGTCATATGAGTAGAGAAGAGAAACAAATTGATTTACCTGCAATTCAACCAGAAACTGGGCAGGAAGTACAAAATGAGTTTGCACATAAACTCATCCGAAATGCCATCCAACAATTACCTGAGCATTTTAAGACTGTTATAATTTTGCGAGATGTTCAGGAACTTTCATATGACGAAATAAGTAATATTGTTGATGTACCATTAGGGACAGTGAAGTCGCGAATAAATCGTGCACGAATTCAACTACAATCAGAATTACAAGAATTAAGAAAATAAGGAGTATTGACTATCGATGGACCGCTATCAGTTTGAAGATCTGATTTCAGATTATTTAGAAAATACATTAACACTTGCTCAAAGGAAATCTTTCGAATCCTATTTAGAGTCTGACCCTAAAGCAAAACAGTTAGTTGATAATATGAAGAATAATATTACTCAATTAAATGAAATACCTAGGGTAACTACATCAGCAGCTTTTATGAAAAACCTTCAAGGAAGGCTAAGTGCTGAAAGACGAATTCCTATTGAACCCACTGGCAAATCGCTGTTAGGGTTTTCACCCATATATGCAACAGTTATGACTGGACTTGTTGTAGCATTTCTGTTTGTGAGTATTGAATTATTTAATCCAGAAAAGCCAAATCTGCCGGTATTAAATAAAACTTTTGCCACCCATACGGACGAAAGATCAAATACAAACGACCATAAGCTATTGGGAGAAAATGAACATCAGGATTTTGCCGAAGTTGAACCTGATTCTTTAGATCAATTGGATGATGAAAAAAAGAAAGACTATTCAAAGCAAATCCACCTCGTAAACGATTAATTATTTTTATCGATTACCTATTTTTTAATCCCCGTTATTAAAGTAATTTAATAGACGGGGATTTTATTTTTGGTAGGTAAATGAAATTAAGCATCAAAACAGGCATAATTTACAGTCTCAGCTGTTTAGCTGTATTGCTCTTTGTATTGTATCCATCATTAGATGCGCCATATGGGTATTTATTACGTACTTTAGTCGTATTTTGCGTTGGTTGGTTAATTTATTTTTATTTTAATTCGTTAGGGCAAATTGACGATTCAAAAAAGGATCTATTTAATAGTAATGATACTTCTCAATTTGCCATGTTTCCGAAACCGCATGTTGATGAATTATTCCAAGAAATTCAATCAATGATTTTTTCAATTGTACGATCGTTAAATGATGCCTATCAACCAGAAATATTCTTATTCGAAGATCAATTTGATACTTTAGTGCGACAAAAAGATTCTGAATCTATTTTTTTAGATACAATTTTAACGAAAAACTCGTTAGTCAATACCATACTAACATCACTTGGTCCTCAAACAATTTATCAAAAAGATTGTGGTGAAGAATGGAATGAAATATTTGGAGATAAAACGTGGAGAGGGAGTGAATGCATCTTAACACATTCAATTCGATTTAAGGATAATTCCATTGGCTTGTTTATTATATACATTGACCATTTTAATGCATTAGACAATAAAGCATTAAAAATCACGTCACAATTATCTTCTCTTTTAACCACAAATTTAGAAAATCTAGACAGTCTCGATCATCAAGCTCTGGGAAATTATAAAAAAGAAAGTATTTTATCTTTTATTTCTCATTTAAACTTTCAAGATGCTGAAACAGATATATATAGACAATTTTCTTCCTTAGTAAATAAATTTATTCCGAGTGATCAAATTGTTATATCATCTGCAACTTCTCTTTTTACTCAAGGTGTTATTATGTGGTCTAAAGGAGATGACTCTCAATATATTGAAGGAAACAGATTTAATATCAATGAATCTTTATTGGGCCTTCCTATGATGGTAAATGGTGGTATTTATGATGAATTATTAATGGAAAAATTCCCTACATTAATCCCGTCTAGCGGAGATGGTGATTCAATAATAAATCATTCTGTTGTTGGACTTCTATTAGAAATTGGTGATGAAAAAATGGTATCTGTGATTCTCGAAAGAAAATCACACAGAAAATACAGCACGAAGGAAAGAGATTCCATCAAATCTTTTTTCCAAATTTTAAGTACCATTATGAACTGGCAGCAGGAATATCAACAAATTTATTTAAATGCTACACAAGATGGACTCACTGGGTTACTAAATCATAAAACATTCATGGATCGTTTTGATGAAGAAATTCAGCGTGCAAAACGTTTTAATCATGACTTAGTAATGCTCATGTTTGACCTTGACAAATTTAAAAGGATAAATGACACTTTGGGTCATCCATATGGTGATTATGTTATTCAAACGGTATCACAGATTTTAAAGGATAATGTTCGTTTAATTGATGCAGTAGCAAGATATGGTGGTGAAGAATTTGTTATTATACTAGTAAATACAAATATTGAAAAAGCTATGCCCGTTGCAACAAGGATTGTCCAAAATATTGCAGAATATCCTTTCTCGATGGATGGAAAAGATGTCAAGATGACTATTAGTTGTGGCATGAGCGAATATCCAACCCATTCAGAAAATATCCGTGAAGTGATTGATTATGCAGACCAAGCCATGTATCGTGGTAAAAAACGTGGTGGCAATAGTGTTACCGTATTTGAATCAGCCAATTAAAACTATGAAATATATCATATTTATTTTCACCCTTGTTTTATTAAATGCTCAGTCGGATGCTCCATCTGAGATCGCATTACAGCATTTTATGGAAGGCGAATTTCTTCTTAACCAAGGAAATTACGCAATGGCAGTTTTGGAATTCCAAGAAGCATTGGAAGCTGATCCTAATGGGGCAACAATACATATTTCAATAGCTGATGCCTTTAGAAGATTGGGAAAAATAAAAAGAGCTGAGAAACATTTATTAAAAGCAATTGAGATCGATTCGAATGATACTGAAGCTTATGAAATGCTTGGACTTCTTTACACGTTAGAAAAAAAACTCGATTTGGCTCTAATCCAATTCAATAAATTAATAGAATTAGAACCAGAGAATAGTGATTACCATTTTTCGTTAGGTGATATTTATCGGCTAAATAATAGATGGGAAGATGCAATAAAATATTATTTATTATCCTACAATCTCAATTCACTCACAACAAATGCACTTGAACAAGCATTACAAATTGCTATCAATATTAGACAATTAATTAAAGCTGAAGAAATATGTGAATTACTTATAAAAGAACACCCGGGAAATGCCCAGTTTTATGAAACATACAGAGATATTTCGTTATTCAATAATCACCCCCAAAAGGCTGTTTCAGCTATTGATGGTTTAATTCGTATTCAGGGAAGAAATATTGATTTGTTACTTCAAAAAAGTTCAATATATCAACAGAATAATGAATTAGAAAGTGCACTTTCTATCGTTGATCAGGCATTTATAATTGATTCACTCAGTCAAGATGTTTACCAACAATATGTTTCTCTATTTATTGATATGGAAAAGTTTGATCAAGCCATTATATATAATAATAAACTAATATCTTTATTTCCAACAAGTCCACGCGGTTTCTTAAATAGTGCAATTGTTTCTCTAACCAATAAGGAGCCAAAAAAAGCGACAGAAATTTTAATTGAAAATTTAGATTATCTGGATGGGAATTTTACGGCTTATTACATATTAGGAAGTGCGTATAGTCAATTAAAAGAATATGATAATGCCGAACACTTTTTACTGAAGGCACTTAACATATTTCCAACATCTAGAAATGCAAAACATGCCCTTGCAATGATTTGGGATAGCATTCAAAAATGGGAAAAATCTGATAGCCTTTATCTCGAATTAATCCGTACGGATTCACTGGATGCCCAAGCAATGAATAATTATGCCTATAGCCTTTCTGAAAGAAACGAAATGTTACCCACGGCATTGGAACAATCAATTCGTGCAGTGAAATTATCTCCTAATTCGGCACCATATTTGGATACGTTGGGTTGGATATATTATAAAATGGGTAATCTTAAAGAGGCCATACAATACATAGAAAAGTCGATTGAAATGGATAGTTCCAACTCAGTCGTCATTGAGCATTTAGGTGATATTCTTATGGATACAAATGAAAAGGCAAAGGCATTGGATGCATATAAACAAGCCTTAAAACTTGATAGTGATAATCAATCTCTCAAAGAAAAACTATTGTCTAAATAAATCATTATTCTTTTCAAGTTTACTTATTACGATCATTTTGAGTGGCTGCAGTAGTACGATAAACCAAAAGAATATTGATGCTCAAATACCTCCAGCCATTGAAACAAGCTATATGTCTTGTTCAGGAAAGGGAGAACTTCATTCAACAGGAGGGTATAAAGGAAAATTAAAGTTTACATATTTTTCACAAAATGACAGTACTGTCATCCAATTTAGAGATTTTATGGGGCGAAAAACATTAATTATGTGGATAGAAAAAGATAATGTAAATGCATGGGATATTCTAAAGAATAGGCAATACTATTATGATGAAATTATGTCCACATTTCCTATTATCAATAGACTTGACCCAGAAGAGTTTACAAAACTACTTTGGGGAAAAATTCCTATTATCTCTGAAAAAAATATTATAGGCAGTACCGAAAATGGGTCTATTGAGATATCAATCCATAAAGTAGATTTAACCCATTCAGAATTAGTCGATAAAGTTATATTTAAGGAAACATTACATAATTCATCCGTAACATTAACTATTGCAAAACGTACACTTAGTGAAGAAAAAATAGAACTAGGCAATCTATGGAAAATGAAACCATCATGAATGAAATAACAAACCAAAGTCAAAAGAAACAATTATCCATTGTAGGACCGGCGATGAATGAAGCAGGGAATCTTAAAGAATACGTCGAACGATGTATTCAGGCATTTGAGTCCCGGAATGTTGATGGTGAAATTATCATTGTGGATGATGGAAGTACGGATGATACAGACTCCGTGTTACAGACATTAGTGAATTCGTATCCGGATATTTTAATAGCGGTTAAACATAGAAAAAATCTAGGTTTAACTCCCGCGCTACAAACTGCTTTTCACCAATCATCTGGCGAAAAAATTATTTGGATACCAACGGACTTAGAATCACATCCCGATGAAGATATTCCATTGTTATATGAAAAATTAATTAATGGTTCTGATGTTGTAGCAGGGTATAGAAAAGATAGAGGAGACGGAAAATCCTTTGCATCCAGAATTTATAATCTATTTACTCGGTGGCTTTTTGGAATACGATTAAGGGATATGAACTGGATTAAGGGATTCAGTCGAGAATGTTTACCATCTTTATACTTAAGAAGTGATTGGCATCGATTTATGCTAGTTATGTTACATTCTGATGGTTTTGAAATAAAAGAAGTTGAAACACAATGGTACGAACGGGAATATGGACAATCAAAATTTGGTCTCCTTAGGTTTCCAAGGTCAGTTTTAGATTTATTAAGTATTTGGTTTTTGATTGTTTTCAGTAAAAAACCAATGCGTTTATTCGGATTCTTAGGTGCTCTTAGTATGGCAATTGGGTTGGGGTTTCATGGGTATTTAACAGCTTTATATTATTTTTATAGCACACAAATACGTCCATTATTTTGGTTTGCACTTACATTAGAAATATTTGGAATCCAATTTATCCTATTCGGGTTTATAAGCGAATTGCTCGAAAGAACGCGTGAGAATGTGTTAACTATTGACCGAATAATTCAAAAAGGTAGTTTGAAACAACCTATAAATAATGAAATAAATATTGTATCAAAAAATTAAAGAGTATTCGTCGCCATTTGCGTGAGTACTTCTTTAATATATTTTGTCACATCAATTTTATCATTTAAAAGTAATTTATGTTGAATAGCCATTGACGAAATAGATTCAGAAGTTGACCATAAATCAATCGTTTCTAATATTTCATTAAATTGATCCGAGCGAAACGTGCGAGCCATATTGTATTTTGTTTCTTGTTCATCTGTGTAACATCTTGGAATCGGTGAAATAAAGATACCAGGTGTCCCTAAAACAACTGCTTCAGAAACCATGGTTGCACTTTCCCCAACAACCATAGACGCAAATGCTAGTGCATCGTGCATTGTAGATCCCGGTAAAGGATATTTATATTGAGTTAAGTCACCCTCAAGTGGTTTTTCTGAAGAAATAAACACCTTTCCTCGGCGAAGTAACGATTGTATAATTTGTTTTTTTTGGTCTAACGATAATCCTTTAACCGCGAAATCATGAGATGATTCCCAAGCCGTAAACCTTACGATTGAAAAAGACTCATTTTCCGTTAAGCCTAATTTTTTCTTTATATTTTCATCTGGGCTGAATCTATCGGGGTGTAAATATGCCAATTCGTGATACCCAGGATATTTAATGAATTTATTATCCATTTTATAAAAAGGGCCAGGATAACAATCAGGAATGAATATGTTTGTTGCAAATGGGAGTGTAATGACATTTTGCATTTTCGCAATATGAGTGTCTGTAAAAATGGCTACTGGGCAACGCCTTAATCGGGAAATATGAGTACACAATGGACCCCCTAGCGCCGTAATAACATCCGGTTTATCCCAAAATATATTTTTTAGAATACCGCCTTGATGAACGACCATTTCAAATAAAAGCCCTGCAACTCCTGTACGAGCGGTTGACAGAGTTTTATGGTGGATTCCATAATCATCCAATAATTCACAAACTAATTCTTTATGTCTCGAAAATACTTTTACAGTATGCCCATCAGACATAAAATCTTTGATTGTAGGTGCAAAGAAGTGAACGTGGGCAGGGTGGATGATATCAAATGCAATATGCATTATAATTAGGACCTTTTATTGCTAATCTTCAGATTTAATCCTAATGATATTTGCGGGATTGCCTGCAACAATTGCATTATCAGGCACATCCTTTGTCACTACAGATCCAGCACCTACTTCCGCATTTATTCCAATTGTTACAGGAAGTAATGTTGAATTGCTCCCAATAACAGCCCCTTTTTTTATATGAGTTTCTTTCCATTGATCGGTTGATCCCGTTCGGCGGTATGATGGTGGATGTAAATCGTTAATCGTCATAACTCCATGTCCAATAAATACATTATCATCTATTGTGACTAAGGAACAAATAAAAGTATGGGATGATATAGTTACATTATTCCCAATTGTAACATTATTTTGGATTTCAACATATGACCCAATCATGGAATCGTTCCCAATTTGGGCACCATATACATTTGCAAATTCCCAGACTTTAGTCCCGGAACCAATGTGAGTATCTTTAACAATAGCTGTATTACTAATCATAGTTTTATTTGGAACCCATTTCTAAAATGCGCACTACTTTTTCCGCATGTGTTGCATCAGTTATGCAATCAGTATCATTTTTAATACAATCTATAAAATGAGCTATTTCAGTTTTCAATGGTTCAATCCAATTTACTTTTGGCATTAATACATCTCCTGAACGATGCTGGAATGTAAATGTATTTCCGGTATCAAAATCCATATTTTCACCAAGAACAGCCATCCGGTCAATTCCTTTATCGAATATGCTTATTTTATTCTCGGCAATATCATCATAAAAAACCATCTTTTTTGATCCTACGACTGTCATTCTTCGAATTTTTCTCGGGTCTAACCAGCTTACATGAATATTGGCCATGACATTATTTGGATACTTAATATTCATGAAAACCACATCATCGATCCCATCTTGGACAAAACTCATGCCATGTCGATCAACTTGAATCGGGTTAGGTTCATTAAGCCAATATTGGATAATACTTATATCATGTGGGGCTAGATTCCATAAGGCATCTACATCAGATCGTATTCTTCCAAGATTGACTCTCTGACTATAAATATATCGAATATCGCCTAATTCACCATCATCGATTAATTTTTTAATGGTGCGAACTGTATTATTGAATAGAAATGTATGTCCAACCATAGCAGTTAAATTATTATTATGAGCAAGTTCATCAATTGCTTTAACTTCATCAGAAGATGTGGCCATTGGTTTTTCAACGAGTATATGTTTACCAGCATTAAGTGCTTTAATGGCAAGATCATAATGAGTCTCTACGGGGGTAGAAATAACAATTGCATGAATAGATGTATCCTTTAATACATCATTCACATTTTCCGTTGTTTGTACAGTTGGGTAATTAGATTCAACAAAGTGTCTTCTCTCAGCTGAAAGGTCAACAACTGTTTTTAAATGCGTGTCTTTGTTTGCAACCAAATTACGAAGGAGATTAGGTCCCCAATAACCAACACCGATTTGAGCTATATTTATCATGATAAGTCTTTTTTAATATTATGTTAAATGCATGTTAAGATAAAAGGATATTCAATGAAAATTGAATAAATTAATGGATATGAAGAATCTAAATATGATTCATAATGATTCCATAATAATATCGTCGGAAATTATCAATTTGATCACAAAATCACTTGAAAAATATTTAATAATATTTGAACCTTTTTATTGTGTCTTCATTCAATAGATTCTATATGCATTAAATGAAAAAAG
Source organism: uncultured bacterium (assembly GCA_964525185.1). GTDB lineage: Bacteria > Fidelibacterota > Marinisomatia > Marinisomatales > UBA1611 > JABHGY01. Next base: position 15,941 of record CAZGFQ010000022.1, read on the forward strand.
TTTTAATCGTTACATACTATTGGCCTCCAAGTGGTGGCCCAGGCGTTCAGAGAATATTAAAATTCTGTAAATACCTTCCTAGTCTAGGTTGGGAACCCACTGTCCTAACTGTTGAAAATGGCGAATTCCCCGCTATAGATAACTCCCTTAACGATGACACTACTGATCTAAACATAGAGAGAATTAAAGGCGTCTCTTTTCTTCCAGCATTTAAACTATTAACTGGGAAGAAAAAGATATCATCTCATCAACTAAGTTCAAATAAAAATGAATCTATATTTTCTAAAGTGACTCGATGGATCAGATATAATATGTTTATCCCTGATGGGAAAATTGGTTGGTACTGGTCAGCCGTAAAAAGGGGAAAAGACATTTTAAGTAAAAATAAATATGACCTTGTGTTTTCAACGAGTCCACCCCACACAGTTCATTTAGTGGCAAAAGCATTAGCTAAATACTCAAGGTTACCATGGGTATGTGATTTTCGTGATCCTTGGACAGATCGGTTTTATTATCAAGAAAATCCACGAAATGCAGTTATATCATTTATGGACTCTCAACTCGAAAAGAGTGTTTTAAGAAATTGTTCCCATCTAACAGTTGTAAGCCCTGGTTTTGAAGATTTATTAGATTCACATTGGCCCATAAAATCTAAATCAACTATTATTTTTAACGGGTATGACGCAGATGATTTCAAGATGAAAAGTGAAAATAAGCATACATCCAACAATATAACAATTGGACATATAGGCTCCTTATCAAAAACTCAAAACCCGATTGGATTAATTCAATCCATTAAAACCTATAATGATTTACAAAACGAGAAATATATATCTATCAAATGTATTGGATCTGTTCATCCCGAAATTGAAGAAACCATTCACACTTACGAATTAGATGAATTTTATAAAAAACAGTCATATATGGAACATGATAAAGCAATTGAAAAAATGAAAGAATGTGATTATCTATTCCTTGTAATTCCAGATTGTGAAAAAAATTCAGGAATAATACCTGGAAAATTATTTGAATATTTTGCGAGTCGTTCCGAGATTATCCTTATTGGAAACCCAGATTCAGATGCATCTAAACTTATGAAAAACATGGGGTATCAACATTCATTTGACATTAATGAACACATAGACTTTTCAGGAATTCAGCCAATAAAACACGCGAAAAATTCAACTATTGAAGAGTTTAATAGAAAAAGACAGACAGAAACATTAGCTAACATATTTAATTCAATTATAGAATGAGAAAAAAAGGAAAACGCATAAGAGATATTTCGTTAAAGGATGTAAAATCCTATTTTAGTGAAGAGCGTTATAAAATAAAGAAGCCTATTTCAGATTTCAACACATTGCCAGAAAAAATGTTTACAACTATGAATCCGGTTTATGTTGTATCTACTGGTAGAGCTGGTAGTGAATTATTGGTCAAATTAATGAATGCTTCAAATATAGGATCCGTGCATCACGAGCCACGACCTAGAATGTTTTACGGATCAAAATTAGCTTTCGAATTAGGAACACAAAATTTAAAAGCAATTCAAATGGCATATTTAAATGCAAGATATGATATTTTGAAAAAGTCTTATTTAGAAGATGTAAGATTTGTAGAAACTAATAATAGACTATCCTTTTTTATGAAATGTCTAGGTAATTTATTTCCGAAAGCTAAGTTTATTCATCTGATTAGACATCCTGGGGCTTTTGTAAGAAGTGGAATACGCCGTCATTATTATAAAGGAAATGAAAATGATGATGCTAGACTTGCACCATTACAAGCAGATAAAATGTATAATGTATGGGACAAATCTTCAGATATTGAAAGGATAGGATGGTTGTGGAATAAAACGAATGACATTATAGAATCAGCAAAAAGGTCTATAGAAAGTGAAAGAGTATTAACGCTGAAATCTGAAGATCTTTTTACCGATTATAATGTATATAATCATATATGCGAATTTATAAATCATGAATTATTGGGCGATTCTAAGATAAAATCACTTATTGCTAAACCAACAAATCGACAGATTCAGAATGATTTCCCAAAATGGAAAGATTGGTCAACTGAAGATAAAGAAAAATTAAAAGCGGTTACTCCATTAGGATTAAAATATAACTTTTGGGATAAAAATGATTAAGTGGGCTCGCTCTCATATTCTTAAAAGTGAGTTTAATAAAAATGTAGCAAAACTTGTTACAGGAACAGCATCTGCAAATGTAATAACTGTATTATTTTTACCTATTTTGACAAGATTGTATTCCGTTGATGATTTTGGGCAATTTCAGCTACTACTGTCTGTTGCACTCATAATTACAGTCATTTCAACTTTAAAATATGAAATGACTATTCCTTTGCCTAAAAATAAATCTGATTCGGATGCTTTATTTTTAGTCGCTTTCTTATTCCTTCTAACTATTAGTTCAGGGCTTTTTATTACGTTACATTATTTTGGTATACCCATATTAAACCTTTTTGACGCTGGACATTTATCCGTCTACCGCTGGTGGATAAGTTTTGCTGTATTATTCGGAGGCGGGTTTGAGTTGATGAATTATGTTTATATGAGAAATAAGTCATTTGGATTGATGGCAAAATATAGAATTCTTCAAGTAGCGATTATTCAAGGAGTTTCTTTAGCCTATGGGCTTATATCACCAGACTTCTCCGGTTTACTTTATGCATATTTAGCAGGAAACGGATTTGTGGCCATAGTAATGTATATAAAATCAAATGTATCCATGAAACATGTTAAAATTAGATATGCATCTTTTCAGGCATTTAAATTTAAGAAATTTCCAATGATTAATGCACCGATGGCACTTGTTAACACATTTTCAATGCAACTACCCGTATTTATGCTTTCAGCATACTTTTCTCCAGAAATTGTGGGTTATTATATGATGGCTAACAAAATGATCACTATGCCCATGAATTTAATAAGCCGTTCTGTTGGAAGGGTTTATTACCAATCTGCATCATCAGCAATTCATAAAGGGAAAAATGGTATATTAAGGATCTTTAACCAGACAGTCAGAAGGGTTGTTAAAGTTGGAATTATTCCAGCATTAGTCATTCTAATATTTAGCCCTACTTTAGTTACAATTATTTTAGGGGCACAATGGTCCCAAACTGGTGTTTTTATGCAAATAATGATTCCATGGTTATTTTTCCAATTTATTAATTTGCCCATAAGTACCACATTTTCATTAGTTAGAAGACAAGAAATTGGGTTCTTGCTAATTGTAATTTCAGTATTGGTTAAATATGCTGCTATGGAATATTGGCATATGACTCCGACTATACAATTATGGGCATTAACTATCGTTTCATCTTTATTCTACATAACATACACTTTTACATCATACTCAATACTAAAGAGAGTTAAAAAATGATATTTATAGGAAGAATACTTTATTACTTAAATAAAGCGAAAAATAATTTAATACATAGTTATTTGGCGAATAAATATACCAAGAACATAAAATCTATCGGCGTTGACGTAAGATTTAATGGTATCAGTAAAATAACTGGATTAAACAATCTTGAAATTGGGGATAATGTACATATAGGTGAAAATGCATTTTTTCGGGCTGAAGGTGGTTTGTCAATAGGGAATAATACTCATTTTGCTAGAAATGTTGTTATTTACACTCACAATCATAATTACGAAGGAGACTATCTTCCATATGACAATACATTTCGATTTAAGAAAGTTTCAATAGGTAAAAATGTTTGGGTTGGCATTAATGTGACAATTCTTCCCGGTACTAAAATAGGCGATGGTGCTATAATTGGAGCAGGAGCAACAATTTCAGGACAAATTGAGCCAATGGAAATAATGGGTGCAAAAGTAGGTCAAAAAATAAAATCGAGAAATAAAAATCATTATGAGAAACTCGAGGCAGAAAATAAATATGGTGGAAAAAATGGACAACAATATGAAAAGTAGAAGTTGGATTTTAATCCCAATAATTATATTTGTTCTTTTTTACAAATTAATATTACTATATGAAATACCACTAGCGGGGGATATGGTTGCCCATGAGCCCATAAAACAATGGATTAGCGAACAAGAAGAAATGCCACATTGGTTTCCGAATTTATTCTCAGGGATGCCTTCATATGGCG
>CAZGFQ010000022.1:20177-36789 GCA_964525185.1 uncultured bacterium
GGTCCATGTGGATTGTTGCCCTGTTGGCAATCATTATTGGGTTTGGGAACCATTTCCCAATTCTATTTTCTCCTTTTTTTAATTGGGCTCCATTTTTTAGCAAATTTCGAGTACCGTCAATGGTTTATATGACCATTCCGTTTATGATGAGTTATTTGGGTGCAGTTGGTTTCAACCGACTTATGAATAATATCAAAGATAATCCTGAACGGGTATTACATAAAACCTACTATTTATTTGGGTTATTTATTGGATTATCGTTTTTACTTTTTATAGGTGGTGAATCATTATTATCGTTCTTTAAGGAAGGAGAAATGGGGCGGTATAATGCTCAAATTATAAATTCGATTCGTGAAATGCGCATTGACCTATTTCAAAAAGGATTTATAATTGCACTCGGCATTACCGGAGTATCTCTTGCTGTTATTTGGGCGGGGTGTCAGAAAAAAATTACACATACAATCACCGGCGGCTTATTAATGGGTCTTGTTGTACTAGATCTAGTCATAATGGATTCTGAATTTCTTCATTTAAAGCCAAGTGTTGAAATGAGTAAACAGTTTAAAACAAATCAGGGAATCGAATTTCTTAAAAAAGAATATCAATCGGATCCATTCCGAATTTACCCAAAAGATGATTTTTCATCAAACCGGTATGGATATTATGGATTGGAAAGTGTCGGTGGATATAGGCCTTTAAAACTAAGACATTATCAAGACTTAATGGATGCAAGTACACGAGGCGGCAAAGTTGATTTTTCCCCAGCCGTTCAAAATATGTTAAATGTTCGTTATGTCATTGATAAAGGCAAATTATTACCAAACCAAAACTATTTGCCCAGAGCGTGGATGGTAAGCTCTGTACTTTCTGTAGATGATCAACAATCATCTTTATTGGCAGTGTTACAGCCATCGTTTTCGCCAGAAAAGCAAGCAATCATCATCGGATATGACGGACAAACATCATTTGAAAAAGGATTTAATGAAGTATCTCTGAAACAGCTGGAAGAAAATGAAATTATATTAAATGTTAATAGTGAAAAAGGTGGTTTTCTCGTCCTATCAGAAATTTATTATAAACCGGGTTGGAAAGCATTCATCGACGGAGTTGAAACGACAATATTGCAAACAAATCATGTGCTTAGGTCCATTAAAGTCCCATCCGGCGATCATAAAATAAATATGAAATATGATGACCAAGAATGGAAATTGGTTCGTTTCATTTCTCGTGCATCATTTTTCGGAACTCTATTAATATTGCTCTTCCTTTACAAAGATTCCTTATTTAGGATAATAAAAAAATAATGAAACAATATCGTCATACGGGAAATATCAAAGGAGGATTATTTATTCTTGGTATTATTTTAATATCTAGTTTACTCCTTTATACTCAATCCCTTGTAAACCGCTTAAGGGAAGATAATAGACAAATTGTGACTCTTTATGCTGAAATAATTGCAAATACAGTGTCACAGCCGGATGATTCAAATCTTGATTTTGTTTTTGAAAATATTATACAAAAGGTTCAGTTTCCAATTATTCAAACAAGTATGGATGGTGAACCGCAATCGTGGCGTAATCTTCCAGACCATGTGATTTCGAAAAACGATCGAAAAGAATTCCTCATCAAAATGGACGTTCAAACAAGCCCTATACCGTTAGAGTTTGTCGACACCCAATCACGAAATAAAATAATTTTTGGTCATTTACATTATGGGGATTCGGACCTTATTCATCAATTACAGTGGTTAGCCTATTTGGAAATTATGGCAGTTGCTCTATTTATTTTCCTTGGGTTTACTGGATTTTCATTCATTCGGAATAGCGAAAAAAGACATATTTGGGTAGGAATGGCGAGAGAAACTGCCCATCAATTAGGGACACCTGTTTCTGCATTAATGGGCTGGGTAGAATGGTTAAAAGAACATCCTGAAAAAACTGCTGACATCATTCCAGAAATTGAATTGGATCTGAATCGTCTTCAGCAAATAAGTCGTCGATTTAGTAAAATGGGATCAGAACCAGAGATGGAATGGATTGATTTATCTCAAAATGTGGATCGCGTTATAGGATATTTAACAAAAAGATTACCCTCTCTTGGAAAAAGTGTTCAGTTAAAAAATAATATAGCATCGGAAGTACCCATATTCGCAAATGGATCCTTGCTGGCCTGGTCCATAGAAAATATTATAAGAAATGGGATAGATGCTATTGAAGGGGACGAAGGATTAATAAAAGTTTCGTTAATAAAATCGAATAACCGAGTCCATATTCAAATTAAGGATAATGGGTGTGGGATTCGGAAAAAAGATTGGAAAAATGTTTTTCGCCCAGGATTCAGTTCTAAAAAAACGGGGTGGGGATTAGGCTTATCGTTGACTCAACGAATCATAGAAGATATTCATGGCGGTCAACTCAAAGTTCTGGATTCATCGGTTGGTTTAGGGACAACCTTTGAAATTAGTTTTCCGGATCAAAAATAATGTTATAAAATCAATTCTCTGAATCATTGGGTTATTCTGATTCTAAAGGTAATTTTCAGACTAATTTAAAGGAGAATATTGTGGACTTATTATTTGGTGCAGCCCAGCCTGGGCAAGGAAGTGGTGGCATTGCAGCCTTTTTGCCATTTATTCTAATCATGGGAATTATTTATTTCTTAATGATTAGACCTCAAGCTAAAAAACAAAAAGAAAAATCATCCATGTTGGATAATTTGAGTAAAGGGGAAAAAGTTGTAACGATTGGTGGCATTTATGGTACTATATCTGGTTTTAAAGAAAAAGGTCGAATAGTGTTACTAAATGTGGATAAATCAACAAACTTAACAGTCAATAAATCTAGTATTGCTGGTTTAGCTGAAAAAGTATCGTCAACAGACTTAGAAGGCCAAAAATAATGGCTGTAATGGACATTGTCCATTATGGGGATCCTATCCTCAGAAAAAAATGCAAACCTGTAACACAGTTTAAAGGCATTGAACAGTTACTTGATGATATGTTTGATACCATGTATGAAGCAGATGGTATTGGTCTAGCAGCAAATCAGGTTGGATTAAACCTGCATTTATTTATTATTGATATATCTCATACTGAAGAAGCTGAAGAACCATTTATTTTTATAAATGGAAAAATTGTAAGTAGCACTGGTGAATGTGATTATGATGAAGGATGCCTATCTATTCCAGGCGTCACATTAAGTGTAACTCGTCCAGAAACAATTGAATTCAAATACCAAAATCAAAAGGGTGAAAAGTTTAAAAAAACTTTTACCGGATTAGCAGCACGTGCTATTCAGCATGAAATGGATCATTTAAATGGTGTCTATATTGTTGATCGTATTCAAGAAATTGATAAAATGTCGATTCAATCCGAATTAAGAGATATAGAAGCTCAATCAAAAATAGAGAGCAAAACCAGACAAACCTTAACGGGATATAATTTTTAATCCGAAATATTTAATAGGGAATTGATCCATGCGAATAGTTTTTATGGGAAATCCTGCATTTGCAATCCCTTCATTAAAAGCAATTTTAAAAAGTTCACATAATGTTGTGGCCGTTGTCTCTAATCCTGAGAAGCGTATGGGACGAGGGAAAACATTGTCTCATACGCCTATCGGACAATATTCTATTGAAAAAGGATTGAATTTAATTCAGGCAGACTCATTAACAGATCCCGATTTACATTCGTGTTTAAGGGAATTAAATGCTGATTTAAATGTTGTTGTTGCCTATAGAATCCTACCCCAAACACTGATTGATATACCAAGAATTGGTTCTATCAATGTTCATGCATCCCTTTTACCAAAATATAGGGGAGCAGCTCCTATACAATGGGCACTAATGAACGGTGATAAGGAAACGGGTGTATCAACCTTTTTTATAGAAAAAAAAGTTGATACAGGAAAAATTATTCTACAGAAACCCATTCAAATAGATACTGAAGATGATTATGAATCCCTATCAACCAAATTGTCAGAATTAGGATCATCTTTATTACTTGAATCACTGCAAGACATTGATTCCGGAAAAAACAGTGTTGTAACTCAAGATGATTCACTCATGACACGTGCTCCCAAAATTTCTCGTGAAATGACTCGGATTAACTGGAAAGAATCTGGAGAAAAAATATCAAATTGGATTCGTGGATTATCTCCAAAACCTGGAATGTTTACTTATTACAATGGCAAACACATGAGACTATTTAAATGTAAATGGATCATGGAAAAACTTCAAAACATTCATCCTGGACATATCTATAAAGTTAATAATCAATTTATAGATGTTGAGACAGGTAATGGGTTACTTAGAGTGTTTGAAGTACAACTTGAAGGGAAAAGGCGTATGTCAGTCCAAGATTTTCTGGCAGGGAATAAGGTACAAGAAGGAGAATATTTAGGAGAAATCCATTGAACGCACGAATGGCAACATTATTAACTTTAACATCATTCGAAAAATCGGGTTTACAATTGAAAGTGGTTCGAGATTCAATTTTTAAACGAAAAAATGTATCATCACTGGATCGACAAAGAGCAACAGCTCTTACGAATGACATCATTAGGTGGATGTCCGTATTGGACTCAATGTATACACCATTTTTAAAATATCCATTAAAAAGATTGGACCCTAAAGTCAAAGCTGCTCTAAGAATGGGTGTTTATGAAGGAGTCATCGATTCGGAAGTGCCACCTTATGCAGCAATTAATTCGGCAGTGGAAACGATTAAAATGGCCAGTAATAAAAAAGCAGCAGGATTGGTAAATGCTGTTTTAAGAAAAGCAATTCATCAAAATCCTAATAAGTCATTTAGTGCAGAAAGATTCTCACAAGATGCATTCCCACATTGGCTTACATTGAAATGGTGTAAACAGTTTGGTGAGAAAGAAACATTTGATTTAAAACACACATTTATGCAACAAAGGCCCACTATAATCAGGATCGATAATGAAATTGAACATGTGTTTGAAGAATTAAAGCAAATAGGAGCCATTTGGAAACCATTTCCAGAATTTGATAATATCGTTGAAATTCAAAAAGGTGGAGCCCTTTTAACAAAGACACAATCATTCTTAAAGGGTGATTTTTCTATACAAGACTCGGGATCAGCTGCAGTTTCATTATTATTAGACCCTAAACCAAAGGATATCATATTAGATGTGTGTGGAGCTCCAGGGACGAAATCATTTTCGATTGCACATAAAATGGATGGATTGGGGGAATTATATGTTTCAGATTCAGATTCATCTCGATTGAAGATGGCCAGAGAAGGTGCAAATCGATTTAATTTTAATCATATTAAATGGGAACAAAAAGATGCAACAACTGATACATATCCTATGGCGGACAGAATATTGATTGATGCTCCCTGTACAGGGACAGGTGTCATAGGGCGAAAACCGGATTTAAAATGGCGAAGAAATAAAAAAGAAATTGTAGAAATGAATGCCATTCAAAAATCTATTTTGTATCATATGAGCCAATTTGTCAAACCAAATGGAATAATTGTATATGCCACATGTTCTATTGAACCAGAAGAAAATTGGGAAGTGGTGAATGATTTTCTTAAATTGAATGATGATTTCAAAATCGAGTCGGCAAAACAGTGGGTCCCAGAAAAATGGATAGATGAAAATGGATGTTTATTTACATTTCCTTCAAAACATAATGCAGATGGCATTTTTGCGTGCCGATTAAAAAGAATATGAAAAATTCTTTAGTCCAATCAATCCTTATTTTTAGTGGTATTGTTATTACTTTTATCCTATTGATGGATTTTATCATTATGCCTTCATATGTAAGACACGAAAAAGGGCAATATCTTGTTAATGTAAAAAATAAGAAGTTAAAGTATGCATTAAGAGTATTGGAATCAGAAGGGTTTAAAGGAGTTGTTTCAGACACATTGTATACAGATCGTTATGACGCAGGTACGGTTATTGATCAGTATCCACGAGAAAATACGAAAGTGAAAAAGGGTCGAACAGTTCGTCTTAAAATATCCCAAAATGAAAAACTTGTACGTGTACCTTATTTAGTAGGACAAAGTTTAAGAAGTGCAGAATTAGCTTTATTTCAATCAGGATTGGCCATTGATACTGTTTATCAAGAATACAATTCAGATTATCCATCTGGAAATATTACATGGCAACAACCAAAAGGGGGAGACAGATTGAAAAAAGGATTGGGAGTCCACATAATGGTTAGCCAAGGTGTTCCACCCAATTTCTTTCAAGTTCCCAATCTATATGGTTTAAGTCAAAAAAGAGCTAAAGAAGAATTAGGCACTGCAGGGTTAAGATTAGGATCTATAAGTTATAGACAAAATGAAGATTTAATCCCATACACTGTATTAGACCAATCCATTTCTGCTGGAACTGTTTTGGAAAAACGAGCCATTATAAATATTACAGTCAGTATTCTTGATTTAAATGATATCTATAATCAGGTGATTGATAAGTGAATACAGTTCCAATGAGTGAATATGCTCGAAAGGGAATTCATTTAACGTCATCCTTTATTCCATTATTTTATTTATGGATGTCACCAACAAAAGAGTTTATTCTTGGTGCCATTGGGTTTCTTATTTTGTTTTCGTTATTATTAGAATGGGGACGGAAAAATACTTCTTGGGGTAAATCCATTTTTAATTCCTATTTTAATTTTATGCTGAGGAAGCATGAATCTAAAGGTGCTTTAACAGGAGCAAGCTGGGTTTTAATTGGAATGTTTATTACCATTTTAATATTTCAAAAATATATAGCTGTATTAGCAATTTTATTTATGGTGTTTGGTGATACATTTGCAGCCATAATTGGGAAAGCGATTCCAGTGGGGCAGATTGGGAAAAAAACTTTATCCGGCTCAATCGGTGGTTTAGTAGTTATATTGGCCATAAGTTTTTTATTAAGAGGATACGTTCCATTTTTTCCTGCAATTGGTGGTGCTGTCATGGCAATGATTGTGGAAGTTCTTCCCATTCCATTGGATGATAATTTAACAATTCCAATAAGTTCCGGTTTAATGATGACATTTTTAACGGGAGGGTTATCTTGACATTTTTATCTCCCAGTGTTTTATTTGGATTAGCAGCGATTTCAATTCCACTCATTATACATTTATTTAGCAAATTTAGAACTCAAAATGTTGAATTTAGTACCATCCGATTTATTCAAGATTTAGAACACGAAACCATCCGAAATATAAAAATTAAACAATGGATTATTCTTCTATTGAGAATGATCATTATTTTAGCGCTTGTTATTTTATTTTCTCGTCCAGTGATGGAAGGATTTATTCCAGGGTGGATGGGAGCAGAATTGGAATCAAGAGTTGTGGTTATTCTTGATAATTCAGCAAGTATGTCTGCCAAAATTGATGGTGAATCGCGATTGTCAAGATCAAAAAAATCAATCGTAGATATGGTGCCGTTATTTGGCGACAATTCACGATTGGATGTTTACCAAACGAATCCACCCAAATTAGTGTATTCTGGATCGATTGAATTACCCTCCTTAAAACCAATTATTCAAGCAATTTCACCCACATCATCAAATGATCAATTATGGTTTTTTATTGATTCAACATTATCTAAAGTTGAGTCAAGAGAACCTAATAAAGAATGTATCATTTTTAGTGATTTCCAAACATGGCCTGATTCAGTTCAATTTTTCAAAAACTCTGAACAGGGGTGGCGTTATTATTTAGTATCTCAAGGAATCATTCAAGATAATTTATCTATTTTAGACGTTCAATCTGTAAGTCGTGTTAAAACCAAAAATCAATTATTAAAATTAAATACTCGTATTTTGAATAATGGTGCAGCCTCAAAAGCTAATATACCAATAGAATTGTTTTTTGATGAACATCGCGTTGGGCAGGTCGTTACAGAATTTTCTCCGGGCATGTCAAAAGATTTTCTATTTCAAGCATTTCCGACTGGAGAAAAATTAGTTCAAAGTAAAATTCAACTTCCAAATGATGACTATGATTTAGATAATGAATTTGTTATTAATTTGCCAATTACACATGAAATAAAGTGTGCTTTATTCAGTCGGTCAACAGATAATATTTTCATGTTAGAAACAGCTCTCAATTCTATCAATGAAAAGGAAGATATCTTGACGATTGAATCCAGAATTCAGCCAGAAGTAAATCGACTATTTTTGGATGATATTGATGTAGCCATTTTCCATAATGTCGGGCAATTGTCAGATCAAAGCATTACTGATCTCCAGATATTTCAAGAAAAAGGTGGTGGCATTATTTGGTTTGGAGGTAGGATGGACAATCAGCCTAGTCGATTGCAAGACATTGGTATTCCAATTCCACAAAAGTTAATTGAATCAAAGTCAGGATTTTTTAAAGCAGAAAAGGGTGAACAGTTTAATCAACTTTTCCATGATTTGAATGTGAGGCACGTTGATCGAGAAATGCCAGAAATATTTACTTATTTGAAAGTTGCACCATCTCATTCAAATCAAGTATTCATTAAACTATCTAATGGTGATCCATTTTTAATGGAAAATGTAAGTGGGGCTGGACATGTTTTTTATTTTTCATCCCTTATTGACTTACGGTGGAATGATTTACCCATGCGTGGTTCATTTATCCCTATGATTCATAAGCTACTTGTGACTGCAGGTACGGACGACTATAATTCCGACCCTGTGCAAATTGATAATACTAAGTGGGTTGCATTAACACATGAATTATTGAATCAAGAATGGGAGTTGGTACGTCCAAGTGGATCAAAAGAAAAGTTAATTCCAGATTTCCAAAAGAATGGGTTAATGATTAAAAATACGAGTGAATTGGGCTCTTATACTATTTATTCAAATGGCAATCCATTTACATCATTTTCAACAAGTCTACATCCAGATGAATTTCCAACAGACCCGTTTAATAAAGCAGAATTATTATCCCTATTTCCGGAGAAAAATGTCAAATATCTAGAGAATTCCACTGAATTTACCCAAGCATTCAATGAAGCTCGACATGGAAAATCACTTTGGAAAACTTTTTTACTTATTGCTCTAATATCAATGATTGCGGAAACGATTCTTAGTCGTGGGTCAGGCGAAACGATAAAAAGGGGTAAAAATTGATCCGAGGGTTTGACACTGTTGTCAAAGAAAAAGCACTTCTTGTTGGCACTTTAACGCGTGAAATTGATGAATATGATTTATCGGATCATTTAGATGAATTAAATATGTTAGCGGACACTGCTGGTGCAGAAGTAGTTGGAAGAGTGACTCAAAAAATATCCAAAATTAATCCTGCATTTTATATTGGAAAGGGAAAAGCCGAACAGGTATTAACTCAAGCTGAAGAATTAAATGTAAGTTTATTAATCTTTGATAATGAATTATCTCCAGCTCAAATAAAAAATTATCATAAAATTGCTAAAGATTTGAAAGTAATTGACAGAAGTGCCCTTATATTAGACATTTTTCAAAAACATGCTAAAACTCGGGAAGCACGCACTCAAGTTGATTTAGCCTATTTCGAGTATTTATTACCACGATTAACACGACAATGGACGCATTTAGAGCGTCAAATGGGTGGAATAGGGACCCGTGCGGGTATGGGAGAAACTCAAATTGAAATTGATCGAAGACTCATTCGTGAACGTATATCACGGCTAAAAAAAGATTTAAAGAAAATAGAGAAAGAGCGACAAACACAAAGTAAAAAACGTATGGATGAGTTTAGATGTGCTCTCGTTGGATATACAAATGCTGGAAAATCAACTTTATTTAATGCATTAACAGGTTCAAAAGTTTATATCCAGAATCAGCTTTTTGCAACATTGGATACAACCATTCGCCATTTAGAAATAAGTGAATCCCATAAAGTATTATTAAGTGATACTGTCGGTTTTATTCGAAAGTTACCTCACCATTTAGTGGCATCATTTCGAAGTACATTAAAAGAAGTCATAGAAGCTAATTTGCTTTTAATTCTATTAGATATGTCATCTCCACAAATAATTGAACATGCCGAAACAATCGAAAGTGTTTTAAAAGATTTAGATGCCCAACATATACCAACATTATTTGTTTTGAATAAAGTGGATTTAATAACAGATGATAATCACATATTAAAATTGCAGCGCCGTTTTCCCGATTCTGTCATGATTTCTGCCAAAGGCCACTTAAGATTATCAGAATTGAAAAAAAGAATTGTTGGTCTCATGGAGAAAGAATATGAAACAATTGATTTGTCTTTTTCGTTTGATGAAGGAAAAATGATTGCAAAAGCTCAAGAAGGAGTGGATGTTATTGAACGTGAGTGGACAGAAGATGGTATACAGTTGCGCATCCGTGGACATCGAACTCGGATAGAAAAATTATTAAAAAAGAAAGGTTAGACTTTTATTCCTGGGCATAAGTCAATTGTCGCATTTTACGATTTAAGTACCAAGGGAAAAACAGTTTAACAAATGGAATTAGGCTCAATTTCCATGGCAAATAAACGGTACGTTTTTTCTTCCGGATTCCATTTATAATACCTTCAACACATTCTTCAACACTTATGGATTCTTTACTATGGCTCTTTTTATTATCCCTTATTTGAGTGCCATCAGGCCCAAAAGCATTGTTACGTAAATTTGTTCCACGTATCCAGCCAAGAATAATATCCATAAATTGAACAGAATCACCCATTTCACATTCAAGGGAATCTGTTAACCCTTTTAATGCATGTTTAGAAGCTGCATACCCCGTATGATTTGGAAAGCCCATAATAGCTTGTCCTGTCGATATTGAAACAATTAATCCATGAGATTCCTTTAAAAAGGGGAGAGCTGGATGAATTGTATTTAATGCACCATGATAATTCGTATCCATTAAATCTTTAAAAAATTGAACATCATCAATGTCAGTAAAAGGGGCCCACATACTAATTCCTGCATTAAGTACAAGTATATCAATTCTACCGAATGTTTTCACTCCAATTGTTACTAATTGTTTACAATCAGCAGGCCGGGTGATATCCGTTTTAACAGCAACGCATTTGCCACCATTTTCCATAATATCATTCTTCACATCATTCAATTTTATTTCAGAGCGTGCCCCAATTATTAAATTGGCGCCTAATCGTGCACACTCTTTTGCTAATAGTGCACCAATGCCTGATGATGCTCCCGTAATAAGAATAGTTTTATTTTTAAATTTCATTTTGATTTTTGAAAAATGGTTGGGCTAAATATTTATGATTGTAATTGATGTTAATTAATCTGCAAATACATTATTTTTTATTCCAAAAATATTATCTGGATCAATCGATTTTTTCATATTTTTTATCAAATCAATACTGGATTCTGATAATGTATTCTTCATGAAGTCTTTTCGTAATTTTCCAACACCATGATGATGAGAAATTGACCCTCCATTATCCATGATGGATTGACGGATTTGATGTTCAATGTCCCCAAATAGAATTTCAGCATTTTCAATCCCTTTTATATATAATCCAAACATAAAATAAATGGCTACTCCTGTATGATATATTTGTGGAATTCGATAGGACATGTAAGGAATACCTGGAAGATTATGTTTTTCATGCAAATCATATAATGTTTTTGTCGCAGCATCACATGTTTTTTGAATATCAGACCAGGGGAGGGACGTTTCCATGGTTTCACCGATGACATGAAAATCTGTTAAAAAGTCTCTTACATAGGCGATAGCATAGGTAAGCATATAGCCACGTTTTCCATTCTCGGACCCACCAGCTAGTCCTGCATGTTTTGCAGCTAATGCATTCAAATTCTTTTCTTGGTATGCTACTTCTTTTGCATCCCCTTCCATAACAAACGTTGCTGCGCACATTTTATGAGGATCAAACCCTTTTATATTCAATACAAAGTATTTTTTAATGTCATCCAAAATTTTTGAAAAACCCGTTGATTTAGGTTTTAATGCCTGCCCAAATCGAAATTGTATATTATCGACTAATCGTGCACTGGCAGGTATATAATTTGTTTGGGATAATTCATGAAGAAATTGAACACCATGTTCCCAATTGGGAAAAACGGCAGATCCATATTTTTGGACTTCAGGTTTTTTATGAATTTTCACAATTGCTTTTGTAATAATTCCAAGATTTCCTTCATTTCCGTAAATGAAATTTTCAGGTCTCATACCAATCGAAGCACGAACAATAGGAGATACTTGATCAATCACACCTGTAGGTGTAATCATGGTTACATTTTTTACAATATCTTCAATATTCCCATATTTATTTTTTTTCATTCCACTTGCATGTGTTGCGATCCAGCCCCCAAGAGTGGATAATTCTACGCTATCGGGTTCATGTCCAACCATAAAGCCTAGTTTCCCTAATTCTTCTTCCATGTAGGTTCCAGTAATACCTGCCTGTATACAGGCACGACGATCCTTTTCATTTACCCATTCAATTTTATCCATACGTCTCATATCGACAGCCACTTTCATTCGTACTTCATCTCCTGGGAGTTTAAGAGCGCTACTGACACTGGTTCCCCCACCAAAAGGGATGATGCAAATATTATGTTTAGTTGCTAATTGAATCAATTGTTGAACTTCATCCTCACTCTCGGGATAGATGACCATGTCAATAGTATTCTCAATTTTATCATATAATACTTTATACACCTCTTCAGATGTTGTTTGTCCATGACTATGAATTAATCTATCATCATTAGCCATTGTAAATCGATCTGAATCAAAGGTACCTTTTATCTCGGCCAAAAAAGGTTCATTAATCGTAG
The DNA here is from genome assembly GCA_964525185.1 of uncultured bacterium. Taxonomy (GTDB): domain Bacteria; phylum Fidelibacterota; class Marinisomatia; order Marinisomatales; family UBA1611; genus JABHGY01. The sequence continues at coordinate 32,929 of CAZGFQ010000022.1, forward strand.
GTTCCGATACAGGTTTATCTTCAACTTGTGGCAATAAATCGTCGGGGTCGATTGTCATACCTAATACTTCTTCAACATATGGAATCAAATCTGGCATTGGGGTGCCACATAAATCATATCGCGTCCCAAACATTGTAACTGATCTATCTTTATTGAGGGTAAAACCAGAATCTTTATATCCCCATTTATGTTTGAATGAAATATCATCATTAGCAAAAAACTTTTTACGAGACATTGTATTTTTCTCCAATTTGTTTAATCGTACTTTCTAAATCGTGTGTGAATTCTATAACTGGTTGTGGATCTAGCCCTGAATCATATTCTGTACCTATATGTTCTTCAATATACTCTGTAGGATAAATGGGGTCCCCAACTTCAATCTTAATAAAAGATGGTCGCATGAAAGTTTTTCCACGAGGCCATGCTTTATGTGATCCATGAACATATAATGGAACAATAGGTACATTTAGTTTAATTGCAAAAGCAGCAGCACCTTTTTTAAATTTTTTTATTTCGCCTGGATTTCCCCGAGTCCCTTCTGGAAACATAATAATACTTCGATTATCTAATTCCATAAAAGCACGACATAATGTAATTGTATCATTTAAACTAAAAGAATGTTCTCCTTTAATTCGGCGATCAATGGGAATCAAATTCATACCAATATTCGTAAGAATTCGTTTTATTTTGTTGTCAAACCAATAATCACGAGCTGCTAACATTCCAAAATGGCTAAATCCTTTCCCAGATGCTGCCATCATGAGAGCAACATCCATATGACTATTATGGTTGCAACACATAATATAAGATGTGGTTGGAATTTTCTCCCGACCTATAATTTTTGTAGGTGTATATAGGGTAAAAACTGTTTTGCAAAACAGTTCAAATAATTTTTTGAAAAACAGGGATAAGAATGACTGTTTTGTCAGTAAATACGAAAATTTATCGTCTTCGAGAACGGAATAAGGTGTCATTTATTTTCGTCCATATTTCATATGCGCTTGTGTGAAAGTGCCACTTGCTATTGCCGACATTAATGATATTTCGAGTGCTAAACTTGATGCACAAATTATTTCTGCTAATTTTCGGGAGGAAAAGGTTCCATTATCACATCCCAGTAATTTTAAATTCTGTTGTTGAGCATTTAATCGCGTGCCACCCCCAACAGTACCAACCGTAATGGATGGAAGAGTAAGTCGACATTTTAATCCTTCTTCAACAGGTTCAGTTTGGAAATGGCCAATTGAATTTTCTGCTACACATGCTGTATCTTGCCCAGTGGCAATATAAATAGCTGTTAATGCATTTGATATATGAAGATGGCAGCCAGTCGTCCCAGCCATATTTGTTACAGTAGGTCCAATTTGTTGAAAAATATCTACTTCATCTAAATGGAGGCCCAAAATGCGTTTAAGGACAGAGTGCTTTAAAGTTGTTTCAGCAATAACACTATGCCCACGTCCCATAATCATCGTCCTAGCGGATGCCTTTTTATCACTATTAAATCCTGACTCTAATATATAATTATATCCAGTATTATTTTGAATATAATCGCATGCAAGTTTGGCGGCCAACGTAACCATATTTTGCCCAGCAGCATTTCCTGTATCCAAAACCATGTCTAGAACAACATAATTCTGAATCGGATACTGATCTATTCTGAGCAGTTTTCCATAATTAGTTGAAGATTCAGCTACTTTTTTAATTTCTTCAAAATGAGTATCCACCCATTTCATAAAGTCTGAAGATTCTTTTAATGAATTAAAGACAAATACAGGAGATCGGGATAATTCTTGTTTAATATATTGGGTAGAAATTCCACCAGATAGGGCGGTGGCATACATGCCCCGGCTCATAGAAATGGCTAATGTTCCTTCAAGTGTACATACAGGAACAGTGAATTCTCCTTGTGCATATTCACCCATTAAAATCAATGGTCCTGCTATCCCCATGGGAATGGGCATAAAACCAACATGATTTTCAATAATTCCTTTTAAATCTTCTGGTTCGTTTGTGGCTATTTGATCAAAACGAAGTCCTGATTTCTCTTCAAGCCAATTTAAGCGATCAAGAGTATCTTTGCTTGTGAAACCACTCGGAATTTTACGATTATTGTCTGACTCTTTTTTATTACTATTATTCATGAATTAGAAAAGGGGGTGAGTGTGAATGAAAAAAAGGTGCCGGGCAGGCGACTTTCAGGACCGCAATCTGATTGACGGTGGAGGCCTCTTGCGAACAGCAAACTTCCTTGATCTCCTTTATAGAGAAAGGCCTGTTTTTTGTTAACAAAGTACAGCCCCCTATTTTTTAGGGTAGATCCTGAATAGGCAAACACTGCCCGGTAAAATCTTTCAATAATCAATCTGAATTTAGATATCATGAATCTTTAAGCGCAATTAAATTAAGAACGATTTGGAATATTTATTTGATTTTCTGTAGATGCTACAGCGACAGCGACAGATGCATCCCCAGTTACATTGACGGTTGTTCGCATCATGTCTAGGATACGATCAACACCTAAAATTAATGCAATACCTGCACTGGGAACGCCCACAGCTTCAAGTATAATCACTAACATTATAATTCCTGCTCCCGGTACAGCGGCCGTTCCGATGGAGGCTAATACAGCTGTTAAAATAATTGTGAGCTGTGCTCCCAAATCTAATTCCATCCCCAACGTTTGAGCGATAAATACAGCAGCAACAGCTTGGTATAGTGCTGTCCCATCCATATTAATCGTTGCACCTAAAGGTAGAACAAAAGAGGATACTTCTTCGGAAACGCCTAATTCATCTTCACATCGTTCCATTGTTACGGGCAGTGTCGCCCCACTGGAACTAGTGGAAAAAGCTAATAATTGAGCAGGAGCTATCCCTTGATAAAATGTTTTAAGCGGCATTTTTGAAAATAGTTTCAAAACAGCTGTATAGGTACCAAACATATGTAATAATAATCCAATGATAACTGCTAGCATATAATACCCAAGTGCTCCAAGCAATTCGAGAACTTGAGTCATATTATTCCCAGCTACTTTATTGATTGTTTGTGCAATAAGGGCAAATACGCCGTAGGGTGCCATAAGCATTATAATATCAACCATTTTAATAATTACATCATTGAATCCTTCGAAAAAGTCTAAAACAGGTTTTGCTTTTTCTTTAGGGACTTGAATGAGTCCAATCCCTAGAAATATAGCTACAAAAACAATTTGTAACATATTTCTGTTACTTTGAGCGGAACTGAAAAAATTACTTGGAACCATATCGACAATAGGTTGTAATGGTCCACGATCTTTTACTTTTTGAGCAGAACCAGCCCGTGTATTAGCATCTTCTTGATAAGTTTGCTGCAATTTGATTTTCATATCTTCCGGTACTTTATCACCGGGGCGAAGACCATTTACAATAACTAATCCAATGGTAACAGAAATAGCTGTAGTTATTATATAAATTGAGATTGTTTTCCCACCAATGCGTGAAAGTTTTTTCAAATCTGAAAGTGAAGCAACACCCGTTACAAGGGACGCTAAAACGAGGGGGACAGCAATCAATTTTAATAAATTAATAAATATGGTTCCAAACGGGGCAATCCAGTGACTGGTAAATGTGCCCCAACCGGAAGTTGCAGCAAGAATACCATATCCAAGACCAAGCACAAGTCCAATAATGATTTTCCAATGTAATGGAAGATTTTTCATTTCTTTTTCCTTATATCTTTATTCAAAGAAGTGGGGAATTTAATTGGGAAAATAACGATTTTCTTAATTTTATTTAATTCTTCCATGTAAATGATAATATTATAAAAAGCATTTATAAATGGCAAATAGTGCTTAAAAATGATTTAGATGGATTCCGGATA
>CAZGFQ010000022.1:36889-39475 GCA_964525185.1 uncultured bacterium
AAGCATTTATAAATGGCAAATAGTGCTTAAAAATGATTTAGATGGATTCCGGATATTTTTTCAAAATTCCGAAATGACAAGGTTGGATGTAGAAAAATAATTATAAAATTATGCACCAATCAGCTGTGCTGTCATTCCTGACTCCGATCAGGAATCCATGCTTTGATATATCAATGAAATAAATGGGCTTCAGGGATTATTATACAAAATCCTAGATTGGTAGAACGATTTTAATAACTTGAATTCAAGTAATGAAATAATATTATCCACATTATTGGTCGGTTGTTGGCATGCATAATTTTCACAAAAATATATGGTTGATTTATCATTAATCATAACATGATTCTCCGTCCAAGGAGCCAAGTCCACTAGGCTTTTACCCTTATTCGCATCTTTGAATAAGATAACTTTGTTGGGAGCATAGATTGATGACAATTTATTGAGAATAGTTTTTGTTTCAGGAGTATCATTCCCAACCACAACAATCTCTTTCGGTGCATTAAAATCAAACAGAAATGATGTAAGTAAATATGCATGTCCTGTAGGCGCACGTTTAATCTGCCCGGAAAAAGCTTTAAAAGTATCTTCTCCTAAATTAATCCATCTTGATTGTCCAGTCATTTTACCAAGACGAAGACAATTCATGGCTGCAACTGAATTCCCGGCAGGAATGGCACCATCATAAGTATCTTTTGCTCTAACAATTAATTTTTCTGCCTTTTTAGATCCAAGATAAAATCCACCACCCACATCATCATAAAATTCTTCTTCCATCATGTGAGCTAAATCAATAGCAGCTGTTAACCATTCGACATTATACGTTGTTTCATACAAGTTTAATAATCCCCAAATCATGAATGCATAATCGTCCAAATGTGCATCAATTCCAGATATCCCATTTCTAAATCGTTTCTTCAATCGACCGTTTTTATCGCGTAATTCTGTCAGTATAAAATGAGCACTTTTTTCCGCAGCTTTCGTGTATTTTGGCTCATTCAACAATTGTCCCCCTAGTGAAAGGGCTGCAATCATGAGTCCATTCCAATCAGTCAAAATTTTATCATCTTTCAAAGGATGAATTCGCTTCTCCCTTACAGTGAATAATTTTTGTCTAGATCGATGAATAAATGAATCCAATTCAGAAACACTCATTTTGAGATTTTGGGCAATGGTTAATTTAGAATCTGAAAAATGGGGAATATTAGAACTAGAATGTTTCCCGGTAGCCTCATCTTTAAAATTTCCATTCTCAGAAATAGAGAATATGGATGAAAATAATTCACCGTCTGTTTCTCCCAATATGTCTAAAATTTCTTCTTTAGTCCAAACATAGAATTTCCCTTCTTCTCCGTCGCTATCTGCATCTTCTGCAGAATAAAATCCCCCATTTGGAGATGTCATATCTCGTAATACATATGTGAATATTTCTTGGGCTGTTTGGGCATATTCTTCTTTTTGCGTAATATGATATGAATCCAAATATGCCATAGCTATCATTGCTTGATCGTATAACATTTTTTCAAAGTGGGGGAGAAGCCATTCTTTATCTGTGGAATATCGATGAAAGCCAAACCCAATATGATCAAAAATACCACCACGTCTCATTTTGCGTAATGTGAGTTCCACCATTTCCAATGCCTTTGATTCCCCAGTCATATGATAAAAACGCAATAAATAAATGAGATTATGGGGAGATGGAAATTTGGGTGCCTTTCCAAAACCACCCATTTCAGAATCAAAGCGATTCGCAAAATGCAAATACGTTTCATCTAAAATTGTAGCATCTAAAGATTCACCCATTTGAGTTTGATTCATATCTTGTAAATAATCGGTTATTTTTTTTATGGATCGTTGGATTTCATTTTGTTGTTTGTCCCATGCTTGTGCAATACTGGGAAGCAGTTGTAGCATACCAGGCCTTTGTCCTCGACCATCTTTAGGAAAATACGTCCCAGCAAAAAAGGGTTTTTTATCTGGAGTCATAATAATGGTTAATGGCCATCCACCATGTCCCGTCATGGCTTGGCAGACGGACATATACACATGATCCACTTCCGGCATTTCTTCTCTATCTACTTTAATGGATATAAAATGTTTATTCATGAGTGCAGCTACCGTGGAATCTTCAAACGATTCATGCTCCATCACATGACACCAGTGGCAGGTAGAATATCCTATAGATAAAAATATGGGTTTATTTTCTTTTTTTGCTTTGTCGAAGGCTTCATCACCCCAAGGGAACCAATCAACTGGATTTGTAGCATGTTGCATTAAATAGGGGCTTTGAGATTCGGCTAAACGATTTTGTTGATTATGATTCATGTGATTCTCCTTTGGAGATTTCCCCGAGCATGCTAGGATAAGCATAATGCTTATTAAAAATATGATCCACCATCTTTTCATGTATTGAATTGAATTTGACCCTTGTTTCCTCAATAAAGTATAATGGAAATCTGGAGTCATATAAAGGGGTAATAATAGTATTTTCAGTACAATTACGTAGTAAACTGAAAAAAACTACTGTCATTAAGTAGTGAAAAATACTTAATGAAAACACCCAAAAATACGTAGATCTCCCCATTGTAG
>CAZGFQ010000023.1:0-36363 GCA_964525185.1 uncultured bacterium
TAAGGTCCATATGCTTCTTTTAGAAAAACATAGGGTCCTCCTGATTTAGGGAGCATCGCTGAAAGTTCAGCATAAATAACAGCCCCAAAGATGGTTATAATACCACCGATAACCCACACAAGACCAAAGAGTGACGTACATCCAACCAATGCCATTATTGGGGCAGGCGTTCTGAAAATTCCAGATCCAATGATTCGGCTAATGACTATGGCGACAGATTCTTTCAGCCCTAAGTCTTTTTTATATTCGTTAAATGTTTCTTGCATATATCTTTACTTTCGTGTGGTGTTTTCCATAATATAAAGTGTTTGTTTATCTGCGTCCAATTCGGCCATAACCCCAATAGGGAATGTAATATTGTATTTATAATGGCCGATAGGGAAGTTGGCTAAAACTGGGACGCCCAAGTTTAAGAAATAGTGTTCTAAAACTTCCATCATGGTAAAACTATTTTCATCATCAGGTGGCTCTGTAGCTCGACGAGTGAATTTCCCAAGTATTATTCCCGCAACGTGATCAAATTTTCCTGCCAATTTAAGTTGAGATAAATATCGATCAATGCGGTACGGCGCTTCTCCCACATCTTCCATAAATAATATTTTTCCATCTGTTTCAATTTCGTATGGAGTACCCATGAGTGTATTGATTAAAGATAAATTTCCACCGGTAATTTCACCTTTGCCTTTACCGCCATGGAGAGTTATCATTTTTTCACCTAAGTCAAATGCGGAAGGATTAATGATATAACCATTTGAATTATTCTTTTCTAGAGCTTGCCAAAAATAGTGGTCAGAAATAGGAGACAAATTATCCTTACTTCCTAATCCATACATGGGGCTTGGTGTATGAAAAGTTATCATATCGGTCATCTTATTTATTGCTAAGTGCAAACCAGTAATGTCACTAAAACCAATTAATATTTTTGGATTATTTTTAATAATGTTATAGTCCAATTGATCTAGAACCCGTGTAGTCCCATATCCGCCTGTTCCCGGAAAAATAGCTTTAATTTTAGGGTTTTCCCATCCAGCCATAAATTCTTCGACTCGCCTTTTATCTGTCCCGCCTAAATAGCCATGTTGACGAAACATATCTTCAGCTTGTAAAGTAACATATCCCCGTTCTTCTAGTCGTTTTTTTGCTAGAATCATTCGATCTGGTTTCAAATATCCTGATGGAGCTACAAAAAGTATGGTATCACCGGGTGATAACCGAGCTGGACGAACTTGTGATAATGCAGAGGATGAAATGCTAAATAGGAATAGAATTGTAAGTGTGGATAAAACTCTATTCATTTTAGGACAACATTAACCAAAGAAGAATTGGCAAATATAAACAGCACTAAGGACACCCACTAAATCAGCAAATAATCCAGCTGCTAAAGCGTGGCGAGTTTTACGAACACCAACAGATCCAAAATAAACAGCTAATACATAGAAGGTTGTTTCTGTTGAACCAAACATGGTAGCACCTATTTTTGCTATCAGCGAATCCGCTCCATGAACATTTATGAGATCCGTTAACAATCCTAATGAGCCACTTCCTGATAAAGGTCGCATCAAAGCCAAAGGAAGATTTTCTGGAGGGAAGCCGATTAATGTTAAAACGGGTGACAAGAAATTGAGCAATAAGTCGAGGGCGCCGGATGCACGAAACATGCCAATAGCTACAAGAATAGCAACCAAATAAGGGATAATTCTTACTGCAATTGTAAAACCATCTTTGGCTCCTTCAACGAAGGATTCATATACTTTAATTTTTTTAAATACTAATCCATAAAATGGAATTCCGACCAATAAAAATGGAATGATATATTTCGAAAATTCGTTTACACCAAGAACAAAGGAATCAATCATGAATCCCTCCTTTCAACAAGGGCAAATCGTTTTCTTTTCTCTAAAAATTTAACAGCAACAATTGCAGCAATGGTGGACATACCCGTTGCTACAATCGTTGTAATAAAAATTTGACTTGAAAGTGATCCCATTAATGCAACGACTGTTGCAGGAAGAATAAGCTGAACACTGGATGTATTTAATGCAAGGAACATAGCCATTGCATTAGTAGCTGTATCTTTATTTGGATTCAATTCTTGTAATTCTTCCATGGCTTTAAGTCCAAGGGGTGTCGCTGCATTCCCTAGCCCTAAAATATTGGCTGACATATTCAACACAATGGAACCAATAGCAGGATGGTCTTCTGGAACGTCTGGGAATAGTCGAATGGTAATGGGGCGCAATCCTTTTGCAATAATTCGAATGAGACCGGATTCTTCCGCAATTTTCATAACACCTAACCACAGTGCCATAATACCAATAAGTCCAATCGCTAAATTGACGGCCACTTTTGCCATATCAATGGCCGCTTCTGTTACTGCATCAATGTTACCGGTCAACGTGCCGACTACTACGCCAATAAACATCATTCCAAACCAAATATAATTCAGCATTTATTTTTTCCTTATTTTACAGGTGATTCTAAAATTGTTAATGTGGGAGAATGGGGTGATGCATTTAATTCAACATGTGCAGAGATTGGCATTGTTGCTTGGTATTTACCATGTCCACAAGGGAAATTTGAAATGATGGGAATATCCAAATTGCCACACACATCCATCACAATGTCATCTGTCGTTTTTCCAAATGGAGTATCTTGATCTTTCATGTCAAGCAATTCTCCAATGATAAGCCCTTTAATATTGTCAAACATGCCCGCTTCTTTCATGTGAACCAACATGCGGTCAAAAGCATACAAATATTCTCCAATATCTTCTAAAAACAATATAACTCCGTTCGTATTGAGTTGATCCTTTGTCCCTAAACGATTAATCAAAAGACACATGTTCCCACCCCACAAAGGTCCCGTAGCATCTCCCGATTTCAATATTTTAGGATGCAAGTTTGAGGGGGATTGAATTACGAAACTTTCATCACCTGATAATGTTTTTTCCATTAATTCGAAATTATAATCCACCATTCCTTTTTTAAATGTACTCAACATGGGACCATGGAATGTTATGAGATTCGTTTTTTGAGTGATGGATGTAAGAAATGCAGTAATGTCGCTGTACCCCATAAATATTTTAGGATTTGCTTTAATTAAATCATAGTCAAGTAATGGTAAAACACGGTTGGCGCCATAGCCACCACGGGCACAAATAATGGCATCTATATTTGGGTTGGCAAACATGCCATTAATATCATTCGCTCTTTGTTCAGGTGTTCCTGCATACGAATCCTTTTTCAAAAAGACACTTTCTCCCAATACAACATTATACCCTTTTTCTTCAAAAACAGATATGGAATATTTTAGATTCGTTTCATTCATCCAAGAAGATGGGCTAACAATTCCTATGGTTGCGTTTGGTTTTAGAGAATTTGGTTTAATCATGAATCAATAATCCTAAAATACGATCTTGGAGATGCCGCGCATCTTTTGATGATCCAATATAACCATTCATAAGCATAGAAAAAGCAACAGGTCCATATTTGGGAGAAAATGCATATCCAGATAAACAGCTAACGCCAGATAAACTACCTGTTTTAGCTTTAACTCTATTTCCATTTTTTATGATTCGATTTTTTAATGTTCCATCTGAACCACCGTGAGCAAGTACGTTCAAAAATTCTTCTTTATAATCACTGTTATACATATAGGTTAATAAATCAATAAAATGTTCTGCACTTGTTAAATTATATCGAGATACGCCAGAACCATCAACCATTCGAATAGTACTGGTATCGATGTGCGCAGAATCTGCCAAAAATGCTTTTACGGATTTTATTCCATCCGTCCAATTCCCAGGAACTTCTTCTGAAATTCCCATGGTTTTTACAAATAATTCAGCCGTCAAATTATCACTTTCGTTCATAAGGTTTTTGGCTGAATAGAAAAGAGAATCTGAAATATGAGAAGTAACCTTAGAGCTAGACTTGGTTCGTGAGCCGACAGCCAAATTATTAATGATTATTCCTTTATTTTCTAACATTTCCTTAAAGACAGTTCCAGCAAAAAGGGGAGGATTTACAATGTTTCGAATTAAGGTATCAGGTGATGCATAAACCATTTTTTCACCCATGATTGTGAATTGATTTGTTCTTCCCGCCCAATTACGATCAATATTAAATTTTTGAAAATCAACTGTATCATCAACTGTTTTAGATTGATTATCGATTTGAATATAATGTGTAGAAGGAGACGTTTGAATGGATACAAGTTCGCCTAATTTCCCAGGACGGATATAAAAATCTACACAATTATCATTTAATGAAAGTGCGCTGACAGGAGCAGCATACCACCAGGGACCTTCATCCCACATCCAACCTTCACCGTAATGGAGTGTATCCATCATACTTTCATCTACAAATAACGTGTCAACATTTTTTATGGTTGAAGAAACAACCCTTGCTAATGAGTCTAATTGCTCCAACGAAAAATCTGGGTCACCGCCTCCTACGAGGTAAAGATTATTATTGCCATTGTAAATAGATGTTTCAAACGTATAGTCAGACCCCAAGTTGACAATAGCTGCAGCACTTGTATATAATTTATTGTTGCTTGCAGGCATGAGTTTTTTATGACTATTAAGAGCATAGAGAGTTTTGCCTGACTCAAGAGATGTCATTTTTAAACTCATATTCACATCAAGATTAGATTCAGAGATGAGTGAATTAATGTCCTTTTTTAAGGATGGAATCCCGGGGTTGTCTAATAATATTTTGGGTGGTGCACAGGAAAATCCTATGACTAATAAAAGGCTTAAATAAGATTTCATTTTAGATAAATAATTTTTTGTGTAGCAATCTGTCCTATGTGATCGGTAACATGAAGAAAAAATAGACCGGAAGATAATCCTTTCAACTGATGCATGGGAAGTTTCATCTTTTGAACTCCCTCCGTATTAGAATGGAAAGTTGTTTCAAATATAATTTGACCTAACACATTATATACGCGTACTGAATAGGATGATGATTGTCCATTGATTTCAATCACGCCTTCACCGTTAAATGGATTCGGATAAAATGAAATAGATAAAGATTCTGGAACTAGGTTAACATCATTTGAAATATTCACTTCTTCTCCCAATAGAAAGGAGATGACTCGTGTGTAATAATCACTTTTCGATTCAGGAGAAATAAGTTCCAAGGGAATAGTTGTCCATAAATAAGGATTTACTTGAAATGACACACCAACACTATTTTCGTTTACAGCTAGACTAGGGATGAATTCATACTCATCTAATAACCAGGCGAAGCTATTTACGCTATCCAAACCAGCGACATTGTTTAAGATTGGGTAGTTTTCACCTGTAAATGGGGTTCCCGTACCAATAACTGTTTCTAAAGTATCATCAACCCACCCATAAGTGAACCCGAGTGAATCTAATAATTGTTGACCCGGGAGAGTTTGGGTAAATGCTTCCAAAGATCGAGATCCCATAACCCCAAATGGCTGAGTATATAGAAAAGAAATTAATGTTGAATCAATAGTTTGATTAGAATGACCTGTAAATACAATTGGAATATCATTATTGGAAAGAGTCAATGATGTGTCTAAAGAAAATAATGATTGATGGATAGATTGAATACCAATATTTAATTCGTTAGATAGTAATCCGGCGTTTTTCAAATATGGATGAGGCGATGGGGCTTCTAGGGAATTATAGGCATCAACAAATAGGAGACTTTTTTCTTGTTGATCTTTTCTAAATACAAAAATGTCCGATGGGTCACTTTCATTTGGAAAAGGAGCATTATCAATAGCTGTAAGTTTGAAAAAAGCTAAACTATTTGAAAAAGAGGGTGCAATGAATTCAGTCATATTTTGCGTTAATAGAGATTCATCATGATTATTATTCCAATTTTCTCCATCATAACTAAAGTATAATCGGTATCCTGCTAAATCACTTTCAGTATTTTGAGCCCATTTTAAAACAAATCCATTTCCATTATTATGAATCGATAAAATTTGGGGTGGTGCAGGTGGTACATTATCTGGAGCGACTATTTCGACCCATTGTTCCAATGTATCCGTTTGCATATAATGATCAAAAGTAACAACTCGAATGAGATAGTCTCCTAAAGGCCAATTAGTCACATTTAATGAATTATTGGATGATACATTATTTGAAATGGTGTATCGATATGTACTTGTGCTAGAACCATATGCATACACATTATGGATATAACTATTTGACGGTTTATAGGAAAACCAAAATGGATACGATGGACCAAAAACAGATGTACCGGTTGAATCAAATACTTCATACCCAATTTTATAAATGCCATTATTATCCCCAATGGGACCATCATCAGTATGATCTGTTGCTTTACATACAATATCTACATTTCCATAAATTCGATTATTCTGAAATTCTGTTTGAGTTCCGTCAATATAGAAATGAATATCATGAACCATTGGTGAATATTCATCAACCAATGGTGATAATCCGCCGGTTGGGCGAATTGCATTTATTTCAGAGCCGGGCCATCCATCCTTAAAGTGAATATGATTCCAGGCATTTGTCCAACCTAAAATAGTTTCAAAAGCGACAACTTGATCTCCGACATTTAGATTTGGATTAGCATCCACATGCACATAGGCATATCGTCCAATTCTTACCCAAGCATTAATCCCATAATTTGCTTCTGTTCCAATACTTTCAACCGTTCCGTCTATGACAGAATAGACTGCTCCACCTTCAGAAAGATGAATATCGACAGCATCATGGAAATGGTCAATATCTCCTGATGAGCCAGAACGGCATTCACAAAAAGTTGCATTTATGTTGTGTTGTTGATTAAATGGTGCGCATGGCCAATTATATGATTGCCCTGAGAGAAATGAGAAAAGTGTCATTGTTATTATAATAGAATATTTCATATGCCTTATTCAGTATCAATCTTATAAATGTTTTGATCGCCTTGAATAATAATAGGAGCCCCATTCAAACTTGGTTTTGTCGTCAAATTATCAAAAGATTTATCGGAGATTGTATGACGAATAAACTTATTATTTTCCAATTCTAATAAAAAGGCAGAATGGTATTTTGGCCCTTCTTTTGTTATGTCGATGGAGTTACACCCCAATATATAAATAGAATTCTTATGGCTTATAAGTTCAAGTGGCGTGAAAAAAGAATCGAATTGAATATGAGTTTGTTTTTTCGTTATTGGATGGATAGATATGAATTCAGATTTAGTCAATATGAATAATTGTCCATTATGCCACAAAATGGATTTGGGGTTTTCCATTAATGTTGTATGAGAGTTGCGAAAATTATTTGTTAAATCAATAAAAGTAAGATTAATGGTTGGTGGGGTAATACTTGACGTTTTTGTTAATCCAACAATAGCACATATTCCGTCTACGGATGTTTCAGCTAGAAGGGGTAATGACATAGGAATATCAGATACAGTTTTTGGATTAAAAAGAGAATCCAATTGATATAAAATACCATTTGATGGATGGTTTTGATAATCTGTGAATTCCATGCTAACTAAATAATGATTTTTATTCCATGCTGTGTAAAATAATGTTTGTTCATGGCTCCATTGCATCTTTTCGGATAAGGATGCTTTAGCTAAAGTTTCACCATCATAGTTCATAACAGTATAGGACTGATTTTCCAGTTGAAGTAAAATGAAAAAGTCATTTAATAATTCTACTTTTGGGATATATTGATCAAATGGAAGATGAATGGAATTAATATTTTTTAAGGATCCACTCCCAGAAACAATTGCATAATGAAGTGTTTTAGATTTTTTTGGTCCGGGACTCATTGCAGATAGAAAAAATTGATTTTGATTACCCACCATTGGCAAAGTTTGAATAATCCGCCCATCGATAGATTTGGAAAAAATACTTTCATCTATCAATATGTTTCCATCTATAGCGTAAAATGAGTGAGAACCCATCTGTACCATAAATTGCGCGTCAGTTTCTATGGTGAATTTTGAAATATTTAATGGCGTGGATTGCCCATTTAGAATTTGAAATGCGGTTAGGATAAAATAAAGCATCAAATGCGAGAGTGAAAATAATATACGATTTTTCATGTTGGAATATTGTGATTCCTAAGTTGTACATTGAAAGGAAAAAATAAAGTATCCGTAAATAATTTATGTAAGGAGCACAATTGATTGAGTATATCGAGTTTAAAATTGAGTATACATTTATCTAAAGAATTGTGGAAATTTAAGAAGCGGTAACGAGTAAATAGGATAGATTTTCGTAACCATTCTTAATTAAAAACATCTAATGATCTAAACCTAAATAAATAAAGTTAAACGACCTATTTATCTTGAATATTTTACTGAATAATATTATGCTCTTTGTCCCATTTATGGGATCCACTTACCATTTTAGTTTTTTAACTATCCTAAACTAACCACATAAGGAGGCTATATATGGATAAAATCGTGAAAAGGTCCTTTGTTGCTATTCTAAGCGCAGTGCTTGTTTTTGGTGTAATGCCAACCACTGTATTTGGACAAGCTTCAAATGGTTTCACAACATCCTGGTCTTTAGACCCCAATGATCATACAGACATTTTTCCGTTTGGTGGTTTTGGTGCTCAAAGTGTTCAAGCAGGAATGGATTTTGATGGCGATGGTCGTCGTGAAATTCTATTCTCAATGGACGAAACATTAGCGCCAGGCGGGCCAGACCCAGGACATTTAGGTATTTACCTTTATGAAAGCAATGGAAATGATTCCTATGAATACGTTTGGCACTTCGTCACTCCAGAACCTGGTAATTCATTACCTGGTATGAATTATGGAGACATCGATAGTGATGGCTTATTCGAAATTTATTTCGGACAACCACCTGCAGCAGGCGGGAACGATAATACATGGGGAACCTATATTTTCGAACAAAATGAAGATGGCACATTTCCTACAACACAAACAATGTTATTCCAATATGGCGTAACATTTGAAGCTAACTTCCGTCCAGCAGGATTTTCAATTGCAGACGTGGATGGCGATGGTGTGAAAGAATTAGTAACCATTGATCGTGGAACACGCATTCTTTCCGTTGATCAACTTGCTACAGATTCATTTGATGAATTTGCATCATTTTCCAATGAACTTTGGGATACAGACCACTTAGGTGGTGGCGGTGTCTATAATGTAGATGTTGTTGATTTCGATGGCGATGGCCAATTAGAAATCTGGGCCAATACATGGGATAACTTTTCCATGGCTATTTTTGAAGCAGATTCTGGTGTTGCGGATTCTTATACACTTCAAGCTGACTTAAATGGCATATTCCCAGACAATGATCCTGGATCGTTTCGTCGTGATGGATTCGCTTTTGATGATGCTGATAATGATGGTGCTTTAGAAGCATGGTTTGCCATGACAAATGGTAAACTTTATTTCTTAGAAGATGTAGATGATGTTTCTGCATTATCTGCTGATGGTTTCTCAGAAGTAGGTGCATTTGCTGGTCGTAATCGTGGTTCAAGCTCAAATGATATTGATAATGATGGCAATATGGATATTTTCAGTGCAAATGGTTATGAAGAATCCGTAAGCCGCATTGAATATAAGGGTGTTGGTGATCCAGCTGACTCATCAAACTACACTTGGGATGTTATTTTCTCAACTGAGGGTGAGCCTACAGATCGCTATTATCCATTAAGTGCATCTGACTATGATTTAGATGGTGATGGTTTTAAAGAAGTTGTTTTAACGAACATTAAAGCTTCTGAACCAGGTCAACCAGCTATTATTGTATTAGAATATAGCCCAGCTGACGATAGCAATGATGTTGCTGATGGTTGGGACTATGATGCAGATGTTCAAGGCGCAGATTTTGATTCCTTGTTTAATTCTAGTGTTCGTACAGCAATTGCTGGTATGGACATGGACCATGATGGTGCTGAAGAAGTTGTTATGACAAATTACAATGGTCATCGTGCAATAGTTTTTGAATACACTGATGGTGTATTTGAAGCTGTTTGGGCTTCCCCAGAAGATACTGCAAGTCATTATGGATACAACCCAAGAACAGTTGGTGTTGGCGACATGGATGGCGATGGAAGAGAAGAAATTGCTTTCCCATTAGCATCAACAGGCGCTGAAGGCTGGTGGTTCTTTGAATGGGATGGTGTTGAAGGGAGTGATAACTATGGCTCCACTTATTCTTCGATCAACTCTGTAGAAATTGATACATGTTGTGATGGTGACGGTGGTTCATTCCGCGGAGATCATGAAAGAACAACAATCATGGATGTTGACGGTGATGGTAAACAAGAATTGGTTACTTCAATTCGTCGTGGTGGTACGCGTGGTACCCTTATTACATCTGTAGATGGTGATATTGAACATAATGCTGGTGGCGGCGGTTTCGAAACTTGGACATCTGAATTCTTCGTGAATAAAGGTGACTTTGGTGGCGGATCCCCTTACCAATCACTTCCTGCTGATTTAGATGGCGATGGAACACTTGAAATTGTGAACCATACTTGGAACTACTTCAACTTCTATAATATTGATGTTACTGGAGCTGATAGTTATGCAACGGCTGAGGTTGGTGCTGACAATAGTTTCTTCCAAGCATCTTATCCAAGCGATCATGTTTCACTCTTTGGTGGAACAACTGTAGATATTGATGGTGATGGCAATGACGAATGTTATTTCCCGAACTATTATACAGGGGACCTTTGGGTTGTCGATTATGCACCTGGCGATGATGTTCTTTCTATCAATGCAGACCATGTAAATATGGTTGCACCTGGTGTTGGTTCTTTCTATGCAAGTGCTTTTGATGTTGATCAAAATGGCTCTCCAAACATCTTTGTTGGAAGCGGTTTCCCAAGAACAGTCACAAGTACTGAATTTGTTGGAAACGATCCAAATGATGCTGATGGTTATGAAACAAGTCTTGTGTATGCAGGTGAAAATGACTTGTTAACAAATATTACTGTTGTTGATTCTGGTGGTGTTGTAAATACATCATACGGTCATACCGGTGCTTTTGCTTCTAAAGTTCAAGCAGAATGGCATGGCGAAGGAATCGATTTTGATGATGACGGTAATTATGAAGTATTTGTCAGTTTCCAAGGAAGCGCAGATAGTATTTATACTACCACATTTACCCATGATGGTACCGCTTGGGATACAACTGTAACTGCAGTTGCCAACGACCGTAACTGGGGTGGTTTACTTCTTGAATATGCTGATGGACAAGCTAGTTCAGATAATTTAACATTCATTACACCAGATGATTATAAATTGTTTGCTAACTACCCGAACCCATTTAACCCAACTACTACCATTGAATATCAACTTCCGCTTGATAAAAATGTAACAGTTAAGGTGTATAACCTCATGGGTCAAGTTGTTCGGACACTTGTAACAAACGAACTCAAAAATGCGGGAAGACACGCTGTTCAATGGAATGGTATGAATGATGCTGGTCATAAAGTAGCCAGTGGTGTTTATATCTATTCACTTGAGTGGGGTAACTTCAAGAAGACTAACCGCATGATGTTGCTTAAGTAAAACAATTAAAATATTGTAACAATTTGATGTTACGATATATTGACATAAGCATCTAATATAGACAAAATGCCCCACCCAATCGGGCGGGGCATTTTGTAAAACATTCCTTATTGATATTCCTTCGGAGCTATTGATGATTCAAAGAAAAAGATTTCAAAACATAATATTTATTTTATCCCTGACATCTATGGTGCTGGCCGGTACAGGTAAAGTAGCCGGTGTCGTTACAAGTAAAGATACTGGCGAACCGTTACCTGGTGTAAATGTGTTTATAACCGAAACTGGTCTTGGGAGTGCTACGGACATGAATGGTGATTTTACCATTTTAAATATTCCACCTGGTTTATATACATTACAAATTTCTTATATTGGATATGCCACACATAAAATTCAAGGTATTCGTGTTAGTACAGATCAAACTACAAGACAAAATATAGCTTTGACTCAAGAAGTCATTGAAGGGGAAGAAGTAGTTGTATTAGCTGAGCGTTCCATGGTTCAAAAAGATTTAACTGCTTCCCAAACCGTAAGAACAGCAGATGAAATAAAAGATTTACCCGTAGAATCATTTCTCGGAGTCCTTGCGACACAAGCAGGTGTAAACCAAGGTGCTGGAGGTGAACTCCATATCCGTGGCGGACGTTCAAATGAAATTGGATATTTTATTGATGGTGTATCTGTTTCTAATCCATTTTTTACAAATTCCTTAGCGATTAATGTTTCGAACCAAGCACTAGAAGAAATGAAAGTAGTAAGTGGAGCATTTAATGCTGAATATGGCAATGCTATGAGTGGAATTGTAAATATTCAAATTAAAGAAGGTGGTCCAAAATACAAAGGAAGTGTATCCTATTATTCTGGTGATTATATGTCAAATGATACGGATATTTATACCAATATTGATGATATTAATATGTCAGCAAATCGAGTTATGGAAGGAACCGTGTCCGGTCCGGTACCTGGGTTTGGGAAAAAGTTGACGTTTAATATTAGTGGAAAATCGTCAAACAATGAAGGCTACTTATATGGTGTAAGAGAACATTTGCCGGATGATTTTGCTTATTTTCCTGCGTCTGGTAATTGGTATGTAGAAATGAGTGGAGATAGTAGTTATGTCCCCATGAATCCTAGATCAAATTTCAATGGATTAGCAAAATTAACCTTAAAAGTAAATCCACGTTTCAAAATATCTACCCAAGCTCTTATTTCGCAAGGCGAATGGAAATCGTATGTGCATTCATATAAATACAACCCGGATGGAACATATAACTATAAGAATGAAAACCAAAATTATTCTGTCAAAATTAACCATGCTTTAAATGAAAAAAGTTTTTATGAAGCTAACTTTTTCCAAAGTATGACAGACTTTAAACAATATACGTTTGAAGATCCATCTGATGCTGGATATGTTTCAACTGACTGGATTGATACAGAGCCAAGTTCTGCAACATTTGTATTTGGTGGAACACAAATGGGACATAGTTATAGAGAATCAATATCTCAAGGTGGAAAAATTGATTTTACCAGCCAAGTTACAACACACCATGAAATAAAAACCGGTGTTAGTGCCCGTATTGATAACCTCACGGAAAGAAATTATACAGTTTTATTTGATGATGATTATGATGAACCAACTGTATTAGAAGAGAATAAAACTCCATACCATAATTTCTATAACAGTGAAGCTTTAATTGCCTCAGGATATATTCAAGATAAAATTGAATATGATAATGTTATTGTAAATGCTGGTATTCGTTATGATCAGTTTGATCCAAAAACGAATTATATAACTGATTTATTGGATCCAGAAGGGGCAAAAGAAACAGCAGAACAGAAAAAAATGATTTCTCCAAGATTGGGTATTGCATTTCCCATTACGGATGAAGGGATTCTCCATTTTTCTTATGGACATTTTTATCAAATGCCAACACTAAAACGTCTTTATAAAACGAGTATATTTGGTGCTGGATTATCCCCAAGTGTTGGATTTGGAAATTTAAAACCAGAAAAAACTGTTTTATATGAATTTGGACTCCAGCAAGAACTTAACCGATTCTTGGCTATTGACATGAGTGTCTTTTATAAAGATATTCGCGATTTATTGGCCCTTCAATCCATTCATTATGAATCACCAAAATATGGGCCGTCAGATTATAGTATTTACCAAAATAAAGATTATGGATCTGTCAAAGGAATTACAGCCAGTCTTACTAAAAGGTATGATCGTGCAACAAAAATTGCGGCATGGATTGATTATTCTTTTCAAGTGGCAGAAGGAAATAGTTTACAATCTGGATCCTTCTTTTTTAATGCATTAACAGGCGAAGAAGAAGAAAAGAAAATTGTACCCTTGTCATGGGATCAACGTCATATTTTAAATGGAACGGTTATGTTTGGTATCCCTGGAAATTGGACAATGAGCCTTATTGGTAAAATCAGTAGCGGTTGGCCCTATACACCAAATATTGTGAATGCTAATTATGTACCTGACCCAAATAGTGATAAAAAACCATGGTTGAAAAATTTAAACATGCGTTTCCAAAAATCAATCAAACTCGGTGGACTGAATTACGGGTTATTTGTCAAAGTATTTAATGTGCTTGATACGAGAAATGAAAGATACGTATTTAATGATACTGGAAGAGCTGGATACACATATGGAGACCGCTCGAGTCAAGAGTCTGAGGAATTAAAAAGGCATTATGGCGAAGCAGGTATTCATACATGGTCAGAGTATATGACTCGACCACAATATTATACATCTCCACGCTCTGTGACAGCTGGATTTACTCTCGAATTTTAATCTGATGGACCTCTCAAATATGAAATTTCAAAATAAACTAAAAATCAAAAATATTTTAATTCCATTACTTGTCGTTTGGTCAACAATGGCTTATGGACAATTTTGGAAAAGAAGCCAAGCACCTATACCATGGGAAAATGGAAACCCTCGAGAAGTGTGGTCTGAACATGATTATCAAAATTATTATGACAGTTGGATAAAAGCCTATTTAGGACGAATGGCTGACGAATCTGATCCACAAATATTAAGGCGTCAGAAAGCGATTATGAATGGAAATAAAATTACAACTGAAATATGGAATTTTGGTTCAATTTCTAGCCCAGGAAACCACACAACTGACATTACATGGGAAGGATTAGGCTATGGGTATGAATTTGGGCCCTTCATATCGGCAGAAGTTGAATTGGATTCTGCAAGCCATGCGGACGCCTATTATAAAGTGGATGGTGAAGATACTACATGGTATGCAAGGGTAATTAGTGATGCACTTACATCTCTAGGTGGAGAAAAATCGCCAGATGGTACAGAATTTTATGGTTGGGACCCGTTGGCTTTTAATGATGATTTCACCGTTCCTTATGCTGATCCTGAAAGTGATAAATTGCCTACATCAAATGATCTTGATAGAGATGGCGACGGGAAACCAGATAGTTGGCCAGAAGGGTGGTATAATAGTAATCTGAAAGATTATGTATGGCCGGGAGCTTTACAGCAAGGAGCTTCGAATTCTGACTTAGAAGTATTTTATGTTATGGATGATAGAACGAATAAAGAATTTGAATATTATCCTTTTGTCAATGGAACAGATTATGCTGATGATGGTGTTACACCAATGGTGGACGATTCATCTCGTCGTGGTCTTGGTATCGAAATTGAAAGTCGATATTATCAGTGGGCAAATCCGTTAGCGGAGGATATCATTTTCTTGATTTATAAAGTAACCAATAAAAGTAAAAAAGATTTAAATAATGTTACATTTGGAATGTGGGGCGATCCTCACATTGGTGGCTGGAGTAACTGGCATGATGATTTATCCTTTTTTGATCAAGATATAAATATGGTTTATTGTTGGGATGAAGATGGTATAAGTGATGTTGCCGGTCGTTCTCCGGGGTATTTTGGCTATAAGTTTTTAGAAAGTCCGGGACAGCCATTTGATGGTGAAGATAATGATAATGATGGCATGATTGATGAAAGTCAAGATAACGGAATTGATGATGATGGTGACTGGGATCCTGAAAAAAATGATGTTGGTGTAGATGGATTGCCAAATACGGGCGACGAAGGGGAAAACGATGGGTTACCTACAGCTGGAGATCCATTCGATCCTAGGCTACCAGGAGAACCAAATTTTGAATGGACGGATTTAGATGAATCAGATATGATTGGATTAACCGGATTTGCTTCACCGCCTTTCACAAGCCAAAATCGGATATCAAATGATCATTATATATGGGAAAACCATTTACAACCCGGTGTCTTTGATTCGGCGAATGCAACTGCAGCAGGAGACTATATTTTCATATACAGTGCCGGCCCAATGGAACTTCCAGCTGGAGAAGCAAGACGATTTTCAATCGCATTAATTGTAGGACAAGATTATGAAGATTTAACCTTAAATGCAGTTACATCTCAAGATATATATGAAAAAAATTATCAATTTGCTAAACCTCCAGATAAACCAACAGTTGTAGCTGTACCCGGTGATGAAAAAGTAACATTATATTGGGATGATACAGCCGAGAAATCTGTAGATCCAATTAGTCTTGAAAAAGATTTTGAAGGATATGTGATTTATCGTAGTACAGATCCTTCATTTTTAGATCAACAAACCATTACGGATGCTTATGGTTCAAAGTTTTTATTTGAGCCACATAGAATGGCAACAGGCGCACCGGCCCGTTTTGATTTAAATAATGATTATAGTGGTTTAAGTGAAATACCTTTTACTGGGCGTGGCGTTTCTTACAATTTGGGTAATAATACGGGTATTGTTCATTCGTTTGTTGATTCAAATAAAGTCGTAAATGGCCAAACGTATTATTATGCAGTTGTTTCTTATGACCATGGCGATGATAGTTTAATGATTGCTCCATCTGAATGTCCGAAAACAATCACATTAAACCCAGAAACGAATGAAGTCATAATGGATTTAAATACATTACAAGTTGTACCGCGAGCACCGAGTGCTGGTTATGAACCAGGTCATGTATCGGATGCTTGGATTCAGCATACAACAGGAACCGCTACTGGCGATATCGATATAGAAATATTAGACCCGCGTATGATAGAAGATGGGAACGAATTTAGGCTCTTTTTTAACGATTCACCTACACGAGTTTCAATTGAAGATTTAAATACTATTGTGGATGATCTCATTATTGATAAAGGTCGTTTTGTTGGATTGGCGCATGAGAATATTGTGGATTCTACATTCCAATTATCAAGTCCTGATGGGAATACAACATATCAATTGAATCTAGATTATGAATTAGAAGCCATTTCTGGTAGAGTATTAGCGATTGATACAACATTTACTTATGATACAACCTATAATGAAGATTCATCAGAATTCACACTTGACTCAACTGTTTATTTCGGCCAATTATTAGATGAAGGTATATACCAAGTAACTTATCATTATTTACCTGTTTCAGGTAGTGAATATTTTGCCATGGAAGAAACGAATCCAGTATTTGATGGTATGAAGGTCTATTTGCAAAATGAACCCCTTGAATTGGATACAACTCGAATGGGGTGGTCTGCTGGAAGTCCGAATACATTATCCTATGAAGTAAAACCATTTAACAATATACAGTCTAAAAAATATGCAGCTGACTATGAAGTTAGGTGGTCTAATGATATAGCTGATTCCAGTGTTAAGTCAGGTGACCAACATATAAAATGTAACTTTCAAGTGTGGGAAGTAACTGAAGGTATGGTTCCTGAACAAAGGGCAGTTATTCTTTTAGAATTAAGTGCTTCAAGGGATAGTTTATGGACACCGGGTGAACGAATTATTATTCTTCAAGATTCATCAAATCAATCCGCATCTTGGGAATTTAATTTTTTCTATCCATCTTCTGGTGATACTACTATGCCAATCGGAGGTGATATATTTTATATTAGTACGACTCGACCTTTCTCTTCAGGAGATGAATACACATTTACAACAGTTGCTTCTGCAATTAATTCAGCAAGCGCAACGTCATCTTTGGAAAATATTGCCGCAGTTCCAAATCCATATGTTGTAACAAATTCATTGGAACAATTAGATCATCAAAATCCTAGAGACCGTGGACCTAGACGAATGTATTTTAATCATTTGCCTATGGAATGTATGATACGCGTTTATACAATTACAGGTGAATTAGTGAAAACAATTTCTCATAAATCGTCTATGGATGATGGAAAGGAATATTGGGATTTAACGACAGATGATAATTTCCCGATTGCCTTTGGTGTTTATATTTACCATGTGGATGCAGGAGAAATTGGTGAAAAAATCGGTCGTTTTGCGGTCATTAAGTAGCGGAAAAAAGAATTATGATAAAACAACTTATTAAATCAATCTTATTTATCAGTTTATTAACTGCCGTTGGATTCAGCCAGCTAGTGAATGAACAAACCATTACTAAACGTGGAACAACATCCGCCCAGTTCTTAAAAATTGGTGTGGATGCGCGTGGTTCTGCAATGGGAGGCGCCTTTACTGCCATGACAGGGGATATAAGCCAAAGTTTTTGGAATCCAGCCGGATTAGCTCATTTAGAAGGTATACAAACTATGTTTGTAAATAGTCCTTGGTTGGCGGAAACAAATTTTAACTTTATGGCTTTTGCATTCCATATTCCAAGAGTAGGCGTTCTGGGTGCCAGCGTGACAAGTTTAATGGTTCCAGAAGATATTGTTCGTACAGTAGATCACCCTGAAGGAACGGGTGAACTTTTTGAAGCAGGAGATTTAGCTGTCACATTTTCCTATGCAAAACAGTTATCAGATCGATTTAGTATTGGCGGTAATATCAAATTTATTCAACAAAAGATTTGGCATGCCAGCGCACAAGCGATTGCGGCAGATTTGGGTGCAGTCTTCATTTCACCGTTTAAAGGAATTCGTATTGGAGCTAGTATTTCCAATTTTGGAAATGATATGACATTGGATGGACGTGATCTAAGGATCAGCGTGGACCCGGATCCTGTAAATGAAGGAAATGTAGAATTTATTAATGCACTTTATGAAACAGATGGTTTTCCGTTACCACTTCTTTTCCGAGTGGGATTAGCTGGAGAACTCATGAATAAAGGGAAAGCACGTCTATCCTTTGGGCTAGATGCTTTACACCCGAATGATAATACAGAAAGTATAAATGCTGGACTTGAGTTTGCATTTGCAGAAACATTTTTTATACGCAGTGGATACTCAACATTATTCCGAGATGGTACTGAAGAAGGATTAACATTAGGAGCAGGTATTTTATATCGACTTGCTGGGACGAATACCAAATTAAAAGTTGATTATTCTTATTCAGATTTTGGACGGTTTGATTTTATACAACGGGTATCTCTAGGGTTTAGATTTTAATCGTAGCCTAATTTGAATTGAAACTTATTCTTAGACCCACTATTATTTGGTTAATAGTGGCAACTGCAAATGTATTTCCTCAACTCAAGGATGTTGGAGATTCATTTGACTCTTTTCCTGTGCCTACGGTGAGAGATAGTTTAATTTATTATATATATGAAGGTGAATCTCCATTATTTTATCATTCGATGGAAGGTGGAGCATTAGACTTAATTGGGAAAAGTGTCGAATCCATATCCTTCTCTATCTATAGCGATGGTAAAAAAGTAGCATCAAAAGATGGCTTGGTGTTTCAGGGGCAGAATCGGAATCAAATCATATCAACATTTCTTTTTCCTTTGGATGAAAGTGAAAAATATTTCAAATATAAAATCATTTCTTTTGAATCGATTAATGTAAAAGATGTTTTATTATTTATTAAAGATTCAGAAGAAATTAATCGATTAGCACGCCCCGTAATACCTCTAAGTGGAACTGTTCCAAAACCTGTAATCATCTCCAGAGAAGAATGGGGTGCCGACCCTCCAGATGGGCAATATAGTAATCATCCATATTATGATAAATTAACGCTCCATCATGCTGCGTGCTGTAGTGCAGAAAATATTGAAGAAGGAATCCAACAAGTTAAATGGATTCAATATTTTCATCAAAATGGTCGCGGTTGGATGGACATTGGATATCATTTTTTAGTTGATCGTGCAGGCAATATTTATCAAGGGCGCCCAGAAACAGTATTAGGTGCTCATGTGGGTGGAGCGAATACTGGCAATATTGGTGTTTGTTTATTGGGTTGTTATCATCCACCCGAAGATAATTGTTCCCAAACAATGACTGAAGAAAGTCGAGAAGCTCTTATACAATTATATGGTTGGATATCTGACACTTATGGACAAGACCCCGGTGTTTTGTTGGGACATCGAGATTATTTTGGAACAACTGCATGTCCCGGAAATAATGTTTGGAATGAAATTATGATTATGCGTTTCGAAATAAATGATTATATTGAATCTACAATTGGTCCATCCATCACCTTTCGAGGATCACCATATCCAAATCCATTTACAGACCTTATTTCATTACGGTTTCATGCTACCGAAAATTCCAATATACAGGTAGATATTTTTGACATATTAGGAAGAAATGTTTCATCCATTTCCGGATATGGAAGTGATGAAGTAATTATTCAATGGGATGGAAAAAACGACGATGGAAAACTAATGAGCTCGGGCATTTATTTGGCAAAACCAGTTGGGGTTGAAACAAAAAATCATATAAAAATGATTTACCTTAAGGATGAATAAGGTATAAAGGACTTTGGCCTTTACGAAGTGAATTAAGAAGATTATCACTTCCCCATAAACGGTTTAAGTGTTTTTCTTTATAAGATATATATTCTGGATACAATTGATTTAAAATATGTAAAACATGAACTCCAACTAATACACTTTTGTATTTATTTCGATCAATCACTTGTATTTCAATTCCGTTACAAACTTGATTTTCAAATTTAGGATTCCATGCCATACCTTCAATTGTTTTTGGTGTGAATGATTTTGGAATAAATACAACACTTGGCAAATTTAGATTATTCAATTTTTGGGATAATTCTTTACCATTTATCCATGGTGCCCCAAACCATTTAAAAGGATGATTAGTACCTCGTCCTTCACTCATATTTGTTCCCTCCAATAAACACATTCCAGGATAAATGATTGCGGTTTCTAAATCAGGAATATTTGGAGAGGGTTTTACCCATGGTAAATCAGTTTCATCAAACCATATTGAATTATTATAACCATTCATGTCAATTACACGTAATTCAGGGATATGTGTAATCCACTTTTCAGCTATAATCTTTTTCCCAAGTGATCCAACCGTACCGCCATATTGGATTGGAATGGGATAATATCCAACAAAAGTTCGGAAATCCATATCAAGCAAGGGACCTTCAATACGATCACCTCGAATTGGGTTAGGGCGATCTAAAATCCATACGGGAATATTCAATTCACCGGCAGATTCCATGACTAGGCCTAGCGTTGTAATATACGTGTAAAATCGAGCACCAATATCTTGTATGTCGTAAAGAATTAGGTCAACCCCATCCAACATAGTTTCATTCGGTTTACGATTTTTTCCATAAAGACTCATAACGGTAGGGAGTTTAATTTCTTTTCCATCATAGTTTACTTTTTCACCAGCAGCAGCTTCACCAAACAGGCCGTGTTCTGGAGAAAAAATCACTTTTAGATTTACATTATCCAATGCCATAATTCGTTTATAATTAGGAACACCCTTTTTATCAATCCCGGTATGATTTGTAACAAGTGCAATTGTTCTCCCATTAAGAGATTCTGTATATTTTTCTAATAATACGTCCAGACCTGTTTTGACATTTGCAATGTGGGCAGGAGATGTTTGCTCATTTTTATAATAATTGGCTTGCTCCTGATGAATCGAAGGAGATGTACTTTGGCACGATAATAATGAAATGAGTAGAAAGGGAAAAGAAATAGATTTCATATTGAAAAAATTATATTTAATAATGATTGTGAGCATGATTTATGTTGGGTTACAAATTGTTTAGTTTTTTCTTGGATAGATTTTAATAAGTCTGGTTGTTCTAACAATAAATAAAAGTTTGACAATTCATTAGCATTTTTCACTATGGTGCTTAATCCTAAATCTGTCATAGAAACTGCTTCATCGAGATTATGGATATGTGGTCCATGAGCTATGGCACAACCATAAACTGCTGGCTCTATAACAGAATGAACACCTCTACCAAATCCTGCGCCGATATAAGCAAGATCTGCATAAGCGTAAAAGTCTGCAAGGATTCCAACTTTATCAATGATGAGGCAAGAGAATTCTTGTTTAATGTTATAACCAGAGTATCGGATAGATGATATATTGATAGTAGAAAAAGCATTTTCAAATGCTAACAATGTTATTTCATTACATTCATGTGGGACTATAATAAGTTTTTGATTTCTATCTTTTAAAGATAAATCTCCATTCGGGTATTGAGTCTGAATTGAATCTCTTACAATGGGTAAATCGATTTCATCTACACTGCCAAAGATGATTACATTATTTTCAGAATCAATTAGATTTAAAGAGTCTTTATTTTGTTCTTTCCGATCCATGATACGATCAAATCGGGTATCACCAATAACTCTAATATTATCATCTTTCATAATTGATTTAAGGTTGGATTTAAGTCGGTCAGAACCAGTTGTTATTTGCGTAAAAAATGAAAATAAATACCGACTTAAGGGTGAAATCCACCATTTAACCCATAAAGATTTTTCATGAATATTTGCATTTATAAAAAATAGTTTAATCTGTTTTGCACGTGTCATTCTAATCATATGGGGCCAAAGGTCATGTCGAGTTATAACCATATAATCCGGTCTGATTATTTTATAAAAATGATTGATTGACCAAGGTAAATCAAAAGGGAAATAACAAACTGCGTCTGCGAGTGGGGTATCGTTTTCCTTTGTATATATCGTTGGAGATGTAAAGGTTTGAATACAAAAATATTTTGATCGATCAATTCTCTGAAGAAGTGGTTTTATTTGTTCAAACTCGCCCGCGGAAGCACCATGAAATAAAACAATTTCTCGTCCATTAGATTCTGTTTGAATTTTAATAATTGCATTTTCTACAGATTGTTTTTGGTTGCGTAAATGATCAGATATTTTAGGGTAAAACCATTTAGCTGTATGTAAAAACAGCCAAAAAAGGGGAGAAAGAATGTAATATAAAAAGTAAATCAACAAGGATTTTGAATCCTATCGATTTTCGAGAAGCCAATCTACAAAATCTCTAAATGCTCCTTGTCCACCTACCCGCAGAGTTATATAATCTGGGGAAAATTGATTTTGGATTGGGCTATTCCCTGAAAGGCCTGTAACTCCAACGGATTTTAAGCAGTCAAGATCATTAATATCATCTCCGATATAAGCTATTTCATCAAGTGTAATATTTTCTTTTTCACACAATTCATTTAGCCGTGCTAATTTATTTTGTTCGCCTTGGTAAACGTAAGAAATCTTCAATTTTTCTGCGCGTTTTTGTACCATCGGTGAATTTTCACCCGTCAAAATAGCCACAGGAATACCAATTTCTCTTAAAATCTGAACTGCCATACCATCATAGGTAGAAAAAACTTTCATGACATCACCCTCAGGAGAATAAACCATTGTTCCATCTGTCCAGACCCCATCTATGTCTGTAGCAATAAGTTTGATTTTTTTGACTTTAGTTATTAATTCAGAATCCATATCAGTATAAATCATTTTCCTGAATGACAACATCATTAGCAATATTGTTTTTAGCCGTTTTCCCAACTATTTCATCCATTCGAGTTGGGGAAATTCCTGTACCAGGTCCTTTTGTTGTAAGCATGTCTCGAGTTATAATTGTACCAGATATGATGGGTTGTGTTGAAACTATACTTTTTGCTAATTTTTTAAAAACAGGCTCTTCCGATTTTTGGATGTTTTTTTCAGGAAAACCCATAGCTGATTCAATATGTCTAATATCTCGAACCATTTTTGTAAATCCTTGTGGTTCGAGAGAAGCTGCATGATCGCCCCCTTTCATAGTCCTATCCAGGGTAAAATGGCGTTCAATTATTTTAGCGCCTAATGCTACAGCTACAGGAGGAATAGCAATGCCTAATTCATGGCCAGAATACCCAATCACGGCTTGTGGAAATGCATCTTGAAATGTTGAAAGTACATTTAAATGAATTTCTTCAAAATCTGTAGGATAAGTAGAGGTGCATTGAAGAATCGCCAGAGGAGTATTATGATTCATAATTGTATCAACAGCTTGTTGAACTTGATCCATATTTGCCATTCCTGTTGAAAGAAACATAGGATTCCCTTTTTGAGCGGTATGGTCTAGCAAAGGAATATTTGTTAAATCGGCGGAAGCCATTTTGAAGAATGGTACACCCAATTCATTTAAAAAATCGATACTTTCCTCATCCCATCCTGATGCGCAAAAGTCGACACCAGCATTTTGTGAATGTTCGAATAATTCAACATAATTTTCTTCAGATAATTCTAATACTTTTTTATGCTCACCATATGTTGACCCAAAACTATTGCGATTATCATAGGGCATATCCAATCCTTCTTTTGTAAGGATTCGATTAATACTTCTTTTTTGGAATTTAACCGCATCTGTACCTGACTCTTTGGCTGCATCAATTAATTGTTTAGCTAGGCTAACATCCCCTTGATGATTGATTCCTATTTCAGCAATAATATATGCTGGATGTCCTGATCCAATAGTGCGTTGATTAAATGTAATGTCTGTCATAATAATTATTTATTTACCTATAAAATTAGAGTCATTCTCTGAGAATATCTTGTTTTATTCCTTTAGATTATTTGAGGCTAAAGATTCCAAATGAATAAAATCATCCATGGAATCAATTTGAAATCCATATTTTTCCGGAAAGGTGATATAACCAATCTTTCCTCCAAGACGATTTCCTGTTTTTTCAAAATGATTACGTGTAAAAATATATAAAGATCCATTTTCATCATGAGGAGTATCGGATAGTTGAAAATCTTGTCTCCTAGGTCGATTCATAAAATCATATTCTGAGGTTGCAATTTCCCCATCCACTTTCCAGAAGAATTGATGGGTAGGCGTTAAACTTAATAGTGAATCAAATTCACCTTGAATAAAGGTAGTGATAGCCTTCGTTAATGATCCTGCTGGGCGTAATGGACTTGTAGCTTGTAATAAAATGATTATGTCTGGTTTAATTTCTATGGTGTCAAGAAAATGTTGGATTGCACTTTCAGTTGTTGCTGTATCTATACTAATATTTTGTGGCCTCTTTATAACATGTGCCCCCGAAGAAGTCGAAATTTCTGCAATTTCTTGATCATCCGTAGATACGTAAATGCCATCTACTAAATCACACGTTTTTGCATATTCAATAGAATAATTGATAAGGGGAAATCCTAAAAATGGTAGAACATTTTTTCTTGGAATTCCTTTACTTCCTCCGCGGGCTGGTATGAATGCTGCTATTTTCATTTTATAGTGGCTACAAAGGTATGAATAAATCGATATTTATTAAATAAATGTTTATGCCATTTATGAATTGTCATATATGGACGAAATCGCCACCAAATATGGAATTTATTTGGATATACGCGTAAATGTTCATTATTCGACGACCAATAATTTGGGATACTTCCAATGAGGATTGTTCCTGGTTTTAGTATCTTTAATAATTTTAAATCTTGAATATGTTCCAATACTTCAATGGCAATTGCAATTTTATATGGAAAAGATAAATCATTCATTTCATATACATTATGGATTTTAAAATGGTTTTCCCATTCTGGGACTCGCTTTTTCGCTTCCCGAATAGCAGATTCACTTAAATCGAACCCTAAGTAGGACTGATAACCCGATTCTTTAAGACGTCGTGCACATTCACCAATTCCGCAACCAATATCAAGAATAGGAGTCTCTTTGGATTCTGTACTTATGAAATCCATCACTTTGTCAAATATTGGATAATAGTTTTCAATGTGATATTCTTTTTCATATTTTTGATCATAATACGATTTTGATCGTTCTACCTTATTAACATTGGGAGCACCCAATTTATGTTTCTTAAAAAGTGGCATGGATTTAAATCATACTTTTATAAAATGAAACAAGCGTTCCAATTTCTGATTCCATACAAAATTCATCTTGGCGTTTTATAATATCATTTTGCATATCGAGGATAGAGTCTGGGGAAAATGTAGACCAATCATCTACAATAATTCCCATCTTTTCATCAACAACATAGTCACGGATTGCTTCAAATTTGCTATCCACAATAGATGGGAGTCCGCAGACGGCATATTCGAAAATTTTATTTGGAATCGTTAACTGCTGGTAAGGCGTATTTTCGCCTGAAAGAATAGATACACCACCATGAAATTGAGATAATTTTTGGTACAGCTTTTCAAGTCGAACAGCTTTATGCATTTTTAATAATGAAGATATATTATTGTAATCTCGATATATAACGCGTTGCGGTTTTTTTAATAAATTGTGTAGTGTAGAACTATATATATCAATTCTTTGTCCTGATTTTGTTATAGCTTCAAATACATGCATATAATTCCTATGATGCCCAGGTGCCGAATGGGTGCCTCCCTGATAAACAAGCGTAAAGGATTTCTTTTTTTTGATTGATTTTACATCTGGAATAAACTTTTTATTTGGTTTACTATGAATCACAATGGATTGGTCCGAAAGGGAGCGATCTTTTGTTAACACTTTCTTGCTTAAATCCGACACAAAAATCAATCCATCTGCGTTCGATTCTACAAATCGTTCTTCTTCCGATTGCTCCGGTGTCAAATTTTGATATTGATAGGTTCCATGGTCGTGGATATCGTGGATGACTCTGTATTTAAAGGACTGACGAGAATCCAATGCTAGCTTTGCTTGCGAATCCGGAAAATTGTGACAATGAACAATATCTGGATTTTCTTTTTGAATAATGTGTTGAAAATCTTCAATGGTTGAAACTCCTGAATATTCCTGATCAAAAATAGAGTCGGAAAATCCTTTATGGAAAGAACGCACCTTTTTTTTATGAGATGTGATTCCAATCAGGCGATTAACATGAGGACGCAACGCAATAGCTTGTTTTAATGCTCGAGTACAAAACGTGTTTTGGAAAAAGGCAATATTCATTTTTTCAGAATAAGATAAAGTTTTTTTATGATGGATAAATCTTTTACCATTTTCTCTCTTAAACGGGAATAAGTATCAAATGTTGCTCCCATTTCATTTTGGAGATTTAGGTCAATTGATTCAGTTAAATAATTAGCTGTTTGTTTTTGTTTCCGGCGGAATCCCTTTGATTTTCGTCTCCATATATTATCAATATGTTGGATGGCAATAGAAGAATGAATTACTTTTGGTTCTACTTCTTCCACATTGGTGCATTCAACTTTTTCCCAATCAATTTTTTCTGCAAGGGACGAATCAATGGCTCGCCAAAGTCCGGGATTATAACCATTATATTCATCAAAAATAGATCGTTTCATTATTAAAAATGACCCCGCTTTGAAAAAATCCAAATCTCTATTTTGAGTCCATAATTTTGAATGTCTAAATATGATATCGTGGTAAATAAATTGGAATTGCCCAAATACATCTCCACCTTTTTGGGACAGTGCTTTTTCGAAACCAGAAATTTTATACGGAGATTGGAAATCGTCACTTCCAATAATGCCATAATAATCTCCAGTTGATTTGCGAACTAATATATTTAATTTATCCGATAATGCAATGCGATCCATTTTTTCATAATGAATTGTGAGTTTTGGATTTGTATTATTTATATTCTGAATAACTGATTCACTTAGATCTGACCCATCATCTCCAATAAATAATTCTACGTCAGATTCATGGGGTGCTTGGTGAATGATTGATTGAATCGCCAACTCAATGATAAAATCGCGATTGTAAGTGGGCATAATGAGAGAAATACGCATTACTTTATGTTAAATCCTTAATCCAGTTTGTTTTATTGCGGGAAGGGTTATGGCGAACACTTCTGTAGTTTGGACAATTATATTCTTCTTTAAATGCAATTTTAGCTCTTCGATTTCTAAAAAAAGTAGGTATAAAAGGACGCCATCGTTTACTCAAGCTATCAACCGTTTGAATGCGACTGGTATAACACGCTTTTAACTCAGAGTCCCTTGAAAAAGCATCATATAGCTTCATAAATAAATCGGAATCCACTCCACAGGATATATCTTCTGTCCATTCTCCAAATCCACCCATACTTTCCATAATGGATTTTTTCACACCAATCGTTGTGCCTTGTACGCGATAACTATGATAGGGGCGGAATCGCCCATTTCCATCTTTTATTTGTCCAATGATTAAGCTGTATTCTTCATATAATTGAATAATTTGTTTGATTGTATCTTCAGAAATAAAATAATTATCATCGTCTAGAAAGAATAACAAATCACTTTTGGCTAATGAAATGGCAGCATTTAGGACCCGCGCTTTAGACATACATGGTTTATCTTTTGGTAAATAAAGCCAATGACTGATTTCCGGGAAATTATAATCTTCTTTTTTAAGCCATGAATCTAATTCATCATCTTTCAAATGGTGAATCGTTCGCCCATTTTGGTTAATTGTATTGGTAGAAAAAGTTGAAAAATCATCTTCATATTTTGAACCATCATCTGCAACAATAATTTCAACATTAAAATCTTCTTTTTGGGCATGAATTGTATCAAGTGTACGCACAAATGATTGACGGCATTCACCTTTCGATCCAGGATCGTAATGTGCAATAATAAAAGTTATCTGCATAAAATTATTTTAATAATGTCACTTTTTGGGTTGCAATGTGATGTTGGTTCCTCACTTGGACTAAATAAATCCCTGTTGGAACATTCAATCCTTTTTGGTCTAGTCCATTCCATGTCCAGGATTGGCGACTTTCTGATAGATTCTTCTGTATTGTTTCTAATATGAGTTGCCCTTTTATATTTAATATTGATATAGTGGCACTTCCATCAGGGGAAGAAGTGGTATAATCAATTGTAAAAGATGTATTAGTTGGGTTGGGATAAAGGGAATGAATTGTAATTGATTTGGGTGCAGGAATTGTAGTATGATCATTTGTTGATAATTCAGTTTCATAAAAAGATAATATTCGATTCATAACTTCATTTCGTTTTGATGCCGGATAAATGGTTTCAAATCCTACCGACAATAATATCACACCACCATCAAGTGAGCTTGGCCCAAAAGGTCCTGTATATTGCACACCCATTCCACCATTGGCATTATAATCCACACTATTGAATTTTGCGCAAACTGCGCCACCATTCACTGGCTTGACTCCATCAGGCCAATCTACGTCATAGGTGCCATGCGTTCCATTATCAAAAGTAATATTTGTCACTTGATCGAGTGACGTCCCTGTCATACCATAACCACTATAGGTTCCTTGATGTCCGCCCGCAGCGTCAGAGATATATTCTGTTTTTAAATAATTTTCGAGGAATGCTTGGTCTGATGTACTGCCCTGGGCTGATAAATCATATCCAATTTCTGAACCGGATACAAAAAAGAAACCGCCATTCTCAAGATATGACGCGATTCGATCTTGTTCTGATCCAATGAATGCACTTGTGGCTGTACCTTCTTCTCCCAAAATCCAATCCACAAATTGATAGTGGGATAAGTCTACATCATCATGCATAATGGATTCATTTGTAGCAGAATCAAATGCATATCCACTCTCAAAAATGGCACCGCCGTGCTGGCGAATAAAATCAAATGTATTTGTTGTCCCATTGACACGATCAAACCCATTTACAATTAAGCATTTAACGGGTTCAGACGATGGAACAATGCCTAAAACTTCCGTTTGGGGAGATTCTCCGTGATTATTTGATGCTCGAATCGAAAATAAATATAATTCATTTTCATTCAAATCGTCCATCACAATTGGGCGTTGTTGATGTGTGGAAAATAATTCATCCGTATTTGTGGATGGATTTCGGCGATAAATAAAAAATTCATCAGCAGTATCTGCACCTTGAAATTGAACTATGACAGATCCATTCGATGTATTTTTCATGGAAATGCGATGGGGGGTTGTGGGAGGAGCTGTTGCTCCAAATTTTGCAGAAAATAAATCCCATAATTCAGAATTATTTCCATCATACCCCAATGCCCAAACACCAACACCTTTTAAATTTTGTTCAATGGCAAAATCGTATTTTAACGATAACGATAAACTATCATCATACCATCCTTGAATCCAATTAGGGTTTTCGTATCGATACCAAGGTGTTTGAGATGATTCATGCCAAAGTTTACCGTATGATAACGCAAGGCCTTCCATTTCCGCATAAAATTTTGCATCGCCACTGCCAGTTGTTGCAGATCCGGCTTCCCCGGTTTCTGTAGGCCATTCTCTCCCATAATAGGGGACACCTAAAATAAGTTTATCTGCTTGGTTATTTGTTTTGTTTAAATAATCATTCACAGTCCATGTGAGGTTATAGCCAGAGCCAGTGAGGGGTGAATTAGGTCCAGATGTGGAACTTCCACTCCAATAATAAGCATATCCCATAATGAAAAGTCCATCACTAATTGAGGCTAATGCATTATAATCCCACGCATCATTCCAATCCACAGCTGGCATGGCTAAAGTCACTTGCGAACCGGGAATTTCTGTATGAAACGTTTCAGTAAGATCTGTAATAAAGGTGACCATATTGTCTCGTTGCGACGATGGGAATGATTCAAAATCAATATTAACACCATCTGCATTTCCAGCTTGGACTTGCGCTAATAAATTATCAATACAATTTTGTCTATATGTAGCACTACTCAATAATGTTGTTATATCACTACTACTAAATAATGTTGCACATAAAACAACATCTGTCCCATGAGCGTGGGCTTCATTAATCAGTCCAGTGATTGGCCACCCGTGAATATCACCTAAACTTCCATTCGCATTTACTTCTGCAGAAAAGTAGGCCAGTGTTGTAATTAAATCAAAATTGTAATTCTGCCATGCTGTCCCCATCCAGTAAGGGTGATATCCAAAAATCTCTTTAGAAGGTGTCCTATTTCGGTTGGATTTGGGATAATTGGGTCCAGATTCTTGTTGCCGAGATGATTCATCAAAATGAATTTTATAATAATCTGATTGTTCTTGATGAATCCCCATGTGGTTTTGTGCAGACAGGAAAGAGAATAAAACAATAAATGAAAACAGTTTATTCATAGCAATACCTAAATATGTCTTCTATTGTTTCTCGACGACGAATTAAGATCGGTTTTTCTCCATCTAATAATATTTCAGCTGCTCGTGGGCGTGTACAAAATTGGTGGGACATGGTAAATCCGTAGGCACCCGCATCCATAACTGCTAAAAAATCCCCTTCATGTACATCTGGAAATAATCGATCTTTTGCCAACCGATCTGTATTTTCACAAATTCGCCCGGTAATATCCACCTTTGTTGATTGTTGAGCTTCTGGATCACCCACTTTATAAATCCTGTGATAAGCATCATACAAGGCTGGACGCATTAATGTTTCCATGCCAGCATCTACACCAATATAAGATTTATAACTTTCTTTTTTCCCTGTTACACGCGTCAATAAAATTCCCGTATCCCCAACGACAGATTTGCCCGGTTCAATCCAAAGTGCTGGTTTTGATTCATTTCGAGATTCGAAAAATGCGTTGAAATTTCGAGCGACCTGTTTAAAGACTGCATAAAAGTCTAAGGGCGAATCTTCATCTGTATATGGAATGCCGTACCCACCGCCAAGACTGATATAATCCATATGAATATTTAATTCATCTTTAAGCTTTCCAACGGTCTTTAAAATTTCAGAAATAAGGTTGGGATAATATTCTGGATCTAAAACGCCGGAACCGGTCATGCATTGTATTCCAAATGATGTGATTCCCGATTCTTTTGCTAATCGATATGCATTTACAATGTCATAATGGGGGACGCCAAATTTAGAATTTTCTCCACCTGTCACAATTTGAGAAAAGGCGCCGCGACCAAAGCCCGGATTTAATCTAAATGAAATATCTTTTGGTAATCCAATTTTTTTCAATCGGTGAAAGGATGAAATATCATCTAAATTTATATGAGCACCTGTTTCTAATGCATAGGATAAATCATTTGGTGATTCATAATTCCCTGTATAAATACAATCTTTCCCAGCAATACCGGATTTTCCTGCAATAGCTATTTCTCCCGGACTGGCACAATCGGCTCCTAGGGAAGGAATCATTGATTTTAAGGTTTTTATTAAGTGGGGATTATTATTGGCTTTCACCGTATAGCAAATATGATGAGACTCAAAATGGTCTTCAAGTGCTTGATCTAATGTTTGAATATTTTGAGTCAAACGATCCTTGGAATAGATATAAAGCGGTGTCCCATATTTTTCCGCTAAGGAATGAAATAAGGGCTCATTTTTAATCAAATCGAATAATGGATGTTTTGGCATATTGTTTCTAAAAATTGTGTTGGGAATTTTAAGGATTATTCCCCATCAAAAGTATAGGATTTCATGAGAATATTTTGATATATGAATTGGATTCCCATTCAATAGGTTTCGTACATTCTACCTATGCGAAAATTCATTTCTATGAGTCTCATATTGCTGGGATTCATCAAAGCCCAATATACTTACCAGGAATTATTATATGTTCCGTGGGGAGAGAGTGATCATCAAATGGAAATAAAAGATGTACCTGGATTTACACTTGGACCTACATCTTTTACTGTTTTGAATAATGAAATACACATTATAAATCCTGTTACTAAATCGACAAAAACATTTATTCATAATGAATTTGTTGAGCGAAAGTCAATATCCGAATCGGTTCGCACAAATAATTCTAAGGAAATATCCTCCATCCTAGTGGTACGTGAAAATGATTATACATTAAGGATCAATGGGGAAGAAATGTCTTTTACTATCGTGCAATCGGATATGATTGGGTCTGGAAAATACCTTGGGAAAAATGCAAATGGATATCATTATGTATATGTGGAAACCATTATTCAGAACGTTCCATTAGATGTAAATCGAATCATTGGTTTATATGATACCAATGGAGGAACAAAAGCAATTTTCCAAATTCCAAATGTTGATTATTCATTTATTGAAGATCCCTTTTATGTTGATGAATCAGGCAATTTATATATGATGAATTCTCGAAGTGATGGATTAACCATAAGTGGTTGGATTCAAGATGATAGCGAAATGGATGAAGGATCTGTTTATTCTCTCCCAAATCATTTATTAGAAGGTGTCCATTATAATACACGCCCAAATCAGTTCCATGAACCTGAACCCAATGACAATGAAGAAAGGGAATCCTATAATTATCCACCGGTTACTCCGGAAGAAGCGTTGGAAATGGCGGGGGCTTATGTAAGCTATGATTGGGTTGCAGATGCGGGAAATATTACAGGAGGTCCCATTACGGACCCCAATGGTGTAACGGTAGAAACACCGGGCTGGGTTCAAGTGGGAACCAATTATCATGTACCTTATCAATGGGGTGGATTTTATACGTTAGACGGATTTAATAATGGCATTGATGATGGAAAATATGCTGGAGATAAGGCGACTGATTGCAGTACAAATTGGTGTGTCAGTTCTTATGCTGTCGGCGTGGATTGTTCCGGATTTGTATCGCGGTGCTGGAATTTATCGTCCCATTATTCCACAGCTATGATGGATGATGATATTACCATTGCTTACGATAATTGGAATGATTTAGGACCGGGAGATGCTATCCATAAGGTAGGGCACGTTCGGATGGTTGTCCTGCGAAATACAGATGGATCCTTTTTGGTTGTAGAAGCATCTGCTGCGGACTGGAAAGTGAGTTATCGAACATATAATTTGAGTCAACTAACGTCCTATACGCCAAGATATTATGTAGGAATGGAAGGGTCACCGGCGAGTATACCACGAACAGACGTACGATCTATTGTTTGGACAGATAGCATATCATTAGCATGGCACGCTCAAGACCCGGATTCAATTTCCGGGTTTCATCTTTATACACACACAATAGGGTCTGGATGGTCCTTATTAAGTGATATTGAATCATCTGAATCAACTATTCAATTTTCCAATGAAAATGATAATCCTGTCTTTTTTAAAATGACCAGTGTATCTCAAGTAGATAGTGTTTCCGAAAGTTTTTCTTCGGATATTTATGGAACATATCAAACAGATGAATATAAAGATATTTTAATCGTTGATGGATTTGACCGCACGAATGGCAGTTATGCATTTCCCTATCATAATTTTGCCAAGAGAATGGGGTTGGCATTGCATCCTTGGGGATATTCTTTTGATACAGCGGATAATGATGCTATCATCGATGGATCCGTCCAATTGAGTCAATACACAGCTGTATTCTGGTTGTTGGGGGATGAAAGTACGGAGCATGAAACTTTTTCTGTTGCAGAACAAAATAAAGTAAAAAATTATTTAATGGATGGGGGAAGATTATTTGTATCTGGATCAGAAGTGGCGTGGGATTTAGATAATATGGGATCGTCCACCGATCGAGATTTTATTCATGATTATTTAAAAACGGGTTATGGATCGGATGATGCTAATGCTTATACGGTTAACGGGGTAGAAGGGACGCTCTTTGATGGACTAACTCTACATTATGATGATGGAAGTCATGGTGTATATGAAGAAAATTATCCAGATGCATTTTCACCAACTGGTGGATCAACACCGGCATTAATGTATTCAAATGGGCTCATTGCAGCGACTCAATTCAGTGGAGTTGTCCCGGGGAGCCAAATGAATGCACGTGTAGTTGTGATGGGATTTCCTTTCGAAACGATTTATAATGATCAAGAAAAAGAAGCATTAGCTGGACGATTATTGGCATTTTTCGGGTTTAATGTTGAATTGGAATCGGAAACAGATATTTTGCCAAATCAATTCGCTTTATTTCCCAATTTTCCTAATCCCTTTAATCCAGAAACAACCATACAATTTTCAGTAGATTCATATGAAAAAACATCGGTAAATATTTTTGATATTCAAGGACGATTTGTAGAAACAATACTCGATAGAGACATTGAACCGGGGAATTATGAAATTCAATGGAATGCGTCTCGCTTTGGAAGTGGAGTGTATTTTTTGGAATTGCGTCATGGTTTAAAGCGCGGCGTTCAAAAAATGGCTTTTGTAAAATAGAAGGAAAGGGATTATTATGAAAATAGGGTTATTTTTTCTTTTGGCCATATTAACAACGCCTTTATTTGCACAAACATCAATTATGGAAGAATTGGGGTACATTTCTCTCCAACAAGCAACCTTTGGTGGTGTCAGTTATTTAGCCAGCCAAGATAAATGGTATGGGAAACAATTTGCAGGCGGATTTGATGCTTTTATGGGTGTAGCAGGCGTGAAAAATGCTATGGTGCAGGAGCCAGGCATACATTCAATTGGGTATTATCTATTATCTGCTGGATTCTTTGCAAAATCATTTTACAATTTTAAATATGCAAATAATCGGAATTCCAATGAAGTATTTTGGGTGAATTACGTCGGATATAATATTCTTGTATATTTTGGATATTTTCTAGATTCAATAAAATAAGACTTTCTTATACGTCATGCTGAGTTCAATGAAGCATATCTCGAAAAACTCTCGAACCATTCATGTCACACTCAGGAGGACATTTTATTTATGGAGAATTTTAGAAATTGATAAATAAAACGATT
Organism: uncultured bacterium; assembly: GCA_964525185.1. Lineage (GTDB taxonomy): Bacteria > Fidelibacterota > Marinisomatia > Marinisomatales > UBA1611 > JABHGY01. The sequence goes on from CAZGFQ010000023.1 coordinate 35,244, forward strand.
AATCGAAAATCAAAATCCCCTGTCATCAGTTCAACGAAGTATGAAAAGCCCATTTTAGACTAATAGAAAAATCCCTTTACCCTACATCGAAGGAAGAAAATAGAAATGTCTTATTCCCTAACAGGCAAGCGATTTACTGTCACTGTATGAATAATATAGTTGGATTACCTTAATGTGTAGACCCATTTTTCGCTTCTATAACATGGGAATACATATAAACAATAGCATTCCGAATATCATGTTCGCTACAATTCCAGCAATTTCCTTTTCGAGGCATGACACCTTCCATCCCGGTGTATCCCTGCAATACATTCTGATATAAAATTTCAATCCCTTTTTTACCAGCTTGATCCCAAACTTTTGTGTCCTCCAAAGATGCAGCACCATTGAGTCCGTATGTGTGGCAGGCGAAACAAGACCGTGCATATACCGATTCACCATTGGACATAACATCCGTTGGGATGGCAGAGAAATCTATTTCTTCATAGATGCTTTTTTGTTTCTCTCCACATCCGAAAAATATGAAGATTAAGAAAAGACAGAAAATGGTTTTAGGGGGCAAGAATCGTTTCATAAGTGGCGGGCAATTTAATGGCATTGTTCCTGTGCGATGAAACATTTTATTCTGTAGATTTCACCGTAGAATTACTAAAGGGAAATTCTTTATTTTGAAACGAATACTAATAAATCTATTTATGCTAAATATTCTTTTTGGACAAAATACATTATCGGTGGGTGATATGGCGCCGGACTTTACATTGATGGATCAGGATAGTGTTTATCATACACTTTCTGACTATCGTGGGAAGCACGTTGTGGTGTATTTTTTCCCAAAAGCAGAAACACCTGGATGAATCAAGCAAGCGTGCGGGTTCCGCGATGCGTTTGCTGACTTTAAAGATCAAAATATTACTGTTTTTGGTTTGAGTTATGATTCACCTGAAGCTTTGAAACAATTCAAAGAAAAATTCAATATTCCATTTACATTCCTTTCTGATAGTAAAAAGGAGGCAGGAAAAACGTATGGTGTCCATCGATTTTTATTTACGTCGAGACAAACGTTTCTCATTGAAAAGGATGGGCGCATTGGGAAAATTTTCAATAAAGTGGATTTGAATTC
>CAZGFQ010000024.1:0-11411 GCA_964525185.1 uncultured bacterium
TCTATTATATATTTCAAATATTCTGCGCATTTCTATTTTTGTTCTTACGGATGGTTATTTCCCTGAATTCTGGAATCAAGTTCATACATATAGTTCTTATATCTTTTTCTATCCGATTGTTTTAACATTATGGTACCTATGGACAACTTTGTCAGAAGAAAAAGATATATTTATCTCCGAAAATTAATCCGCTATAAAACAATGTCTAATGCCCGCCTATTCATCCTATTTTTTATATTTGTCATTAATAATTCTACTCCTGTACATAGTCAAAATTTCAATAATGGCATTGGACAATTATCATTGGGTGAATTGTCATTGAAGTTGACTGGATTAGATATTGACTTTTCTTTAGAATCTAATTTGGTTAATGAAGGATCATTATCTATCGATGAAATGGTTTTTGGTTTTAATGATGTGGGTATGAACATTACCGCTAAAAATAATTCTCATGTTACACACATTAATTTTAGTGGTCCAAATTATACATTAAATAAATTTAACTTTTTATTAAATGCAAAAACGCCAGATATTATATCTAATATATTAGCAGAATTAAAAGAAAAGCGAATTAGTACACCAACTCTAGGTTTAAAACTCATCGGAAGAGCAATGGAACTGTATTATGAGAATAATCCATCTCCAGCTGAATCAGTTCAGGTTCTTTTCGACCAAGGTTATCTCATTTCTTCATCACACCCATTTAATCAATGGGAGTGGACATTTAGCATTATTTCTCCCACTAAAATTAGAGCTACAAGTTCTAATAAATTTATTATGGGACAAGGACTTGTCATTGAACTTGATTTATTAAGTTGGGAAATGTCCGGGTATGGTATATCAAACCCTAATCAAAAAGAATGGAATAATTGGGTATTCTCTATTAACATAGAAAAAATTATTTTGGATTTTATATCTCAATTAAATGTGGAAATATCCGACGCTTCCAAGGATATTTCTTTTTCACTAAAAAGAGGAAAATTCAACTTACATAATTATGCGATTATTGCGACTCCAGATAAGAATCTAGAACAACAATTCTCTTTCCATATTGGCAACTATGGCATTTCATTAAGAGATGTCCATTTAAGAATGAATAATAGAAAAGACACCCCTTCATTGGAAGAATTTATAGGATCTATTATACTTCGCAATTTAGAAATTAAAATACCTGAAGAAATACATGAACAACCAGAAATAAAAAACCTGACTGAAACAATTGGTATTTACAATGGCCTTTTTAAGATTAGACAATTACAAATAAATACAGAATTGTTAGATGACGGTAGTGGGAAAGTACACCTAATTATTCGCACTCCATTTGCACAAATGAACATCATAATTCATATCCATATTAATGAACTTGGTGGACAAGAGCATCATTATGAATTCCATAATAGTGAAATAGTAATAAGCCATTTATCGCCTGGTTTATCTAAAGCCATTCACCAATGGGAGACTGAAACAAGACAATCTTTACATCGAGAAGGCGATAAAATTGTGTTGAAAATATATGGGGATTTAAAACAACCTAGATTAAAAGGGATTGATTTAAAAACGATACATCGAACACCTTAACAAATATCAGATCCATCTTTCGCTACAACACAATGAGATAGTTTTTTTTCACTAAGATTAGAATTCTTAAGTACAACTGAGTCTGATATGGTACAATTAATAATATTTGAATTGTCCATTATGGTTACATTCGGTCCTATTTTTGAATTTGTAATTGTAACATTTTCCCCAATATAAACAGGTGGGGTGATAAAATCTGATTTTTCCTGATTGCCAAATCTATTTAATAGTTCACTATTTGTTTGCAATAATGTATCTGGTACACCTGTGTCCATCCAACCGCATTCCCAAGGTTCAAATGTTTCACCTTGATCTAACATTATTTTAAAAGCATCGGTTATTTGATATTCATTTTTAGTGGTTATATTTTGCTCAATTAAAGTCTCAATAGCATTTTTCAAACTAATTTGGTTTTTAAAAAAGTATAATCCACTAATAGCAAAATTTGAAGGTGGATTATCTGGTTTTTCATGAAATGCAATAATATGATTATTATCTAATTCAACAACTCCAAATCGTCTTGGGTCGTCAACCTTGGCTAAGGCTATTCTATTTGTTGGGCTATGAAGAAAATCATTTATATTGGTATTAAAGAAATTGTCACCTAATTGAAGAAGCACTTCCTCGTTTTCTTCGACTAATCCTTGTAAGACAGCATGCCCTAGGCCTAACATTTCCTTCTGTTCAATATATTGAAATTGGCCATCATACTGTTTCATAAAATCAACAATTTGATGCCCTAAATGCCCAATGATAAAAGTTATTTTATTAATTCCAGCGGCAAAGAGCGGCTCTACGATATGTGCTAAGGCAGGCTTTCCACCAACTGGAATAAGCGCTTTTTGGACGTGATCCGTATGAGGACGCATGCGAGTCCCATAACCCGCAACAGGGATAATTGCTTTCATAGACTTTACTTAATGAGCGTTTCGCTTATCCATAAACTTTTTCAATCGAACTTCCATTTTATCAACAGCTAGGTCTACAGCTTTTGTTAAGTTTCCGGAAGACACTTTTGAATTAAATTTGTTCCCTGGAACAGACAAATTTAATTCAACAATATGATCATTATGTTCATGACTCAGTATAATCTGACATTGTGTGATACGATCATTGTATTTTTCTAATCGTTTTACTTCATTTTCTGCATACTCCCGAACATTATCAGGTGCATGATAGTGACGTGCGGTGAACTCTATAACCATGTTTCCTCCGAGTTATGAAATAGAAGGTCCTGCCCCTAATATGTCAGGATCGCCTAAATCGTAGTTAGTATAATTATTTTGAAATTTTTGAACAAGTGATTCGGCCACAGCTTGGTACTCATTTAAATTTACCCAAGCCTTTTTAGGATTCAATATATTTGAATCAATATTACCAAGTGAAGTTGGAATTTGAAATTTGAAATATTCATCAATTTCATACTCACTATTTTCAATAGTTCCATCTAAAATAGCATGAATTATTGAGCGAGTCAACGGAAGCGAAATTCGCTTTGCTCCCGAAATTGCACTTGCCCCAATCCAACCGGTATTTACTAGATACGCTGGGACATGATATTGTTCCATTTTTTCTTTTAATAATTCAGCATACTTTGTTGGATGAAGTGTTAAAAATGGACCCCCAAAACATGGTGAAAATGTTGCAATAGGTTCTGTGATACCGCGTTCTGTTCCGGCCACCTTTGCTGTGTATCCACTAATAAAATGATACATAGCTTGTTCGGGCGAAAGTTTGGATACAGGTGGTAATACACCATAAGCATCGCATGTAAGAAATATTATTTTTTCAGGATGACCAGACATACTGGGTTTCCCCTGTCTAAACACAGAATTATCAATAAAATCAATTGGGTAAGAAACCCGTGTATTTTCCGTTTTAGAACTATCTGAAAAATCCACATTTCTAGTTTTTTCATCATACACTACATTTTCGAGTAAGGCACCATGTTTAATGGCATGATAAATCCCAGGTTCATATTCAGGATTCAAATCAATGACTTTTGCGTAACACCCTCCTTCAAAATTGAAAATACCATCATTAGACCAGCCATGTTCATCATCTCCAATTAAGGGCCTCTCTGGGTCTGTAGAAAGGGTTGTTTTTCCCGTTCCACTTAACCCAAAAAATATGGCTGCATTTTTCCCATCTTCATCAACATTTGCAGAGCAATGCATTGCAAGTACTCCTTTTAATGGAAGCATATAGTTTAATACAGAAAAAATACCTTTTTTCATTTCACCGCCATATTCTGTCCCTCCTATGATGGCTATTTTTTTACCCATATGGAAAATAATAAATGTTTCAGAATTCATACCATGTTTTTCAAAATGGTCATTAAAAACATCAGATGCATTAATGATTGTAAAATCCGGAATAAAATTCAATAACTGATCCTCAGTAGGCCTAATAAACATATTATGCACAAAGTGAGCTTGCCATGCTTTTTTGGCTATCATCCTAACATTTATTGAATAATTAGGGTCAGCACCAGCAAACCCATCGAATACATATGTATTCGAATCATCTGCTTGATTGTATCGATTAATGACTTTTTTGAATAATTCATCAAATACATCTTCATTTATTTCTTGATTCACTTCGCCCCACCACAAATGGTCTTGAGATGTTGGCTCTTTTACAAAATATTTGTCTTTTGGTGAACGACCAGTATACCTACCAGTATCAACCATTATGGCACCTCGCATACCTATTTTCCCACTCTTTTGAAGAATTGTATCCTCAATTAAACTTTCTACAGGAAGATTCCTTTCGATACGTTCAATATGTGTTAAACCTAGTTTTTCTAATCCAAGGTCTTGTGGTTGCACCATGATGTCTCCTTTATGATCCGTGTGGATGTGATTTTTTAAAAGCTTCTTTTAATTTTTCTGGTTTAATGTGAGTATATATTTGTGTAGAAGATAAACTTGCATGTCCTAAGAATTCTTGAACTGCTCTAATGTCTGCCCCATGATCAATCATAGCTGTTGCAAATGAATGACGTAACATATGGGGACCCAATCGTTCTCCAACAGTCACTTGGGTCAAATAACCATTTATTCTATTTTGGATCGTTCTAACAGATATTCTTTTTCCTTTTACACTGCAAAAAATAGGCAATTGGTTTTCATGACTAGCGAATGATATTCCATATTTGGTACCATATTCCTTTATGGCATTATGTGCAGCATTTCCAAAAGGGACTATTCGCTCTTTGTTTCCTTTGCCGCGCACTCGGATAAGGTTTTGACTAAAATTAATATCGCCAACATTTAAATTTACTAATTCACTTAGGCGAATACCGGTTGCATAAAATAATTCCATAATAGATTTATCTCGTAATCCTTTAGGCGTCGATTGGTCTGGAAGGCCTAGCAATGTATCCATAACTTTATCATTAATAAAGGATGGTAATTTCCTCCCAATCTTTGGTGTTTTTACATGGATTGAAGGATTTTTTTGAATAAAATTAGTTTGAAATAAATATTTAAAGTAAGATTTGATAGATGCTAATCGCCTTGCTACGGTCCTCGGAGAAGCTCCTTCTTCGAAATTTTTTCCTAAATAATGGCGGATACCAAGTTTATCTACAGAATTATAATCATTTATACTACTACCGTAATATTCAATTATGAATAAATTAAAATCTGTTAAATCTTTTTCATAGGCTTTAGCAGTATGATGAGAGTATTGTCTCTCATCTCTAATATATTTTATAAAGTCTCTTAATCTATCATCAAAGATATTAGCCATCAAAATCCCTTACAGAGTCTATCAAATTTACAAAATCTGTAGGGTAAGGTGCTGTAATATTTATTTGATTTTTTTCAGTGGGATGCTGAAACATAATTTGTTCTGCATGAAGGGCATGTCTACCCATATTTTTTATAATTTTTTTCATTTTCAGAGCTACTTCCGGTAAAAACCCTTTTGCTCTATTTATTCCACCTCCATATGGATCATCACACACAATGGGGTGATTTTCTTCGGTAGCATGGACTCTAATTTGATGCGTTCTACCTGTTTTCGGCATAAATGTTAATAGAGAGAAATAACGATTTTGGTGTGTAACAACATATTTAGTTTCTGAACTTCGTCCATCTATTGAAACGGTATATGTTGTTGGATCAGATTTTTTCCGAGAAATATTTCCATTTAATATACCTTCAGGCTCCTTCCATTCGCCCCAAGTTACAGCCTTGTATATTTTATTTATCGTCCTGTTTTGAAATTGATTCGCTAAATGGTGGTGAGCAATATTTGATTTTGCAATCAGTATAACACCAGATGTATTTTTGTCTAACCGGTGAACAATCCCAGGTCTACTAATTCCATTCACATTTGATAATGATTTAAAATGATGTAAAAGACCATTTGCTAATGTATTAGTATGATTTCCAGCTCCTGGATGAACAACAAGTCCCGCTGGTTTATTTATACATATTATATCATTATCTTCGTATAATATGTTTAATTCCATTTCAACAGGTTCCATTTGTTCCTGTTTTATATTTTCAACTATGAATTCATATTTTATTTCGTCATTTTCGCAAAGTAGATAGCTCGGTTTAGTAGATGAACCATTTACCAACACATTGCCAGTTTTAATGGAATTTTTAATTCGTGTACGAGATATTTCAGGAAATAGAGTGGCTAAATATTTATCTAAACGAATGGATTTCTCCATTTCGTAAATATGGTAGCCTTTATTCAAGATGGGGTATCTGGAATAGAAGGTGTTTTATTTTCAATTATAAAGGTATAATAAATATAAATCATCATTCCTATTGTTACTGCAGAATCAGCAATATTAAAAATATACCAATGATAATCACCAATCATGAAATCAAGGAAATCAACTACTTTTCCATAAATCAAACGATCGTATAAATTACCTAGTGCCCCAGCTAATATTAATGCTAATGAAACACGGACTAGAGTATGGCTTTTTCTTTCTTGCCAAATATACCAAATAAGCCCAATGGTCATTAAGGTATGTAGTACTTTAAATATTATAAATCCACCTGGAATATTGATTCCAAATGCAATCCCATTATTGGTTACAAAAGTTAAATTAAAAAAATCAGGAATTATTGGTATGGATTGATATAATGTAAGGGAACTTTTAATGGCATACTTAGATGCCTGATCCAGAAAAAATATTCCTGCAGTCAGCCAAAGAACATTCATTGTAATAATATTAAATATTCAATTTATCTCGTTCTTTACAAGAAACACATTTAGTTGCATTTGGAACTTCTTCCATACGTTCTTCTGGTATTAAATCACCGCAAAGTTTACAAACGCCAAAATCGCCATTATCAATACGTTCTAACGCTAATTCAAGAAATTTGAAATAATCGGATTCACGATTTAAAAGTTGAAAGCTTTTTTCCCTTTCGTATGAATCTGTCCCAGCATCTGCCATATGGACACTATAAACTGAGTCCTGAGATAACCCGGCATTTCCTTTACCGGTATGGGCCATACGAGATTTAATACTATTAACATCGCCAGAAATGTCTTCTAATTTTTTTTCAATAGCTTTTCTAAACTTTTTCAGTTTTGCAGCTGTATATTTTTTTGTAGTCATTATTTTCCCTTTAAACCTTCTCTATCCCTACTTTAATTAAATTATTTCCGACTTTAATTTCTTGGTTATAATTACCAGATTGATAACTATCTACCAGTTTAACGGTTAATGTTTCCGTGCAGAAATAGCCTTTGAATTTAAGCATTGCGGAAGAAATATCTTCAGTTAATTCCCAATATATTTTTATACGGTCTTCCACAGCAAATCCTGCATCTTTACGCATCATTTGCACTTGGCGGATTAAATCTCGCACCATTCCCTCTTGCAATAATTCATCAGTAATCGTTAGAGAAAGTCCAACTGTAAGTCCAGAATCACTCACTGCAGAAAATCCTTCTTCCGCTTTCGTTTCAATAAAAACATCATCTTTTGATATTTCAAAGGTTTCTGCATCTTGCGCTAAAGATACATATTCATTTTCATTTAAATTTTTAATCAATTCAACTGTATCTACTTCACTTAAAAGTGTTCGAATCAAATTGAGTCCTTTTCCATACTTTCTGCCTAATGTTTTTAAATTAGGTTTAATATGATATTGAATAAGATCTCCGGAATCAGTGATACGTTGGATCGTTTTCACATTTAATTCGTCTAATATTGTTTCTTTATTTTCTTCAATGAATGCAGCAATGGAATCATTTTCAACAGCATAGGATAATTGACTTAACGGTTGTCGAATTTTAATATTCGATTGGTTCCGAGCAGAGCGCCCCAATTCAACAACCTTTTTTAGACCATCAACTTTTTCCATTAATTCAAAGTCAATTCGGGATTTGTCTTGTATTGGATAGTCGTATAAGTGTACACTCTCTTTTGCATCTTTATCTGTATTTCTGACCAAATTCTGGTGAATTTTTTCAGTCACGAATGGGAGTATTGGTGCTAATAGTTGAACGGATGTCGATAAAACAGTATACAGAGTTTGATAGGCTGTTTGTTTATCTCCATCATCTTCAGACTTCCAAAACCTTCTTCTATTTCGACGTACATACCAATTTGATAAATCGTCGATAAATTTTTCAAATTTCCCCATAAATAAATCAACACGATATTGATCGAGAGAATCACGTGCATCCCCAATCAATTGATTCATTTTACTCAATACCCAACGATCTAAGTGAGTTAATGAATCATTATTTAGCGATTCTGGGTTAGGGGTGAAACCATCAACAGCCGCGTATGTAGCAAAAAATGAATAAGTATTCCATAATGTAATTAAATGTTTCCTTGTATCATCTGCAGGGCCATACCCAAACAATAAATTGGTCTCAATATTTTGATTTGCATACATCCAGCGCATAACATCTACACCCATTTTTTCAGCTGCATCATCAAACCAAATTGCATTTCCCCATGATTTGTGCATTTCACGGCCTGTTTCATCTTTAACAAGCGCATGGCCTAATAATGTTTTAAATGGTGCTTTATTTTCCATAATGGTTGAAAGAGCAAGTAATGAATAAAACCAATTTCTGAATTGACCAGGGAAACATTCTGTTATAAAATCGCCTGGAAACCATTTTTTCCAATACTCACGATCCGTTGAATATTTAAGTGTAGAATAAGGGACAATTCCAGCATCAAGCCAAGGGTTTCCGACATCTGGAACTCTTGTTCCTATTAAGCCTGATTCTGGGTGGCGAATTTTAACTTTATCAATCCATGGTTTGTGTGGGCTTTGTCCTTCGAATTCATCCCATCCTTCAACCGATAATTCTTTTAATTCTTCTTTTGATCCCACCACATAAAAGGATCCATCTTCAAATGTCCAGATGGGTAATGCAAGGCCCCAAAAGCGTTTTTTGGAAATCATCCAATCGCCCATATTGTCTAGCCATTCATGCTCCCGTTCATTTCCCCATTCAGGAGTCCATTCAATATCATCGACAATATTTTTTATTTCACCACGCCAGTCCATATTGATATACCATTCATCCACAAGTCTAAACACAAGTTCATCTCCAGAACGCCAACAATGTGGGTAAACATGTGGATACATTTCTTTATAGACTAAAAACCCTGATTCTTTTAAATGAGTCATGATTTTTTCTGTTGTTTCCTTCTCAGTAGCATTCATACCAGTAAGCCAACCAAAACCGTCTATATATTTAGCTTCAGCATTTAAAGGTGCAATATTAACTAATCCATTTTTACTTCCAATTTTATGATCAATATCACCGCAACCAGGTGCCGTATGAACAATACCCGTTCCTTCTCCCGCAACAACAATATCTTGTCCGATACTTGTTTTTCCACCATCAATTACTTTATGGCATAAAATTCCATTAACACCTTTTTCTTCGAGAGATTCATCTTTTAAAGGATAGCCTCCAGGAATGGATTGTGCAGGTAAATCATCAAATGGGCCTTCATAAGCCCAACCAATCATATCTTCACCTTTTATGGTATCTAACACTTCATATCCACCATGCTCTTTAAATATTTGAGCTATCGTTTTCAATTTAGGGACACCATCTACCCACTGTTTCTTTTCTTTGAATTGTTTATCTAGTCTCTGATATTCCAGATTTTCTTTGGCAAAATAATAAATCGATCCATCAATGCTTTTAACTTTAACATATTCCAAATTTTTATTAACCATAGCGGCAACATTTGCTGTCAATGTCCACGGTGTTGTCGTCCATACCAATAAATATTCATCATCTTTTCCAATCAAGGGGAATCGAACAAAAACAGATGCATGAGCTACCAGTTTTCTACCTTCAATAATTTCCATTTGAGAATAAGATGTACCTGATCGTCCAGACCATGGCACAACATCGGAGCCTCGATATATTTTATTTCTATCAAATAATTTTTTAAGAAAACCCCATATTGTATAATTATTCTCATCTGACATAGTATAATAAGAATTATCCCAATCCATCCAATACCCAAGGCGGATTGACTGTTCAGTTTGAACTTTAGAATATTTTCTGACGCGTTCTTTACAGAGATTTACAAATTTTTCTATACCGAATTCTTCAATATCTTTTTTGGATTTGAAGCCTAATTCTTTTTCAACTTCTACTTCTACCCATAGCCCCTGACAATCAAATCCATTTTGGTATCTGAGCTCATGTCCATCCATTGCTTTATAACGATTATATATATCTTTTAATGTTCTCCCCCACGCATGATGGACCCCCATTGGGTTATTGGCAGTAATAGGGCCATCGATAAAACTCCAGGTCGGTTTTCCTTTATTTTGCTTAACACGTTTTTCAAATATATTATTCTCTGCCCAGAACTCAAGTATTTCATGTTCATTCTGTACAAAATCTATTTTGGAGTTAACTTTTTTTATTGCCATTATATTTTTGGTATTTTGGATTTATTAGGGCGGGAAATTAGGTTTTATTGATGTTGATTTCCAACTTGGATCATAAATAAAAAACGCTCCGATTGGAGCGTTTTTTATTTTGGGCTAAATTATTTATAACTTCAAAGTTATAAACCGTGAATTTCCATTTGGTTTTTTTATTAATAAAAGAATGGTATCATTAATTTTTGTCTGATCAATAAGTCGATTAAAATCTTTCACAGATTTCACTTTTTTACTCCCTACTCTTTTGATGATATCACCCGATGTTACTCCTTTATTCGAAGCATCGCTATTTGGGCTAACACCTATAATAACTAGCCCATTATCAATATCACTTATTCCATATTTATTTCGATATTGATTTGTTAATTCTACCACATCCAACCCAAATTGTTTAGCTCCACTAGATGATCCAGTATCATTTGTTAATCGATCTTCATTTTCCATTTCTTCAAGTAAAACCGTTAATGTGACTTCTTTGCCTTCTCTAATTAATGTTACTTTACTCTTTGTACCAGGAGCCGTTGAAGAAACTACATTTTTAAGATTACTTGGATTTCTAACTTTTTCATCATTGAAATAAATAATTAAATCGCCTTCTTTTATACCCGATTTTTTCGCAGGACTATCCTCAATAACATCACTAATTAATGCACCATCTCTTGTATCTAAATTTAATGCTCGAGCTGTTGCATCATCTAATTCTTGAATATACACCCCAAGCCAAGCTCTGACCACATATCCTTTTTGAATTAAATCATTCATGATTTTAGCAGCCATATTACTAGGAATAGCAAATCCAACGCCTCGATTCGCTTTTTCGTAACCTCCCGTTGCAATAGCAGTATTTATTCCAATTAAATCGCCTTCCATATTTAATAAAGCACCACCACTATTTCCTGGATTAATCGC
>CAZGFQ010000024.1:11511-16373 GCA_964525185.1 uncultured bacterium
ATATATCCGTTTTTTTCATCAACAATAACACCAGACCCTAATGCATTTAAATGGCGTTCTTGTTTCCCATTATTGGGTGGGAATGGATGATTAAATTGAAAAGGATTATTCGGGTTAAACTGCTGCATTTTAACAATTTTATCCGTCAATACAGTTACAACAGCCGGGTTAGCTTTTTCAGCCACATCTGCAAATGCATTACTAAATTGTTGGACGATGGAATTTTGTCCAAAAGTGATAGAACTTATAATTAATAAAAGTATTAATGTTTTTTTCATCGAAATCCTTATTGTTTATCGATCAATTCTATGCACAAATATTGTGAAGGTTCCATAATAAAAAAGCCCCCGCACATGCAGGGGCTTTTTTAATTCCTCATTTCTCCTACTTTAATAGGAGCATCTTGCGAGTTGATTTAAATCCTTTGGATGTAAAGGAATAAAAATACATTCCTGAAGAAACAGATTGACCATTCAGATCTTTTCCATTCCATTCAATTTTATGGAATCCTGGCGCTAATTCGCCCGAAATCAATGTGTTGATTTTTTGACCCATCAAATTGTAAATAGCCACTTCAACTATTCCATTTTCTGGTAAATCGAATTGAATCTCCGTTTTTGGGTTAAATGGATTTGGATAGTTTTGATATAAAGCAAAAGATCCGGGAATCAGTTTAAAATCAACAGAAGATGATCTTGACACTGTTGCAACCATATTACCAACTACATCGGCAATACCAACTTTATCTAGTTCTATATTCGCAACATCAGATTTATTTCCATGAAACTCTATCGGGAAATACAATAAAGCATCATCTGTCTTTTCAATGGATCCCCCAACAAGGTTTGCAATAACAACAGAAATTGTACCTGGCGTTTTTTCTGAAGTTGTTACAATTACATTTTCTTGAACAAATGATAATTGTGGAGACTGAATTGAAATAAGAGTAGGATTATACTCAATTTCAAACTGTGCACCTCGAACCAAATTATCATAATCCACATTCAACCATAATCTTGATTGATTATAATCACTCATAATCTCAACAAAAGCGACACTATTTGGGTCATATCCTGCAATACGTGCTCCATCATTTCTACCATACATGATGTCCACCATCATAACCACATCAGCAATATTGATTTCGTCATCCATATTTACATCACAATTCCTAAATTGGTCTTCTGATGGTGCGGTCAGTTCTAGGATAAAGTCAACAACAGACAATAAATCAGAGACATCAACGTCACTATCAAAATCAGCATCACCCATTGTAAAAGGGACTGTACAGGAGGTATTTGATGCTTTCGATTCTAGCACACCATAAGAGTCAGTATTCCATACTGCTTTAACATTATAACAATATGTTTCATAGTTTGCATCTACGGAAATTGTAGCAAAAGTATCAATAGTTGTTGCCACCAATGAAGGTTCATCACCACTTACTTCATAAACATTGTATTCCACTAATTCATCATCACGACTTACATCATTTGATAAGGGTGTAGGTGTTATAACTACATTATTTTCTGAATAAGTAAATTCAGTAACATTTTCATACTCTATTAAGGATTGAACTGCATTACCGCCAGACAAAATTGCCATTTGACGTTCGGATCTACCTTCTGGCTCACCATCCAATGCTGCTATGGCTCGAATCATATAGTTCCCAGGAAATCCTAAATCGCCTGTTTCAGTCCATTCTCCATCTCCAAATGAAACAAAACTGTGACCATAAACATAACCATCAGAATCTCTTGCTATTCCAGGGCCAGCCTCACTCGTAAATCTAAATCCTAAGAGGAAACCACCTTCATCAAATTGGACTACATCTGTTAAGTCATAATCAAGCCAAGCATCAAATTCAGTTACTTGCATTAATTCTTCACCAGTATAAACCAGTGAAGGAGGTTCAGTCTCACTTGTTGTATAGACTCTAATTTCAACGGGATCCAATGCATATCCAAAGCCATCAATATCTGTAAATAATATTCGAGCTGAAAGTAATTCTCCAGCTACATTTGGTGAGAAATAAACTGCAAGTTCAATTTCGGCACTTCCACCCGTTATCGATGTTTCATATGTTCCATCATCATAGCCAAGTTCATATAATTGCATTCCTCCTGGTGTTCGCCACATGAGGTCAACTTCATGGTCGCCTGGATAAGCTGCTAAACCACCTGGGTTAGGCATATCTGGCGCCAAAGTAAAATCTAAAACAGTTGGATCCGCTTGAGCTACAACAGTCACTTCTGCATCTGAGGCATAAAAGCCTGCTCTACGTGCTGTTACATTATGCGTACCGGGTACTAAATTCCATAATGTGAATGTACCGTCCGTTCCTGTCGTATCAGTCATGCCACCACCTGATACAGCAACACTATCAAGAGGGGCTCCATTTGGGTCCACAATTGAACCAAAAATATCGCCAAACAAATAAACGGGAGCATCTGTAACTGTAATCATAACACTTTCATAATTTGGATCACCTTCATACACAGCAGTAACACCCAATTCATATGATACTTCATTAGATAATTCGGTGACTGAATAGGTAGAACTCACAAGAATATCAGTATTAACCTGTGATCCATCAACATATACATTGTATCCAAGGAAATCATATTCCGTATTTGGTGTTGGTGTAAAATCATCTTCTTTATTAAGGGTGCAATAATCGTATGAGCGACCCCCAGTCATTGTAATATCTAGCTGATATTCGCCATTTTGAGATCCATACCCATCAACAATAACATAATATATCCCTGAAGCTAATTCTATACCTTCGAGCAAAGATCTAAATGCATCACCAGCGGCATTGTTACATGCATCATCATTACAATCAACTAAGTTACCATCTCCATCATAAATATATAATTTTGTATCATAACCAGATTCACAAATACTAAAATCATACGTTCCACCTGATGTGGAAAAAAGATATACAACATCATTGGATTCAGAACCAGTATAAGGACATTCTTCATCATAATCATCGGTGAATCCTTCTGTAGTGCCATTATCGGTAAAAGGAACGCCGGTTACTATAAATGGGTTATCCATATTATCACCTTGAGTTCCACCTCCACCTCCGCCACCTGGAGGTAACCAACTTAAAATTATTTGTTCATCTCCTGGAAAGGACATCAAATTTGTTGCAGGTTCAGCTGTCCAATCTGCAGGTGTAGCACATCCGGAATTAGATGCAACTGATTCACCTTCAGCATAGACGGCAGTTACTGTGTAACACACTTCTGTTCCATTCGTCAATCCATCGTGAGCAAATTCAAGATCTGTTGTTGTGCCAAGAGCATTACCATCCCCATCATATATTTGATAATATGAAAAATCTCCACATACTTCTGGCACATCACGTGTCAAAGGTATTTCATTTTGCACAGAATTAATTATGACCGGGTCATTTGTCGGCCAATTATTTAGAAAAGAAATATCTACATTGTCACCTTTCTCAAATGGGAGTGGATTTGTATATGTTACGCTTGATATTTGAAAACGCCCCGTCGTGGAAAATTCAACAATTTCTTCTGTGCCAGACCAACCAATACTGTTTGCAATTTCATTTCCACCTAAAGTAAGAATATATCCACCTGGATCATAAATGCCATCGCCCCAAGAATCATAAATTGTGAACACATAGTCTCCATGAGCTAATTCGTAATCCCACGTATATTCAGAGCCACCTTCAGTTAATTCACCTTCCGTAACAGAAGCAACAATTTCGCCTGTATCTACGTATAGTAAATCCCAAGATGTTTCACCTGGCCAAGAATCTGTCCCCAGCCAAATGTTAAAACTGATGGTAAATGGATCAATTGGTTCATCCCAAATAACTATATTCTGACCGTCTCCTGGTAGAACACTTAAATTTTCGGGTGGACAAATTTCTTGCGCAAAAAGGTTTGTAGTGAAAAACAGTAAAAATGGTATGAAAAATAATCTGCTTTTTAACATGAATCTCCTCCTGGATAATTATCAAGTTTTCTTGTTACAACATCGACGTAGTCGAACTAACATATCAGAATTTAGTTATGGTGATGTGTTATTCAATCACTTTTGTTGTATATAATTGGAACGAGTTATATAGAAAAACTACTCAAATAGAATATTTTGATTAAATACCTTTTTGGAAACTAAATATCCATTTATTAGGATCGAAGTTCATTGATTCATCCATGTATGTCATTACTGGAATATCCACCCTAAAATAAAAGGTTTTACCAAGCCACTTATTTTTTATTCGAATTCCAATGCCTGCATCTGCTAAAAAATCACCTTCAAATCCTTCGTCTCCTGCTTCATATTTACTTCCCCAAACAAGTCCAGAATCAAAAAATGTTGCTAATTCAACACCGAATTCAAATGGCCAATCAATTGATTTTTTATAAAATAATTCTATTGATTGAGCCACCAAAGCCTCAACACCAGATAGTGGAATATCTGAATTCATAAATCCACGTAAATTACCGTCTCCAGCAACATGATACTGGCTCCTTAATTCACTATGACCAAATAAACTAGATTCATCTCTCAAATATGATTTATTGAAATAATCTCCCGCACCTGCACTTTCGACTGTAAACCGTTCCTGTGATGGGACACCTCCCACTTCGCTCCAAATTTTTCCACCAATAAAGCGTGACCTAAAGCCAATTTTACCCTTGCTATATCCACCTCGAGCATTCAATGAAATTCGACTAAATGTCCAATCTGAAATATATCCTGGTGTTGATTCTGCAGTGAATTGGAAAGAATTTGCCCCCAATGAAAAATCATATTGCCCCATTATAAGGCCAACTTTTCCTTCATCAAACATATGAGTTCTAGTCTGATCAATGGCATCC
>CAZGFQ010000024.1:16473-23111 GCA_964525185.1 uncultured bacterium
AAGGCCAACTTTTCCTTCATCAAACATATGAGTTCTAGTCTGATCAATGGCATCCGTTATCCTAAACCCAAGAGTCATATTCTGATAAAATGGAATAAAGTTTTTTGGGCTAATAGTCCATTTTAAATATGATAGAAATTCGTTTATCCCCGGTAGGAATGAAACTCGACCCCCAATGGATGTGTTAGATGGCAATTGTGTGGGACGCCGCCATCCTTCAATTGATCCATAGACCTTTGAAGATCCAGTGCCAAACCCAACAAAACCTGTTGTTTTTTCGTATAAATTATATGATTTATCTAGATACAATCCTGCTATCCATTCGTCCTGTTCGTTAAACTGGATAGATGGCATCCATTTCCCAACATAAGCATCAATTGGTTGATATTTTGCTTCTTGTATATCGATCATCCATTCTGTGGGGATTGAAGATGAAGCATTATTTCTTCTATCTATATCTAATAAAGAAATTTCTGGGTCAACTATTACATTTATCGGTTTACTTGAAACGTTATATTTTAAAGTGTCGCTATATCGCCAAAGGTGGTTTTCCCAACGTTGACTGTGACTCTCTCCATTTTCTAGAATCGTTTCTATATCTAGTGGCATAAATCGATTTCCATTTTGTTTAATGACCAATTCAATGTCCCAACCTCCATTCGAATTTTTGGATTTATTAAATGATTCAACACCATAGTCTAAAATACGAGTATCATGCAACCATGGATCGAAAAACCAATCTAATTCCTTCCCCGACGATTTTGACATGATTTCTCTAAATCTTTGCTCATTGGTATGTTTCAATTTCCATTGGTCATAATATGTTTGCATTCCAGCTAAATATGTCTCTTCTCCAAGAAGGTACATTAATTCACGATGCATTTGTGCAGGCTTTATATAAGCATTATACCGATATCCATTTCCAGCTTTGAATCGATAAGATGAGCGGGATATTGGTTCATCATTTCCACTTGTGATATATCGAATCATAGACCAATGCACTTTATCGAGTTGATCTGTCATTTTTCCATATTTTTTCATCCAATCGCTTTGATTTGATATATCATTTCCACCTTCATAATAATGCTGCATATACCATGCGGTTTGAAACGTTGTAAATCCTTCATCTAGCCAGGCTTCATCTACTTCATTATTACCAATAATACCATAAAACCAAATATGTCCTATTTCATGAACAATTAAACTTTCTCTATCACTTCCATTCATTACGAGCATTGGATATTCCATACCGCCACTTCTTAACCGATCAGTTACAGTGATTTGCGGATAAGGATAAGATCCGAATTTTTCTGATAACCAGACTACCGATTGGATAGATTTAGCTAATACTTTTTTTGTCCATTCTTCCCCACGTGATGCATTATAAAGTACATGTATATCTGTTCCTAATACTTCTCCAGATTCATATAAAAATTCTTCTGATGCGACCCAAGCAAAATCATGCACATCATCTGCGACAAATCGAACTTCTCTTCTTTTTGTCGAATCAATTTCTGGTTGATTCTCTTCGAAAATATCCAACCAAACATTATAATCAATTGACGTATCCACTT
Source organism: uncultured bacterium (assembly GCA_964525185.1). Classification (GTDB taxonomy): domain Bacteria; phylum Fidelibacterota; class Marinisomatia; order Marinisomatales; family UBA1611; genus JABHGY01. The sequence goes on from CAZGFQ010000024.1 coordinate 18,048, forward strand.
TTACAGATTCCCAGCCCGGATCACCTGAAACAATTGTACCCGTTGCTCCAACAATATAACTAGAAGGAACATTTAAAGTAACGTCGAAAGATCCAAATTCTCCATAGAATTCACCCGAAGCATGAAATGGATCATTATGCCAACCATTCTCATCGTATACCACCATCTTTGGGTACCACTGAGCCATATTATATTGCCCATCTACGTATCCTGCACGTTCTGCCATTTTACCAACATGATGAACCCAATCTATATAAATAGTTAATGAATCTCCAGGTGATAATGGAGAACTTAATGTTGCCTTCAAAATGGTATCATCAATGGTCATTGTATCTAAAATATCATTCCCATTAGACGTGATTTGAAAATGGGAAACATCAATTTTACTTTCATATCCTTTTAACCCACTTTTGAACATTTTTGCTCTCCATGGACTTCCTTGTCCTCCGAGATATTCTCTATATTTCACAGACCCAATCTGAAAAGCATTTGGATATAAATGCATATATATTTCATTTAATTCATCAGGCGATTGATTGATATAAACTATTTCAGAATTACTATGCAATTCTTGAGCAGGATGCCTTAGTTCAATATTCATTTTAGTATGAACATCTTGTTGCCAGTAAGATTGCCCCAAAAGCAATGAAAATGCTAGAAAAGTGGATATACTCATCCAACGGTAGGATTGTTGCATTGTATTTCCTTTCAGATTAAAGGTAAGGTTTTAAGTCGTTATAGAAAATGGATTCGGATCTAGGGCCAACATATCGTTTAACAATATAACCATTTCGATCTATAATAAATGTGGTTGGGATGCCATTTATTCTTTCCCCAGTCACTTCGCCATATCGAGCGGTAACAACTTGGGTCTCATTATTGTCGATATCGGTTAAAAGAGTATAATTCATTCCATTTGAATCTACAAACTGTTGAATTTTATCTGCATTTCCTGATGTGAGTGTTACACCCACAATTTCCAATCCATCCTTATTGTATTTTTCCATCAACTTAACAAAATCGGGAATTTCTCTTCGACAGGGTGGACACCAAGTACCCCAAAAGTTGAGCATAATAACTTTTCCTTTCAAATCACTTAACTTAAACCATGATCCATCTAAATTGGCTAAAGTAAAATCAGGTGCTTTTACAGCATTGACGGGCAGTTTTGGTTGAGTAGATTGCTCTGATTTTTTAACAAGTTTTTTGGATGGACTATCGCCCTTCTGGCTACATCCTACTGCAAGCGTTACAATACTGATCAGTATAATAGATAATAATTTTTTAATGTCATTCATTATGGTTTCCTTATTGAAATTGAATTATTTACTTCGAATTGAAAATTCTTTTAATCCCTGATCTAAGAAATCTACAAACTTATCAGGGATGTAACCACCTTCGGCGGCAAGAGTGGACTCATCTTCTGGATTCAAGATTACATAGTAAGGCTGGCTAGCAACTTGGTATCTTTCAAATTGCATCTGGGCAAATGTTTTACTTAATTCGGTATTTTTATCCACATAAAGTCGAACGAGAACCATTTTCTTAAATCGTTCTTTCACTTCATCTTTTGGGAATACGCGCCTTTCCATTACACGGCAATTGGCGCAATATATTCCAGTAAAATCTACAAAAAGCGGTATTCCCTTTTCTTGAGCCATTTGAAGAGCACTTTTATAATCATCCACAAACCAACCTTCTTCTCGTGCAATTTCATCTTCACTCGGTGGTGGCGGTACTAATGCTTCAATGATTTCATCCACAACGCGAGGAAGTCCATCGGCATGGTAAGTGGGTGCAGACATCATAGAAGAATAAATTGGCCAAAGGATAATAACGGTAAGCCCTACACCTACGTATCTGCTTTTAGCTACTTGAAGTGGTTTCTTTTTCTCCTCATGCCCAATAGAATAAAAACCTAATAAATATGTAACTAAGGCAAAACCTACTATTAAGAATAATCCTAATACCACATTCCTTGGAAGAAGCCCAATATTCCATTGCATATCAGGGACCCATAAAAATTTGATCGCTGCGGCCAGTTCAATAAACCCAAACACAATTTTCATTGTTTCCATCCAATATCCAGAATTCGGCATTTTCAAGATGGCAGACGGGAATAAAGATAATGCAACAAATGGCGTAGCAAAAACAGCACCATATACTAACATTCCAAAAAGACTCGTCATAATAGCCCCTGCAGTTCCTGTGGCTGCTACGACCAGAAGAGATCCTACAACGGGAACCGTACAAGAAAAGGATGTGATTGCGAATGCTACACCGAGTAAAAAGGCACCCACAAATGTGCTCTTTGACGATCGTCCCGCTTCATCTGTCTTATTCACAAGCCAACCGGGTGGAATTATATTAATAGCGCCAAACATCCATAAAGCAAAAAAGATAAATACTATACCTAACACCAAGTTTACCCACGGATTTGTTGCAATAATATTTCCAAGATTTGCATAACTTGTTTTAGCTGCAATGTCAGCTACTCCATAAGATAATCCGCCCACTACGAGTCCAGTCAGTACGAATGTTCCAATAATGCCTAGCCCATAAAATGATGCTACTGTTACTCTACTAGAATCTTTTTCTTCAGCATGTTGTCCAAAAAAGGAAATGATGATGGGAAGCATTGGATATACACATGGCATAATCCATGAAAGCATTGCGCCGCCAATCGCTAATAAAAACAATCCCCAAAGGGAAAATCCTGAGTCACTATAATCTTTAGAATCTATTTCTTGGCTGAAGGTTAGATTTTCATTTCTCGCTGGACCTTCTTCTACAATCAGAGTGGCAGTAGCCGTTTTTGTGGTGGGAGGATAGCAAATCTGAGCATTACAAATTTGATAAAATACATCAGCAGAAATTACATATTCCCCCGGCGTGATTGATTTCCTTAGTTTGAATTCTGCAGTAAAAGTAGTCGTTCCTTCATGAAAATATGTTTCAGTATCAAACCCAGGATCATAGGCGTGATGTGGTTTTGGTTCCTGAGCAGGTTTAGCTTCTGAAATGGCATTACCATATACTTCTATTGCCGATTGAAGTGGACCTTCAGCCGATTCATAAATAGAATAAATATGCCATTCATTTTCTGTGTGTAATGTTATATCCATTTGAACAATTTCACCTGCTCGTGCTGTATCATGAATTGTTGCTGAAATTGTTGCTGGATTTTGAATTTGCCCCCAGACTAAGCTAAACATAGGGATCATGAATTGAACATATTTCATTATAAATGTTTTCTTTCTCATTAGGCGTGTGGTGGTTGATTGAACCAATTTTTTATTTTAAATGTTAAACTATTTCGATACTTAATTAATTGATTGAATTCATCAAGTGCTTCTTGTGCAGCTTTTTGACCATTTTCGAATAATTGATCAAATTGGTCAAATTCTGACCAATGGAGTCCAAGCACATCTGGACGAATTAGGATATCTGCTTCTGATGCCAATTTTGTTTTTAATGCTAATGAAGTAATTGTTTCAGATCGTTTCATTATATCAATCATATTTGGATCTTTTAGCTCTTCTAAATCTCTGCGAGAAATATCTACAGCAATTGTAATGTCTACCATTGATTGTAAAACGGGTACAGGAATAGGCATACTTACACCGCCATCAACTAACATTTGTTCATTCGAAATGGTTGGCTCTATAAATCCTGGTATTGTAGAACTTTGCACAATCGCTTCAAGAATATCTCCATTAGAATAAACAATACTTTCCGTTGATTGAAGGTCCGTTGCAGTTATATGCATCGGAATTTTTAAAGCTTCAAAAGAATCTACAGGAATTAAAAATGAAAGTGCCTCTGCCATTTTATCTTTTTTAAGTAATGACACTCGGTTTAATCCCATCATAACGACATAATGGTCTTTCACTTTTTTAGCGACTTGTGAAAAAAGAGTGTCTGGGCTTCGATCAGCTAATAAAGATCTTTTCTCTAACTTATCCAATGCTCCAGATTCAAGAAATTCTCGAAATCTTTTTTCAACCCAATGTATGTCCAATGTTGCAGAATACATGGACCCAATGATGGCACCAGCACTTGTTCCGGCCATGTGATCAATAGGAATGTGTTCATCATGCAAAACACGAAGAACACCGATGTGGGCGGCGCCTCTGGCACCGCCTCCACCTAATGCAAGTCCAATTGTTGGACGACTCATTTAGTCCAGCACTTCGCCTTTCGTAGACATTTTAGCTGTCATTTCAACACGGTCATGAGGATTATCACGAGCATCTCTAGGAGAATTCACAATCATATCCACAAATTCCATCCCTTTGACCACTTTACCAAAAACAGTATATTGATGATCAAGTTGCGGTACATCCGCTACGCAGACAAAAAATTGACTTCCACCACTATTTGGGTCTTGGGCCCTCGCCATTGATAAAATACCACGTGTATGTAAACTATCATTGAATTCTGCAGGTAACATCCAGCTTGTAGAATCCGCTTCATTTCCCACACCAAAATATTTAGCTGCATGGCCGCCCATTCCGTGCATGGAACGATCTTCCGATTTACTATTTGGATCACCGCCTTGGATAACAAATCCTGGAATGACGCGATGGAAAATAGAATTGTCAAAATAACCATTTTGCACGTGAAGTTTAAAACTTTCCACATGCTTCGGTGCTACTTCATCATAAAATTCAACAACTATATCACCAAATTTTGTGGATATAACTGCAACTTCTTCTTCATTATTATTCATACTACAACTCACTGTTAAGGTTAATAAAAAACTCAATATAATTAAGGTCTTCTTCATACGATATGTCTACTCCCTGGTTTCTGGATTGGGATAATGGCCAATTCATCTGGCACATTATCTGGAGGAAAGCTTTCACTCTCCAAAGTTGTTATGGCATATTGGTTAGAGTGAATTTTTGCATTTCCGTTACTCCTATCCACTAATATTCCGATACCAATGACGATACCGCCTTCATTTTCTGCTACTTCTATGGCTTCTTTTACGGATCCACCTGTTGTAACTACATCTTCCACAACCAATATGCGTTCATTTTTTTCAATATGGAATCCACG
>CAZGFQ010000024.1:23211-28069 GCA_964525185.1 uncultured bacterium
ACAAAGTGGCCAGATAATAGAGCCTCTGTTGATTCAAATATGTTTATTATTTCTTCTTTTTTCATGATTTCATTATTTTTTGCATTTTATCTACATAAGATTTTGCTGCTAATCGAATTGATTTTTCACTTAAATCTCCCGAGAAATTGATACTTCTTGAAACATTAATGAGCCCAACACCATTTTGGTTCCCAACTTTCATGCTCGTGTCTAAATTGCCACCTTGTGTACCAATCCCAGGAATAAGAAATGGCATATTTGGTGTTACATTTCTAATCATTTTTAATTCTTCGGGTGCTGTAGCGCCTACAACTAATCCTACATTTTCATTTGAATTTAAAGAGGACGCCCATTGTGAAACTTTTATGAATAATGGTTCAGAATCAATTGTCAAATTTTGAAGTTCTTTAGCAGATGGATTAGATGTTCGCGCTAAAATGAATGCTCCTTTTTCTGGATCCCTTGTGAAGGGGTGTATAGAATCATTCCCCATATAAGGACTTAATGTAACAGCATCAAATCCAAAATAATCGAATATACTTTTTGCATATTGTTCGGCTGTACTCCTAATATCTCCACGTTTTGCGTCTGCGATTCGTAATGGACCATCTGGAATTATTTCCACTAATTCTTTTAACCAATCAAAACCTGCACTCCCCCATCTTTCAAAGAAAGCAAAATTGGGTTTATATGCCACAGCTAGATCAGCGGTTGCATTTACAATTTTTTCAACATGAACCTTCATTTCATCCAATGATGGATTTTGATCTGGAAAGCGTTCTGGCGCCACATCAATTCCCACACACAACCATGATTGAATCTGATTAATTCTGTTTTGTAATCTTTGATTAAATGAAATCATAGACTTGTAATTTACCGAGATAAAAAAAAGTGACCTAATGAGAAATATCGAAAGATTCACATAAAGTTTTGTCCGTAATTTTCATTATGTCTGAACCCACTTTACAACCAGAAAAGGAATCCAAAACTCGGATTATTGCATCCAGTGGCGTTTTTCAAATCGAATTTATTGAATCGGTTGGACTCAATGATTATCCTGCCTTAATTCATATTTCCGAAGCTCTTGCGGAAGATTTTGGTAAACCGGCGATACTTACACACGGTACAATTCAACGCTATTTTAATCGAAAAGGGTCTCTTCCCTTTATAGCAAGATATCGGGGAGAAATAATTGGTTATATCATTGGTGTTCAGTTGGAAGCATTAAATAAAGAATCTTGGGCACGGGTTGATCCAAACTTTGGGAAACACAATACATTATACACGTATGCATTTGTTATTCAATCGAAATTCAAAGGGAATGGATATGCTAAAATCTTAAAGCGCGTTTATTTAAATTGGGCAAAGAAGCAAGAGACGCTTCAATATGTGACTGGACATGTTAAATTAGGTATTTCTTCCAAATTTAGTGGAAATATTAAAATTATTAACCGTGTGGAAAACTGGCAAGGAACCGGCCATACATTTGAATATTATCGACGGAATATTGATCCGGAGAATCTTCATTCCAACAATAATCGTTAACGATTATTTGGGTATAAAATACTTCCACCGACTAACGCAATAATTGAAACAAGAATCGCAGGCAATACTTCATCAATCGATTGATACATACCATTCGGTAACATTGATTGAAAGAAGGATACTTCTTTCCATAATAATGTCATCACGGTTCCGGAAATAATGGATGCAACTGCTCCCGTAGAAGATGCTTTTTCCCAAAATAATGCTGCCACTAATGCAGGCGTAATTGCCGCGCCATATATTGTATATGCATACAAAGCACGTTCGAAAAATCCTGCTGATTTTGCAAAACCCAAAGATACAAAATAGGCAAGTATACCTAACCCTAAAACAAGAAGTCGACTCAATAGAACAGCTTTCGTTTCATTTACTTTTGGGTTAATGTATGTTTGATAAATATCTCTCATCAATGTTGTTGCTGGTACTAATAAATACGAATCGGCAGTTGAAATAATAATACCCACAATCGTGGTCATCATTATGGCACCAATAAACGGTGGTAAAAAGGAATGAGCCGCATAAATTAAAACATGTCGCCCATTTACGGCATCTGGGATTAAACTAGAGCTCACCCACGCAGAAGCAATAATCATTATTTCAATAAGTGCAATAACAAAAACCAATACAGTTGTAGCTTGCTTTGCCCCTTTTGCATCTTTACTGGCAAAAAATCGTTGATACATATTGGCATCGCCCAAAACCAATAAAAATGGTGGTAAACAAAAATTCAAAATATCCATTCCTGAATACACACCCCAAAATTGCATATGTTCGGGTTTCCCCATTTGCGTGAATGAATGTTCCATTCCACTCCATCCGCCTGCTTTTATCCAAAAAATAGGAAATGCAATTGCTAACGCAATCGTCATAATAATACCATTTGCTACATCAGTATAGGCGACGCTTACGAGTCCAGCTAACATCGTATAAGCAATAATGAATATGGCCGCAATAATGGTTCCAGTTTCCGGTGAGATAAGTGGATTCCCCTGACCATCCTGCAATACAGTTGTTAGGACGGCACCCCCTGCATTGAATTGATAACTTACGATAACCATATAAGCCATAACCAATGCGATTACACTTAAGATTCGCGCTTTCGATCCATACCGATCACCAATAATTTCAGGAACGGTAAATTTTTCATATGCTCTCACTTTTCCTGCAATTTGTGTCAGAATGATTATTCCCAAAACACCGCCTAAAGGTAACAGGAGTGCTGCAAACCCTGTTTGATAGGCTTTTCCGGCATTCCCTAAAATAGATCCTGTTCCAACCCAAGTGGCTAACATAGTTCCAACCAACACCCATGGTGTTAATGATCTGCCAGCAACAGAAAAATCTGATTGAGTTTTAATGTGTCGGGATTTATAAACACCTAATCCAATAAGTGTAAATAGGTAAATAGAAATGGTTATAAGATAAATCATACCAAATAGAATAAAATCCTATTGAGGTAAACCAAATTATTTTTTAATAATTTGATAATCCAAAGAACCGGAAAATACATTTGCATTAAAAATCACTTTCCTTGGAAATCGAGTCCATTGCGCTAATGTATCATTAAAAAAGATAGAACCACTTCCACTTACTAAAAAAGCCATTAATACCGTATCTGTTTCGGTTGATAAATGAATATAGGATGAATCGGTTGCTTTGCCTGTATAATCAATGCGTAATGTTGTATGTAGAATTGAATTTGTATCAGGAGTCATGATTAAATCCCATGATTCTTCAGATGTGAATTTTTCCCCTTTTAAGGCTAATGAAAAAAAGTCAGTTTCATTGACTATAGCAGGAATATTATCTAACAATCCGTCATCATATTCCGGTGGATCTACACAATTTGATAGCATCAGTGTTGATAAAAGGAGAAAAATGTAATGGTGTTTCATTCGTCTATTTGTTCCTGTGTTTCATTTTGACCTAATTGGAGTTCATTAATTTTATCCATTGGCTTTTCTAGAGCTCTTAATCGTGGACCAGTGAGTGATTCATAATGCGTTGTAGCCGTTCCCAAAGTTTTCCCCAATGATTCTAATTTATCCACGAATTTTGTCCATTGTTCTTGAAATTTTCCTACTTGAGATTGCATTTCTCCCGCTTTCTGCTCCATTGCAAAATTGGACACCGCTTGACGCACTAACGATAAAATCGCATAAAGAGTAATGGGTGAACAAAGTAAAATTTTCTTTTCGAGTGAAAAGTCGATTAAATCGTGATCTTCTTGGTTTAGAAAAGCATAAATACTTTCATTAGGAATAAATAGCAACACATAATCCACCGTTCCACCTTCTGTATTAATATATGTTCTTTTTGCTACTTCTTTTACCCGTTCACGGACATCTTTTAGGAAAGCCTTTTTTTCCGATTCCTTTTCCATGTCACTATCGGCTGCAATAAACTTTTCATAATGAGCCAATGGAAATTTTACATCCATATTGATAATTTTTTCATCTGGAAGGAAAAAGGTAAAATCGGGGCGATCCGAACCCGATTGAGATTGTTTACTATAATTGATTCCTTCAGCTAATCCAATAAAATTCAATATATCTTCTACCATCCGTTCTCCCCATTGTCCTCGTGCTTGAGAGCTGGATAATATTTGACGTAATTGGGATGTTGAATCTGCTAATTGGGAAATACCCGATTGAGATTGTTCCATTTGACCTTTTAGTTCGCCGGTACGCTTATTCAGGTTTTCCAATTGATCTTTTAACTCTTTTAAAGATGAATCAATGAGTTTCTTTTTATTATCCAATTGATTATCGGATGATTTTAAATGGGATTCCAACTGATTTTTGGCTAATTCCATAAATGTACTCTGAACTTCGCCTAATGCTTCCTTGGATAAATTTCCGAAAGCATCCTTCATTTGTTCTGTATTTGATTGAATATTGTCGATTTCTTTTTGTCTGAGAAACCAAATCACTCCAGCTCCGGCAGCGAAACCAACAATAAATAGAATCATTCCTATAGGTGTAGTCATGTGCAAACCTACAAGATTTCTTGCAAAAGGAAAAAGTGAAACACAGTTATTTCAGTAAAATCATTTTATGGGTTTTGCTTTTTCCATTTCCGTGTAATCGAGCGAAATATATGCCACTTGATTGGTGCCTTCCATCCCATTTAAAAGTGTGTAAACCGGATATTAAATTGCCGGACCAAATATGATCTACAATTCGTCCATTCATATCAATAATATCCAAGGATCCATTTTGAATAGAATGATTAAGAGTGACAGAAATGGTTGTGTTCGGATTAAATGGATTTGGATAATTAGATAATAAAGCAAAATGCGCCGGTAACTTTT
>CAZGFQ010000024.1:28169-32202 GCA_964525185.1 uncultured bacterium
GGATTAAATGGATTTGGATAATTAGATAATAAAGCAAAATGCGCCGGTAACTTTTTTTCATGTCCAATACTTGCATTGGGATCGAGAGAAATATCAAAAACGCGTGGTAAATGGTCTGACGCTTCTTGTGTATCATTCCATTCCAATCCATTTTCGGCTAATGTTTCTGGACTCATTGCTAAAGTATTTACCACAAAATGCCGACCAGAATCAATGGTTGCATCTGAATAAAATATATAATCTAATTTTCCCGGATTAAATGAACTACCATCACTTCGCCACGTATATCCCATACGTTTTTCTGTATGCCTAGAGAATAAATCTAAAATAGGTGACTCATCCCAATCGGGTGGGAAATCTGCACCATAAGTATTTTCATCCAGAATATCTCCGTCTCGCAATGTTTTCACTTGCTGATTTTGTCCCACAAAATTGAAATCGCCCACATGAATAAAAGGTGTTTCCATTTCTATTGAGAAGGGCCCATCCCCACCCAATCTCCAGTCTCGCCAAATAGATGCAAATTCATCCACTTGTTGTTGACGTGCTTCATCATTGTCACAACATGATAAATGAGAATTCATAATTAATAGATGGTGTCCCAATTCATTTTCTGTATCTAATAATGCACACATAATCCGTTCAGAACTAATGAGGTTTGCATCATTCATGATTGGGAATCGAGACAAAACAACTAAATCTCGGTATGTCCAACTCGCTGTCCAATTATCTTCAGGAAACCAGGATTGAATGATTGTTTCAATTTCATCCCATTCGCTATGTTCTTGTAATGCTATAATATCCGGATCGATGGCTTTTATAATGCGTTCAAAGTGTGGTTGGCGGTCTGGCTCCACAATGCCAGTATATAATGTATTGTAGGATAAAATGCGTATATCATTTTCATAACGTCTTTCGAAAGGTATGGGTTCAGGGTATGGCACAGCATCTTCGCCCAGTGAAAAATAAATACCACCCGATTCATTCGGGACAGTATCAGAATTGGGTGGCGCTTCTTCGATAATAAGATTTCCTTCAACAATTTCGCCACCAAATACATTACAATATCGGGATATAGCAATTTCAAATTCATTGGATGTAATGGTTGGCCCGGTTCTTAAAGTAATGTCATTTTGCCAAATGGATATTTGACTTCCATTATTGTGCCAGGTTCCTTGCCGTTGACCAAAAACCCAATGTAATTCTGCTCCAATCCCATTTTTATCTAAACCTGTTTCAGAATTATGATCACTATCAATATATAAATGGAATGCATTATTATCCTGTAATAAGAATTCGCCTGAATGGAAATTGAAATAAATGAATAAAAAATCCATATCGTATGTGATTTTAATATCAGCAAAATCAGCACTCATTCCATCTGCTTGCCCATCCGCATAAGCAACACTCACATTATCCCAATCTTGGAATTGGCCATCAATCGTAATGGGATGACCCGCCCATAGAAGTGAGCATAAAAAAGGGCTACCCAAAAAATGGAATAGCCCTAAAACGATTTGTTTTATGTTAAAGTATTTATGCATTCAATAAATCTAGAACAAGTCTAACGCCCCATCCTGTTGCACTTCCTTTTGGATCAATACTTGTTGGTTTTCCACCCCAAGCTGTACCAGCAATATCAAAATGAATCCAGGGAATATCTTTTCCAACAAATTCTTTTAAAAAAGCACCTGCAGCGATGGACCCTGCTTGGCGAGGTGCGCCAAGATTTTTCACATCTGCAATATCCGATTTAATCTGTTTGCAATATTCCGGCCACAATGGGAAATCCCACACTTTTTCACCTGTATTTTTAGAAGATGATTTTACTTGATCCATTAATGCATCATTCGTTCCCATCACTCCAGTGGCTTCATGACCTAAGGCAAATAATATTGCACCTGTTAATGTGGCAAAGTCCAAAATGAATTCTGGGTCATAATGTTTACTTGCATAAGATAATCCATCCGCAAGAATGAGTCGCCCTTCCGCATCTGTATTTAATACTTCAATCGTTTTTCCATTATAGGCGGTTAATATATCTCCCGGTTTATACGCTTTTGCTCCGAGCAAATTTTCAGTGGATGGTACAATCATGACAACATTGATTTTAGGTTTTAATGAAGCAATCGCATGCATGACACCTAAAACAGTGGCAGAACCACACATATCAAATTTCATTTCATCCATTTTTGCACCCGGTTTGATGGAAATACCACCTGCATCAAATGTTAATCCTTTTCCCACGAGCACTTTTGGTTTTTCATCTTTATCATCTGCACCAAAATATTCCAGAATAATAAATTTAGGCGGTTCATCGGTTCCTTGAGCAACGCCAGCTAATCCACCCATACCCATTTCTGTGAATTCGTCTCTTTCAAAAACAGTTATTGACATATTTCCTTCTTCAGCAATGGATTGTGCTGCATTTGCTAAATGGGTTGGTGTGGATGTATTTCCAGGATGATTCCCTAAATCACGGGCAAAACAAACACCGGATCCAATGGTTGCTCCTTTTTGTACACTTTCATTATTTCCACCTAAAACAGTGACTGAATTCAACTCAAACGACTCTTTCTTTTTTGTTTTATAGGCTAAAAATTGGTAACTCCCAAGGATAACACCTTCACCCACAGCTTGAGAAAATAAATCACCGCCAAAACATTCAACGGCAATTTGGTCCACTTTACGGCTAATGGCGATTCGACACGCTTGTCCAGCCGCTTTACGGGCTGCATCTGCATCAAATTTTTCTTTCTTTCCTAGCCCAATTACAACAATGGTTTTTCCATCTAAATAAAAAGTTCGATTTTCGCCTGTTTTCCCTTTGAAATCTCCCGATTCCAATGCGGCATTTAGTTGGATTTGAATGGCATCCGCCTGATTTGACACTGACTCATCTTGAAATTGACCTAATACAATAAATGCATTTTCAATGTGTGCCCAATTTTCAGTGGAATGAGTTACGTTTGATACATATGACATGATTGATTTCTTTCTTTTTAAGTTTAAAATTTGCCTGGGAAATTACTTTTTACTTTTATTGTGTTCAATTGTTATTGAATGATTCGCTGGGGCTATTATTCAATGTTCTATCAAGAGTTACTTCTTTTTAACTTTTCATAATTGAAATATTATTTAGCTCCATGTACACTAGATTTATCACCTATAGACATCTTTTCTATGAGCTATTTTAATCACCATAATAACCAAAAGATCATCTTCAATCTCATAGATAATCCGGTAATCACCCACACGAAACCGATAGAGTTTATTTTCACCCCTTAATTTTTTACATCCTGATTTTCTTGGCTCTTGCTTGAGTCCATTAATCACTTCCACAATTCTGTTTTGTGTTTGTTTGGGTAATTTTTGACCTTGCTTAACAGCAGACGGTTTAAATAGGATTTTATAGGTCATCCAATCCTATTTCTTATTCCATATTTTTTGTACTTCTTCCCAAGGGATTTCCCCTTCTTCGTCCTTTGCCATTTTTGCATCAATCACATCTTTGTAATCTTGTAAATATTCTTCAATGAGCGACTGAATAATTTTACTCATGGATTTATTTTCCAAGGCTGCAATGACTCGCAATGCTTTCATTTCAGTATCAGGTAATCTTAACGTTGTAGTTGAATTCATTTTCATAGGCTCCCTTTTATTGTCTGAATTTATGATATAATGGTATAATTATTCAATTATAGTTATTACCGGTTTTAGTAGATGTTTTTAAAATGCTTCTAAAAAGAAAATAAGCTGTAAATAAGAGTAAGATGGGTAGGACTTTTTTCATTTTTTGGATAAATAATCCTTATCGAACAACCGTTAACATTCCACCCATAAGATATAATGATCCATCAAACCCAATCATGGGTGAGCCAGATCGAACATCCTACCCAATATCTCCAGACCATTTCAAAGTTCCATCTTCGCCATCAATCGCATAAATCTTTGACAAATCGGACAGGAATAATGTATTATTCCCATCTAAATCAATCGTCATATCCGTTGACCAAATATTCCCTTGAACTTG
>CAZGFQ010000025.1:0-3550 GCA_964525185.1 uncultured bacterium
GCAAATCAAGGATACGAAGTCATTTGCTTTGTTGGCAATGTAGGTCAAAAAGAAGATTTTGAAGCAGTAGAAAAAAAGGCGTTTGCGACTGGTGCATCAAAGGTTTACACTGAAGATTTACGGAGAGAATTTGTTACAGATTATATTTTCCCTGCACTAAAAGGGAATGCATTATATGAAGGACAATATTTATTAGGGACATCATTGGCGCGCCCAATTCTTGCAAAAAAACAAATTGAAATTGCGAAAATTGAAGGTGCTGAATATGTGTCTCATGGGTCCACGGGGAAAGGGAATGATCAAGTACGATTTGAACTAGGATATTATGCTCTTAACCCCGATATAAAGGTGATCGCCCCCTGGAAAGACCCGGGATTTTTATCAGAATTTAAAGGTCGGACCGACATGATTAATTATGCCAAAAAGTATGATATTGAAATTACTGCATCCAAAAAACGACCTTATAGCGAAGATGAAAATTTGATGCACATTAGCCATGAAGCTGGCATTCTTGAAGATCCATCCAAACGTCCAGACGATGATGTGTATACCATTTCGAATACCTTAAAAAGTGCGCCCGATTCTGAAACGCTCATTGAAATTGAATTTGAAAATGGTATTCCAATATGTGTAAAAAACATGGATGATGGCACCCAAAAAACAGATCCTTTAGATCTATTTAATTATTTGAATGAATTGGGTGGGGAAAATGGTATAGGTCAATTAGATATGGTTGAGAATAGATTCATCGGAATCAAATCTCGTGGAATCTACGAAACGCCGGGCGGAGCCATTTTATGGTTGGCTCATCGGGATTTGGAAGGCATTGCGATGGATAAGGAAGTGATGCATTTACGTGATATGCTTATTCCTAAATTTGCAGAATTAATTTACAATGGCTTTTGGTTTTCTCCAGAAATGGATTTTATTATGGCAGCATTTAACAAGAGTCAAGAAGCCATTAATGGAAAAGTAAAAATTGCTTTGTATAAGGGTAATATAATTCCAGCCGGAAGGAAATCGGCAACTTCCTTGTATGATCAGGATTTATCCAGTATGGAAATTGAAGGTGGGTTTAATGCAATAGATTCACAGGGTTTTATCAATATAAATGCGATTCGATTAAAGGCGCATCATTTGGTACTTCATAAAAATAAGCCTTATAGATGGCGGAAGGATAAGTCATGAAAAAACTATGGGATAAAGGATATGACTTAAATAAAACGATTGAATCCTTTACTGTAGGAAACGATCCTTTCTTGGATAAGCAGTTGGTTTATTATGATTGCATTGGTTCTATTGCTCACGCGAAAATGTTAGGTAAAATGGATTTATTAACCAATACGGATGTAATGGATTTAGTTCGAGAATTAAATCACATTATAGAGCTTGATAAAAAGGGTGAATTTTCAATTGTACAAGAACAAGAAGATTGCCATACAGCTATTGAAATGTTTTTAACTAATTCATTAGGTGATGTAGGTAAGAAAATTCACACAGCACGTTCAAGAAACGATCAAGTATTAACGGCGCTTCGGCTTTATTATAAAGATCAATTAGAAAGCGCGAAACAGCTAATCGAAAACTTGATTGATGCTATTTCTAACTTTACAGCTCAATACGGAAGTGTCCTATTTCCTGGCTACACGCATATGCAAAAAGCAATGCCATCATCATTTGATTTATGGGGAAACGCATTTTCAGATTCAATGAAGGATAATCTTTTACTATTAGATACAGTCAATAAATGGGTAGATCAATCTCCATTGGGAACAGCCGCGGGATATGGTGTCCCTTTAAATATTGATCGTGAATTCACAGCAAAAGAATTGGGATTTTCTTCCACTCAAGAAAACCCAATTTACACACAACATAGTCGCGGGAAATTCGAAGTTTCTATTTTGCATGTTTTATCACAAATCATGTTAGACTTAAATAAAATTGCATCCGATCTCATATTATTTAGCATGTCTGAGTTTGGGTATGTTGAAATACCAGATGAATTCTGCACAGGAAGTTCCATCATGCCCCAAAAGAAAAATCCCGATGTATTGGAATTACTTAGGGCTAAATATCATGTAGTTTCTTCATATGAGTTTCAGGTTTCAAGAATTTCATCGGATCTTATTTCAGGATATAATAGAGATATTCAACTTACAAAAGAACCAGTTATGAATGGTTTTTCTATTACAATAGATAGTCTAACAATTGCAATTTTACTTTTTCAAAATCTGTCTGTAAATGAGTTGAAATGTAAAAGTGCCATGACAGATGAACTTTTTGCTACTGAAAAAGTCTATGAGTTGGTAAAAAGCGGTATCCCATTTCGAGATGCATATTTAAAAGTAGCGCAAACATTAAATAAATAAAATGAAACGTCAACTTCCAGAATTAAATCGTATCGTTGTTAAAATAGGCAGTTCAAGCTTATGCAAAAATAATGGAGAAATTGATCCCAATAGGATACGAGCTATTGTAAATGAAATTTCATTAATACGGAATAGTGGCATTCAAGTTGTTCTTGTCTCAAGCGGGGCAGTGGCTGCTGGCCTACATTTGCTTAATGAAAAGGGTACGTCAATTGAAAATAAACAAGCTGCTGCTGCGATTGGTCAACCTGTTCTATTGGGTACTTTTCAAAATTATTTTAAAAACCACAACCTGACAGTTGCTCAAATTTTGTTAACCCACGATGATTTACATGACCGGGCTCGATATTTAAGTGCTAGAAATACATTAGATAATTTATTAGACCATAATATTATTCCAATTGTGAATGAAAATGATACTGTTAGCACTGAAGAAATACAATTTAGTGACAATGATTTTCTTGGAGCCCTATGTACAAATTTAGTGAACGCAGATTTATTTATCATTTTATCAAATATTGATGGCATTGGCGCACAAGATCCATCCATTAATCCTGATACTGATATTTATAATACTTTAAGTATTGAAGAAGTTGAGCAATTGAAAAAGGTGTTCCCAAAAAATAAACTGAACCTATTAAGTCGTGGCGGTATTTTTACAAAATTAGAAGCGCCCATTATGGCTGCCCAATATGGGATTCCTACTATTATTGCGAATAGCCGTTCCGAATCAATTTTAAAAAGAATAATAAATAATGAAAATACCGGTACCTTAATTTTACCAGTAGAGTCTAAATTGAATTCTAAAAAAGCTTTTATAGCACACGCATTAAAACCAAAAGCAAAATTGATTATTGATTCTGGTGCAGCAAATGCAATACAAGTTAAAAAAGCGAGTTTACTACCATCTGGTATCATAAAAACAGAAGGGTCATTTTTACGAGGTGATGGTGTGGTATGTCTACTGCCTGATGGACAAGAAATTGCTCGAGGGATTGTCGAGTATGATCAAGATGAAATAAATCTAATTCTTGGAAAACATACATCTGATATTGAATCAATACTTGGTTTTAAACATCACAGAGGCATCATTCATCGCGATAATATGGTTATCATAAAGGAAAAATAAAATGAGTTTAAAAGAAATAGGACAAAGAATAAAGCATACAAGTCGAATATTA
>CAZGFQ010000025.1:3650-31569 GCA_964525185.1 uncultured bacterium
TTACAAGTTCAAAGGCGAAGAATTCCTCTGGGTGTTATTGGTGTTATTTATGAATCGAGGCCAAATGTAACTATTGAAGCCGCTTCATTATGCTTTTTTGCAGGGAATGGACTTTTATTAAGAGGTGGCTCGGAAGCTTTTCATTCAAATATGGAATTGGTTAGAATAATGAAAACCGTATTAAAAAAACATAATCTTGATGGTGTTATTGATATTGTTCCATCAACTGATAGAACCAATGTAGATGAAATGGCTAAAATGAATGATGTATTAGATGTAATTATTCCAAGAGGTGGAGAAGGCCTTATTAAGCATATCTATTCGGTTGCTACCGTCCCAGTTATTGCACATTATAAGGGGAATTGTCATATGTTTGTTGATGAAACGGCTAATCTCAATAAAGCAATTCCCATCGTTATGAATGGGAAAGTACAACGTCCTGGTGTATGCAATGCTTTGGAAACGCTATTAATACATAAAGATATTTCTAGTGAATTTTTGCCAAAAATAATTGATGAACTTCTTTCCGCTAAAGTAGAAATCCGCGGATGTGAATTGACTCAATCTTATTCAAATAAAGTTGTGCCTGCTACTGCTGATGATTATGATACTGAGTTTCTTGAATTAATATTAGCTGTAAAAGTCGTTGATAGCTTAGATGGTGCCATATCGCATATACAACAATTTACCAGTGATCATACAGAAGCTATAATTAGCCAAGATCAAACATCTATTGATACCTTTATTCAATCATTAGATAGTTCAGCCATAATTGTAAATGCTTCTACTCGATTTAATGATGGTGGTGAACTTGGACTGGGAGCAGAAATTGGGATTAGCACTACAAAGCTACATTCATTCGGACCAATGGGACTTCGTGAATTGACGACAACTAAATTTGTCGTAACAGGGAATGGGCAAGTTAGATAATAATTAAAGTTTAGAATTAATTTCGTCTATCGTTTGTATCTCTTCTGGAATCTGAACGACGATCTTCAGATTGCCTATTATCTTTTATTCTTTTTTCTTTAATGTCAGTAAAGGTAGTCAATACCCTACGATCGGAATTGCGTTGATCATTATTACGACGATCATTGCCACGTCGATCTTCACCTTTTCGATTGTTATTCATTTCTTAATCCCTAAATAAAATAATAACCCCGGTTAAACCGGGGCTATCAAGTGCAATTTAATAATGCGAAAAGTTATTAGCCTTTAAAATCAACAAATAATGTTGAGTCTGTTTTCACTAAGCTAACTTTATCTGTCATTTCCATAACATTGACAGATTCTTCAACCATTGCCATTTCATTCTCATGAATGAATTCATCAGCGCGAGCGATATAAGCTAAGTTTTTAACTAACTTAAATCTATCTTCGTCTGAAGTAAGTAATGATTTTAGAGAAGTTAATGATTCGGTATACTGAGCGAATCGTGCACTTTCACTTCCAAGTTCGATAAACTTATCAATGGCGGACGCTTCTATAGCATCATAATCACCATCTGATAGACCTGGCGCCATAACTTTAACGTTCCCTCGCATTGCTTCTTTTTCTGAATCGTCTACTTCTCCGTCTGCTAAATATGATACACAAACAAAAGTGTAAACCAAATCATGATTTTGACTCCAATTTCCCATGACTTTCCCTTATAATCGTCTTTGCCGCAATTTCCTCGAAAATAATAGGTAGGTTTGCGACGTACACCCACACTAAAATTCATGAAAACTTACTCTGTGTTTTATAGAAGGTCAAGATTTCTCCTAAAACACTATTAAAATATTTATTCTACTCATTACGAAGGTTTGTTGCTTCAATCTTCAGTCTATTGTAGCTTTTATTTTCTATTTCTACCATTAGAATAAAAAACCATGAACAAAAATATCATGAAAAAACAAACAATTTTCGTCATCTGCAAAAAATCATATAAAATTTGATTTTATTAATTTTCGCTAACAAAGACCCAAACTATGAAAAACATTAATACTGCCCTTGTCAAATTCAATAGCTTACAATTCAAATATCGAACACTAATTTCTTTTACTATTGTTCTGCTGTGCGTACTAGTTGTCGATTATGCATTTCATGTGAATTTTCCATCTATTGTTACTTTTTTTGATAATCACTTAAATATTTCATTTTCTGACCATGAAAATATTGATTTAGGATTTGCTCCCGAAATATGGGGTGGGGTTTTAGCCATGGTTTTAGGGACATTAATCATTGTTATTGCGATTGCAGCAGAATCTTCACCTAAACTAATGGATTTATTTGTTAAAGATTGGTTAAGTCTGAGCTACGTTTGGTTTCTAATAATTTCATCGCTCCATGCTGTTTTTATTATGTTCTATGTTGAACCATTAGGCCGTGTTTCAAGTGTAGTATTAAATACATACGTTTTTTTATTTGTTGCATCTATTTTTGCTCTTCCATATATTTTTTATATTCTTCTTTATTCTAAAACCAGTAATGTAGTTAAAACTATTTCTGATATTATAAAAACATTTATCCTTAAAATGAAAACACCTAGGATAAAATCAGCAATGGGTTATGACTTGGAAATCGTAGATGAATATCAAAAAGAAATCATGAGTTCTCTAGATCAATTAGACGATTTATTAGCGTTTACAGAATTCAAAGAAACTCAAACAAATATTATTAGAGAAATAAGTACGATTGTCCAATTATATATTTCTGAAAAAACTAACTTCAATCCTACCTTTTTCAATCTTACTTCAACCATTAGAGATAATGCCACATTTCGAACTTATACTGAATTACAATACCAAGAAATGGCCGAAACTTCCACATTTTATGAAACAAAAGTATTTCGACTTTTAGGCAATGCATATATCAAAATGATAGAAAATGACAGGTTTGATATTGCATCTCTCATCCCAGCAGAATTAGTTGATATTGGTAAAACATGTATCCAAGCAAAAGATAATACGATTATGGATAATGTAAACATTCGCTTCAACACGCTTTTTAGGTTTGCTATTAAACATGCCTATAAAAATAATGAACCTAGAAATTTATATAATCTATCCTTTCACTATTCAAACATGATTCAAGAATACATAAAAGCCGATCGTGTTGATATGGCTAAATATTGCTACGATAAATTTAAATTTTATGCGAATGATATATATAAAAATGCAGAGTATAATCCATCACTATATTTTATTGTAGATACACTAACCTTTGAATTAAGAAAGTGCCAAGTACTTATTCATGAAAAAGGATGGGATGATGAAGATCAGTTAGCTTTACTAAATCTTATCCTACAACTTGACAAACCACCCGGTTATTCCAAAGATGGAGTTGATAAAGGTATTTTAGGTGGGAACAATGGCACTCGAAGGATTCAAATAGGGCTTGCATTATTTTACTTATCTGTAGATAAAACTAATTTTGCTGAGGCCATTGCACAAGATTATTTGGATGATTTAGCTTATTTTGATGAAAAAACATTTAAACAAAATGCAAATACTCAATGTTTTCTTTTATCGATTTTTGGGCCCACTTTTTGGGAAGATACTGACCGCGGGAACTTAAATATTTATTTCGCCCCAGAAAAAGATCAACTAGACCCATTTAAGGAATTATTATTCAGCTTAATGGATAAGCGCATTGAGGCTCTCGAGCGTGACGCACAGTTTTTATCTTTAGAGGTCGATAAACTTATGCAAAAACGACTCAAGCAAGATGGCTATTTAAATGAAACTGATAAAGAACGAATGGAAGATTTACAAAGAAAAATATCAGCTCGAGAGAAACCTGACGATGATAAACAAATTCCATGGACTGAAAACCATGACATTTTATACACTTTATTGTGTATTGCCTTTTTTGCTGATCAAGAAATAGATGAATCTGAAAAAGGAATTATTTTTGATCGATTCGGACAATTTGCCCCTAATGTTTCTGATGAAAGTTTTAATTCAGATTTTAGCGTAACAACACAAAAGTTTATTGAACTTGAAACTGAGGAGACTCGACAAAACCAGTTTGATCAATCTATTCAAGCTATCTTAGAAATACATAAAGATGATTCTGACTATTTAACAGCTTTAATAACAGCGTTTATTGATATAGCGAATGCTGACGATTTTATACATGAAAATGAAATAAGTTTAATTCAGAATGCTATCCATGCATTAAGCTTAAAAGCAGAATTAAACAATCCTAAATCTGGAGAAAAGTTAACAATCAGTTAACGAGTTAGCGCAAAAAAGAAAGCTTGAGTTAAATTTCCGATATCTTGGCTCGCTGTTGCTAAATTGGCGACAGCTGCTTTTGCAACTTCATAATAAACAGGTCCACCAATAGAAGGATTTTCATCAACTAGTTTTGTAAAGTCTTCTAACTTTAATATACCGTATTTTAATGGGGTTGTTGAATGAACATGAGCCGTACGAATCGCATCATCAAGTACTAATGAAAATTCCCCAATTCCAAAAGCAGGTACCTGAACAACAAATACTGTAGCCTCTGATATTGGCTCAGACTCAGGAGGCGGATCTGTTGTTTCTAGGCGAATAATAGATTTTCTTGACATGGTAAAACCGCTGGGTGCCTTCACCATAATATCTTTTGACACTTCTACTTGCCCTTGGAAGACAAGTAACATAGTATCTCCCGTATCACCTTCTTTAAATAAACGCTCTTTTGGTTTACATTCTTTTAAGGTGACTTGCTCAGCAATCTTAGCACACATTTCTTCTGGCAATTTAGAGAAATGATTGATTTTTTTAATTTGTTCTGGTGTTGGATTCATATGTTAACTCAATACTAATGCTTGATGTTTTTCGTCTACAACATAGTCGTCTGACGGATTTATTTCTACAATAATGTGTTCATCACTTGTAAGATTAATTCCAGCGCTATCTAACTGTTCTTTAATCATATCTCTAATGAGGGGACTCCCACTTTCGCCCATCTGATCTTCTAAACTAAATCCCGATTTTCGAATAGCATATCCAATGAGCAATTGCTTATGTTTGAATTTATAGTAAGCAGAAATTTTATTATGCGCAAGGCCAGCTAACCCTTTCGGAATGGGAGTCACGCTAATGCCTTTATTAACAGCTTCTTCATTTATAAGTTCATCAAGGAGCTGAGGTACGCCCGGGTCTGTAATATGTCTAGCTAAAAGATGAGGAACATGGTTATCTGTGAAAACAATTTCATTTACATTCGCTCTTTGAAGATGAGAAATATTTTCGCCATTAAACACGTGAGCTATAACTTGAACACTTTCAGAGATAGCTTTTGCGGTTAAAGTTGTTAGTACAGTCTTATCTTCGTCTGGTTCTTCATTTGGTAGAAGTCCAGAATTATCCGGAACAATTATAAACATACCTGCCTGTTCAAGAAATGCTTTTCTAAGAACAGGCTCCTGAGTAAAATTTTCCGATAAATGAGTTACATCTAACCGCTGGAGTCCGGAAATAGCGCGCTTAATTATTTCCTGATCTGTTTCATTAACCAATATAACAATTGGATTTGCATCTTTATTTTCATCAAGTAATCTTAAAACGGATGGTACAAATTGATTCCATCCCGCTATGATTAAATGACCATTGAATTTATTTTCATCCAATTTTTCATCTCCTTTTAATCTTTCTGCAACTAATACTGAAGCCACTGCTCCACCGAGTAATGTCACAATACCAAAGTCTAATAACATAATAAAAATGGCTAATAATTTCCCAAAATGTGTCACTGGACTTACATCGCCATATCCAACTGTAGTAAAAGTAACAACTGACCACCAAAATGTATTATAGAATGTATCTGAGAAAGATGGGTCTTCTTTGCCAATATGACCACTTACAGAATCTTTAAAAGTATCGTATTCCACAATAGTCAGAGCGGTTGATGAAATTATAAGCATAATAATTGCCCATAATGCATATCTAAATAAATCATTATTTAAATAGGCGTTTTTTAGATAGGATGGTATAGACGCTAATTTGCTAATATGTTTTTCCTGAAGCTCTTCTTCGGGAGTTTCATCATCGAACGATTCAACGGCTTCAACCTCAGCAAGCGCGTTTAATTGATCGAACATATCTTTATTTGCTTTTAGCAAATCATCAATTGGTTTATCGTATTCTTTTTCTACCATCTGGTTTTTCTAGCTCTGCTTTACAAATTTGTTATAAGAATTAGTTTAAAATACTATTGATTTATTTATCAATAAGCAAATAGGAATTTTTATATTTATTTAATGATATTCTTGGATCGTTTTTACAACTATTTTTCTTTTGGACCGAATTGCACGAACAGCAGCATCTGCACCAGAAAGAGTTGTAATTGCCATTATTCCCTTCTGAATACATGCACGTCCAATAGATTCTTCGTCATATCGCGATTGGGCGCCTAAGGGCGTATTAATGACTAAATCAATTTCATTATTTTTTATCCCATCTACAACATTTGGGCGACCTTCACCTATCTTAAAAATTGATTTCGCTGGAATCCCATTACGATTTAATTCACGTGCAGTTCCTGATGTTGCAATAATTTTAAACCCAAATTCGTGCAAATCTCTAACCAGTGGGATTGCAGTCAATTTGTCTTGGTCGTTTACGGATATAAATATTTGACCTGTTTCAGGGATTTCACTACCAGCGCTAATGGTGGCCCTCCTAAATGATTCACCAAGTGAATAGGATATTCCCATTACTTCACCAGTCGATTTCATTTCAGGACTTAAAAAGATAGATTCTTCAGGGAATTTATTAAATGGGAGGACAGCTTCTTTTACGGCTATATGATTTAATTCATCCCATGCATTAAGATTCATGTCTTTTAATTTTTCACCAACTGCTAATTTTGAAGCAATTCGTGCTAAAGGAACATTTGTTGTTTTACTTACAAAAGGAACTGTTCGACTTGCTCTTGGATTCACCTCTAATATATATATTTGATTATTTTTAAATGCGAATTGGAGATTAATTAGACCAACCACTTTTAATTCTATCGCAAGAGATTTAGTAATTCGAATAATTTCTTCCATCGCTTTTGATGTAATACGATAAGGGGGCAAGACACAAGCTGAATCCCCCGAATGAATTCCCGCCTCTTCAATATGTTGCATAATGGCGCCAATATGAACCGTTTCACCATCAGAAAGTGCATCTACGTCAAATTCAAAAGCGTCTTCCAAAAATTCATCAATCAAAATAGGATGTCCCGCCGTAACATCGGCTGAACGTGCGATATAATCAATTAACTGCTCCTTGGAGTACACAATCTCCATTGCACGCCCACCTAAAACATAACTTGGTCTTGCAAGAACTGGGAACCCAATTTTATCCGCTACATCTAAAACTTCATCAAGTGTTCTACCTGTACCGTATTTTGGGCAAGTCACATTTAATTTCTCCAAAATGGATCCAAATTTTTCTCGATCTTCTGCCAAATCAATATGTGTTGGAGAAGTGCCAATAATAGGAACACCTGATTTTGCCAATGCTTGTGAAATTTTTAGAGGTGTCTGCCCGCCAAACTGGACCAAAACACCATCAGGTTGTTCAAAGTCTACTATATTTAATACATCTTCAAATGTTACAGGTTCAAAATAAAGTCGATCCACTAAATCAAAATCAGTGCTTACAGTTTCTGGATTACAATTCACCATGATTGTTTTGTATCCCAAGTCTTGCAATCCAAAGACAGCTTGAACACAACAATAATCAAACTCGATCCCTTGCCCGATTCGATTTGGTCCGCCACCTAATATGATTATCTTCTTCCCATCTAGCGGTTCTATTTCATTTTCTTCATCATATGTTGAATAGCAATATGGCGTTTGTGCTTTAAATTCTGCAGCACACGTATCCACTACTTTATAAGATGGAAATACATTTTCCTTTTTTCGCAATTCTCGGATTGCCAACTCAGATTTTTCCCACAACCGCCCTACCTGTTTATCGGAATATCCGTTTTGTTTTAATTTTCGTAGAGATACCGAATTCCGTGTCTCTACATCACATAAATCTGTATTCATTTTTATTTGGTTCAAAAACCAAGGATCAATTTTTGTAACATCATATACACCTTCAATAGATTGCCCTTCTAAAAAAGCTTTGCGAACTTTTAACAATCGAAAGGCAGTTCCATATCGTAAAGTTGACATATCCAAATTTCGGGCTCGACTCACATCTTCGTCGCCATCCGCCAGTGGTTTTGGTTCAAGCCCATCCAAACCAACTTCCAGCGAACGAAACGCTTTTTGTAAACTTTCTCTGAAGGTTCGCCCAATTGACATTGCCTCCCCCACACTTTGCATTTGAACACCAAGATGCCCAGATGCAGATGGGAATTTTTCAAAATCAAAACGGGGAACTTTTGTAACAACATAATCAATGGTGGGCTCAAATGCGGCTAATGTTTTTCCTGTAATATCATT
Organism: uncultured bacterium; assembly: GCA_964525185.1. Lineage (GTDB taxonomy): Bacteria > Fidelibacterota > Marinisomatia > Marinisomatales > UBA1611 > JABHGY01. The sequence continues at coordinate 12,073 of CAZGFQ010000025.1, forward strand.
AGGTAATTCATCTAAAGTATAACCAACCGCTAATTTAGCAGCCACTTTCGCTATTGGGAATCCTGTGGCTTTTGATGCCAAAGCGGATGAACGGCTCACTCTTGGATTCATTTCAATGACAATCATCCTTCCATTTTCTGGATTAACGGCAAATTGAACATTAGAACCTCCCGTTTCGACACCAATCGTCCGCAAACATTGAATCGACCAATTACGCATTTGTTGATATTCTTTATCAGATAATGTCATGGCTGGGGCTACGGTAACTGAATCACCTGTATGAATTCCCATTGGGTCAATATTCTCAATTGAACAAATAATAATGGTATTGTCAGCTCTATCTCTCACTACTTCCATTTCAAATTCTTTCCAACCCAAAAGTGATTCTTCCATAAGTACTTCTGTGATAGGGCTGGCGCTTAATCCATTTTCAATTAATTGTTGAAATTCATCATTATTATAAGCCACTGAGCCACCTGTTCCTCCCATGGTAAATGAAGGACGAATAATAACGGGGAATTGCATATTATCGAGCAATACTTTCGCTTCTTCCCACGTATGAATAAACCCGCCTTTTGCCGTATCAATTCCCACTTCATCCATGGCTTTTTTAAATCGTTCTCTATCTTCTGCTTTATCAATCGCATCTACCTGGGCGCCAATCAATTGAACATTATTTTTTTCAAGAATACCTTTATTGTATAAATCTATTGTTAAATTGAGAGCCGTTTGACCTCCGACAGTTGGCAGAATAGCATCTGGACTCTCTTTTTCAATAATGGCTGTAACATATTCAACAGTTAACGGTTCAATGTAAGTAGCGTCCGCTAAATCTGGATCTGTCATAATGGTGGCTGGATTAGAATTCACCAAAATGACTCTATAGCCTTCTTCTTTTAAAGCACGCGTTGCTTGTGTCCCGGAATAATCAAATTCACAGGCTTGTCCAATTACAATGGGTCCTGCCCCAATGATTAAAATTGATTTTATGTCGGTTCGTTTAGGCATTTTTTAAAAAGTTAAAGTGTTTGAGTGTTATGGTGCGCATGTCCCAAAAACACATAATCACTTTTACACTCGAATACTTATTCGAATATGGAGTCATCGAGCCCATTGTTTACTTTATATTTTGAAAATTCCATGACAACAGTTCCCACAAATTCTTTTTTCTCTGGATCTATTCCTTCTTCTTTTACCACTTTTTCAATATCTTTTCTATCTTCTGTTGGACCTCCAAAAGGATCTCTCATTGACCAATTCCCTAACCCCTTAAATCCAATTGATAGAGTTGTTTTTGTTGGCAATAAAACATCATCCACATCCTCATATTCAGAAATAAGTTTAAACACTTTTTGCGAATCAATGGCAGTCTCTGCTTTTGAAATCACCCACGATTCTGCATCGACCCAAAGACGCATATTGATTTTCGGGAAATCTTCTTCATTTAAATGAATATCAATTGAATCCGGGTTAACTGCTCCTAACAATAGCCAATGATTTCGACTATTCAATACTTCATTCCCAGCCATATGGACAGAATTAAGCATGCGTAAAAATTGCTCTGGGGAACCACCCAAACCTGTTTTGGGAACAATGGCAAATCCTTTCGATTCTACTTTTACTTTATCCGGCGCTTTATAAAAAAGTTTAATTTTTTTACGTGGCATACGAAGTCCGGTCATATTTACCGATACTTTTATTTTAACAGAATAATCTTCAATCTGATTAAATCGCGAAATCAAACTATCTTGGATGGATTCAACTGACGGCGTTCCAGCAAAAATGACACCTGTAATTAAAATTAAATATTTAATCATGATTTGATATCTCTTTTCAAGAAAACTGCAACACTAATCCCAATAAATCCAACTGTATACACTGCTAAAATACTCAAACTTTTAATGATACGATCCCAAGGAATCGGGTCTTTAAACGCTTGCTGCCACACATCAAAATACGTGACAAAAATATAGGGTTCCATGCTTTCAAATAAATCGATTGGAATGGCCATAATAATGTATCCAATGACAATAAGAAAAATCGCTCCAACAATGGGGCCAATACCATTATTTACCATAGTTGAAAACATAAAACATAAGGTTGCTACAACACACATAACGAGTATCGCCAATCCAAATGAAAGAGCCATACGAATCCAGGCTTCACTCTGATCTAGAATTAATATGCCCTTATCAAAGACGATCAAATCGCCACTGCCCAGCCATAAAGACCCAATTCCTAAACTCATGAAAGCTAAAAATAAAATGAGTAATGCTGTATAAATCCATGTGGCAAAAAGTTTTGCAAATAGGATTTGAATTCTACTGGTTGAGCGAGTCAAAATGATTCGAAATGTCCCAGCTGCCCCTTCAGCTGCTACAGCGTCACCCGCAGCCAATGTGACCAAAAAAGGCATGTGAATCCAGAATGCGTTCATCACAATGTATGTGGCTAAAAATGCATTAAAAATGGAACCTACCACAAGAAAGTTGCTCCCCAATTCACTTGCATATTCATCATGAATCTCTCCACCGCCATATGAAAAGCCCCAGAGAATAAGTGGCATTAAAATGGCAATGCCAATGAACCCGATATAACTCCGCCATCGACCGGTGATTTTCAATAATTCATTATGAATAAGACCAATCAAATCAATTCCCATTGGTTCCTGTTTTTGAAAGGTATATATCTTCTAGAGATGTTTTTGGAATAATTGCATCTACAGCACAGCCATTTTGAACAAGAATGGTTATTAATTCACTAGTCTTTTTCGGAGAGGCATTTATAAATAAGACTCCATTTCGTTCTTCGCATTTCATAATCCAATCCAAGGGTTCCAGAATAGAAATGGCCTTATCAATAGGATCAACTCTTACTTCTGTTGTAAATAATTCTGATTCAGATAATAAAGTATCCATTTTGCCCGAAGTAATTAATTTCCCCTCAAATATAATTGCAACATGCGAACAGATTTTTTGAACTTCATCCAATAAGTGAGATGAAATAAAAATGGTTATTCCTTCATTACTTAATTCTTTTATCAAATCTCGAACTTCTTTCATCCCTTGAGGATCAAGACCATTTGTTGGTTCGTCCAATATTAACAATTTCGGTTGAGCCAGTAGCGCTTGCGCAATACCTAATCGCTGTCGCATACCTTGAGAATAATGTTTTACTTTATCATTCGCCCTATTTGAGAGGCCCACTCTTTCCAGTACAATTGGGATTTGATCATATCCTTTTCCATCCATTCTTGCCAATATTTCAAGATTCGTTTTAGCCGAAAGATGTTTATAAAAATCCGCTCGTTCAATAAATGCTCCAACATTGCTCAAGGCTTTTTGATGATTCTTTTGGACAGACATTCCTTGTATAAATACTTCACCACTATCGGGGCGAATCAAATCAGTCATCATACGGATCGTTGTAGATTTCCCGCTTCCGTTTGGCCCTAAGAATCCAAAAACAGATCCTTCAGGAATTTCGAGTGATAGATTATCCACGGCTATGCGAACTCCAAACGATTTAGAAATTTGGTTTACTTTAAGAATCATTTCTTTTTCTTGTATCATAAAACATTTGAGGATATTTAAGCCCCAATGCAGCTCCAAATAAGATTCCTAAACCAATGCCAAGTCCAATATTTCCAATGGCAACACCAACTCCAGCACCAATGGCTAGACCTGCTCCAGCTCCTAATGATATAGAATTCTTTATCGAATTTTTTTCTTTATTCATTTAACCCTTTTTCTTTATGCTGGTTTATCATTTTGATAAATAAGTGGAATAAATATCTGCTATCATGGGGACCCGGACTTGACTCTGGATGATATTGAACTGAGAATGCATTTAATTCATCGCACTGAATTCCTTCTGATGTATTGTCATTTAGATTTACGTGTGTTGCTTCTAAATTGGAAGGGAGCGATTCCAAGTCAACTGCAAACCCATGATTTTGACTGGTGATTTCAACTTTTCCGGTTTTAATGTTTTTTACAGGATGGTTGCATCCACGATGTCCGAATTTTAATTTGAATGTTTGAGCTCCCAGTGCTAATGCCAATATTTGATGCCCAAGACAAATTCCAAAAATTGGCTTCTTCCCTAATATTTTTTTAACCGTTTCTATCGCATACGTAACGGCAGCTGGATCTCCTGGGCCATTACTTAAAAATATACCATCTGGATTAAAGTTCATTATTTCATTTGGTGAAACATGGCATGGGAATACGGTTACATTACAACCGTTTTTTTCTAATAATCTTAATATATTATGTTTAATCCCAAAATCTATAGCGGCGACTTTTAGTTGCCCATCCTTTGGTTCATTCCATTGGTATGAATCACTACATGACACTCCTTTAGCTAAATCAAGCCCTGTCATATTTGGAGCTTTTTCTAGTTTCGTTTTTAAAGATTCAATATCTGTATCCATCGTTGATATGATTCCATTCATGGCACCATGATCTCTAATGTGGCGAGTAAGTGCTCGAGTATCTATGCCTTGAATACCTACAATTTTTTGTTCTTTCAGATAATCCCCCACCGATTGAGTTGACTGCCAATTGGACGGTATTTCAGTGCCTTCTTTAATTACGAATCCTGAAACTTGAATGCGCTTGGATTCTACATCATTAGGATTAATCCCGTAATTCCCAATGTGCGGTGCGGTCATAGTGACAATTTGTCTGTTATAAGATGGATCAGTTAAAATTTCTTGATACCCCGTCATGCCAGTATTGAAACAAACTTCCCCCATAGTTTCCCCATGTGCCCCAAAAGATTCCCCTATAAAAAAACGGCCATCCTGTAACAAAAGAATGGCCGTTGAATTAATTTGCATTACTGAATTTCGAAAGATTCAGATAAAGAAAAAAACAAATTTAGTTAACGAGAACAAGTACTTTACACTCATCAAATAAATGAAATGATTTTTGGGCTGTTTTTATTTCAAGCCCTGATTTTAAAGATACAATCGGGTTTGTACTACCTAAATTATCTTTATTTAATGCCTTAATAATAAGAGGGTTTTTGCCAATTCGATTTTTTAATTCAGGAGAATCCATTGATCGAGCATAACCAACTAACCCTTTATTAATTGCGTTTCCACGTGTAGAATTATTCATACCATAAATAGGTGTGCCATTTTCATCTACAATTCGAGGAGCAAGGGCAGGTTTTAATGTTGTATTTCTCGCATCAATAACAATTCCCGTAATTCTATGTGCTTTAGGAACTGTTGAACGAGTCATTAAATATTGTGCACTTTTTGGTTTGTCAGGAGCAAAACCAACTCCGGGGAAAATTATTTCTGAGAGCCCAACCATAGAAATAGCCATAGCTACCTCAACATTACCATCTTTAATAAATTCAACTTCCCCATTTTGGTAAGCACTGGAGACATAAGATGAAATACGCTTTTCGATTGCGGGATCATATTGCATGAATTCTCCAAGAGGTATTCCATTATAATTTACTTGTTTAACGAGGCTATTAATATTGTTCCTTGCTCTATTCTTAGCAGACCCTTGAGCAAATTTTATTTTTTTATCACTTGGGGATGGTGATTCTGTGTTTGATAATTGAATTTTAGCAATTCCTTTACCCACAATAACACGTTTTTCATAATCAATAAACCCTTGGTCGGTTCGTTGAATAATCGAAGATTGGGCAAATATAAATGATGAAAACAACACTATAATTGCCGCGCATGGAATCCTTTTAAAGAAAGAATAGTTCTTCATCATGCTTAGAAGCTAATTCATTTTTATTGGAATACGCAACTTAATCCAATACAATCACTGATCTTTTTTTTGTATTTTCGGTCATATGTTTAAATTGAAGAAACTTTCAGTCACATTACTATTATTCATTTTTTCTGGTTGTGTGGAAAATATGATTACAATTCGAATTCACCCGGATGGACGATCTCATATTCAATTTTCTTCAAAAGGAGATTCCTTAGATGTGTTTAATCAAGACTTTATTCATCCTTCTTCTTCAGATTGGAGCTCAATAGTTACCACATCCATAAATAGTGATGGGGATATTATTTGGGAAAAATTAACCAATGGCTTTATGGCGTCCAATTCAACCGTATCGCAAAATATATCTGATCATTCAATTGATTATACAATTGAGTCAACCATAAATAAAAATTGGTTTAATACTATTTACGAATTTAAAGTTATATTCCCAAAATTATTGGATTATGAAAGTATACCCTTACTGTCAGAATCATTATTAACAGATAAAATGGATAGCATTCAATGGCTTCCTGAAGCTTTAATGACTATTATTGATTCCGCTTTAACTCAAATATATACAGATTCTAACATTGCCATTCCATATCACCAAGATCGACTATCCAACCACTTTAAAAACTCTTTTGCTCATATACAATCTGAAAATCTAATGGATGAATTGCAAACAGATAAAAAATTGTTTCTTACCCGTATATTGAAACCATTCGATCAAATTGATTCACTATTTATTTCACAACTCAATATGGCTATGGATCCTTATGAGAAAAAATTTGAAAATATAATACACCTAAAAGATGATCAATTTAAATTCAATTTAATTCCACCGGGAATAATTCAATCTACCAATGCGATGTCAATAATTAATGATACATTAAAGTGGGAATTTGGTCTGAATGAATTTCTAAATAAACCAAAAATTCTTAATGCAACAAGTAGGATCTATTCTGTTAAAGATTTACAAAAAACCATAACTTTTAGCTTAATAATTCTATTAATTGGCATTGGGCTCTTGTATCGAAAAAATATTATATGATGAAAAAAATATACTTAATGATTGGACTATTTTTTTGGGTGAACATGTCGAACCCCAAATATAATGATAGGCATTTATCTATTTTAACAGAAGAATACTTTAAAACAGAAAATTTAGCTCCAGAATTAATTGGCCACCGGTTTTATATGGATGAAAATGAGCGGGTTTTTCTCATTGATATAGAATCAACAACTGTTTCATCTTGGGATGATATATATTTTTCCTTTCAGGCATTATCACTATTGGGCAACTTATCACAGAATGGATTTCAATCATTTATCGTAGTTTTACATATTCCGGATCAGATTTTGCCTTTTGTAACTATTTCAAATGCAAAATGTGCAACACGCTTTTTCATTGATGGAGATTATGATGAAAAGTGGTGGCGTGGGGAATGTTTACAGGTGAAAGAATTATGAAAAAACTAATATTAATCTTTATTACAATATTGCAACTCGGATGTTCAAAAAAGGAGATCGTAATGAATAATGACCAAAAAATGCATCACTATCTTGGGATAGAAATGAATATGCAAACTTGGAATTTGTTAATGAATGAAAATAGAAATGATCAAGATGATACTCGCATGGTATATTTTGCAAAAGCATCTAACTATCATTGGAAACACTCCCCGAAATTTAAACCAGTAAATGAACAGCGAGGTGAATGGCTCATTTCACATGTATATGCAGTTTTAGGTCATGGAGAAAAAGCACTTGATCATGCTCAAATGTGTATGAATTTGACAAATAAACATGCTTTTAAAGATTTCGATTTAGCATATGCATATGAAGGAATGTCTCGTGCCTATGCTGCTTTAAATGAATCCGAAAAAATGGAAAAATATTTTCAAATGGCAAAAGAAGCCGGAAATAGCATCCAAGATGATGAAGATAAAAAAATATTTTTATCTGATTTGCATGCCGGACCATGGTACGAATGTTTAAAAACAAATTAATTAATACACGTATGGGGAATTCAAGGTATATACTCGTATTATCGTTAATACTTGTAGGATTAAATGGACAAACAACACCCAACAATAAACCTGTTGGCATTTTACATCTACTTTTTAAAACGACAGAAAAACTTGTTCATCATTCGCCAATACCTTTCTTCGAAAATCGCCCAATTGAACTTGAACTCTATATTGATTTCCCAAAAGATTCTCTTGAAATAGTTTCTATTTTTATTAAAACAGAACAAATGGAACAATTTCAAGAACGGCCTTTAACAGAAAAAAGGGGAATCTATATTTTTGAGCTCAATCAAAAAACATACCCTGGTATAACAGTAGACTATTTTTACTATGTAAAAACACATTCTCAAGGAGCCTATGCATACCCGCTAAATGAGAAAGGAGAAATATCTCCAATATCACAAAGATTTATTGACCCTGTTAACTATTATAAATGGAAAAAGATTCTCAATCGATGACAAACCCTAAATTGGAAATCCAATCCATTCGTAAGCAAATTGAAGATCATAATTACCGCTATTATATCTTAAACGATCCAGTTATATCAGATGGAGAGTATGATAACCTATTTCGTTCTCTAGAATCTTTAGAAGAAAAACACCCAGAATTAATATCGATTGATTCACCCACTCAACGTGTAGGGAATAAACCTCTTAATTCGTTTGGTGCATTAGCCCATAGAATACCCATGTTATCGTTAGCGAATGCAATGAATCAAGATGAATTGGGTGCATTTTATGACCGGACAAAAAAACAGTTGGGGGATGATTCAACATTTACATTTGTTGGTGAACCGAAACTAGATGGACTCGGTGTTGAGATCGTTTACGAAAATGGGCACTTTATTCACGGATCAACACGTGGGGATGGTTATACAGGTGAAAATATTTCATTAAATTTGAAAACAATTAGAGCAATTCCACTGGTGTTGCGAAATCAAGAACGACATCCCCCAAAAATATTAGAGGTACGCGGAGAAGTTTTTATATCCAAGCAAGATTTTATACAACTTAATTCAACCCGAGAACAGGAAGGGGATCCGCTTTTTGCAAACCCGAGAAATGCGGCAGCTGGAAGTTTAAGGCAATTAGACCCAAAATTGACTGCAAAACGGCCTTTATCTATTTATTTTTATGAAGCGGGAATGATTGATGGTCATTCCTTTGAATCGCATCTTGAATTTTTAAATGCATTAAATGAATGGGGACTACCTACTAATCCATATATTCAAGAATGTAAAGATGTGGGTTCACTCATTCAATACCATGAGCAAATGGAATCAATTCGAAATGACATTCCTTATGAAATTGATGGCACAGTATTTAAAATTGACCATTATCCCGCTCGCGAAAAATTAGGGACTAGAAGTCGCTCACCTCGTTGGGCAATAGCAGGAAAATTTCAAGCTCAACAGGCAACAACTGTCATACATGAAATTGATATTCAAGTGGGCCGTACTGGCGCTTTAACGCCTGTCGCAAAACTTGAACCCGTTTTTGTTGGAGGCGTTACTGTCACAAATGCAACGCTACATAATCAAGATGAAATTGGCCGAAAAGATATTCGAATTGGAGATACTGTTATTATTGAGCGAGCAGGAGATGTTATCCCAAAGGTTGTAAAAGTTGTGGAAGAAAAGCGAAAAAAAGATTCCCATCCATTTATTATTCCAAAAAAGTGTCCTGTTTGCGGTCATGACGCAAATCGCTTTGGAGATGATGTTGTTATTCGGTGTACTAATTTATCGTGTATGGCTCAACTTAAAGGTCATATAGAGCATTTTGTATCAAAACTCGCGTTAAATATTGATGGTTTTGGTGAAAAAATTGTTGATCAATTAGTTGATAAATCTATCATTAAAAATATGGACGATATTTTTACATTATCTGTCGATACTGTAGCAAACCTAGATAGAATGGGAGAAAAATCTGCAAAAAATTTGATTGAAGCCATAGCTATATCAAAACAAACAACATTTGTACGCTTCGTCTATGCTTTAGGTATAAGAAATGTAGGTGAACATATTTCAAAAGTATTGGAAAAATATTTTTTAGGTGACTTAGATTTATTTCAGAAAGCAACTCAAGAAGAGTTAGAGAATATTGATGAAATTGGACCCATTGTTGCAGAAACAATTGTTCAATTTTGGTCGGACCCCAATAATATTTCAATGGTATCACATTGTATGGAATTGGGGGTATCATTTGAAAAAATACAATTTTCTAAGCATCAACCTCTTAAAAATACTACCTTTGTATTCACCGGGTCATTTAATCAATTTTCTCGAGCTGATGCTAAAGGTATGGTGGAAAGGTTAGGTGGGAAAGCGGCAGGATCTGTAAGTAAAAAAACAAACTATGTTGTTGCGGGCCCCGGCGCAGGATCTAAACGAGAAAAAGCAGAATCTTTACAAATCCCAATTTTAACTGAAGAAGAATTTCTACTCATGGTTGAATCAATTTAATGCGACTATTTATTAGTTTAATCTTTTTGAGTGGTTTTGGTTTCTCAGAATCATACAGCCTTCAAAAAACAAAAACTAAAATTGCTAAATCACTTTTTATTGCGCAACCAAACGATCAATCTAATCGTCTCTTTATTGTTTCGCAAAAAGGAACAATTCATATCATTCAAAATGGACGTAAAGTTAAAAATCCCTTTTTAGATATTTCTCATCAAGTTCATAGTTCAAAACTCCCTGGAAGTGAAGAAGGATTATTGGGATTGGCTTTTCACCCAAATTATCAAGAGAATGGGTTCATTTATGTGAATTATGTTAATAAAAACGATTCATCTATTGTAGCGCGGTTTCAAGTTTCCACTAATCCAAATATGGCAAATCCATCATCAGAATTGATATTATTATCGCTTGCTCAACCTTTTGGGAATCACAATGGTGGGCACTTAGCATTCGGTCCAAATGATGGATTCCTATATATAGCATTTGGAGATGGCGGTAAGTTTGGCGATCCATTTAATCATGCCCAACAGCTCAATAATTGGTTTGGGAAAATTCTTCGAATTGATGTGGATTCGGGTCATCCATATACTATTCCGAAAGATAATCCATTTATAAATACAAAGTATGCACTCCCGGAAATTTGGTGCTATGGGCTAAGAAATCCGTGGCGCTTTTCATTTGATCAACAAACTGGAGATTTACTTATAGGAGATGTAGGACAAGATTTATGGGAAGAAATTAATTGGGTTTCATATTCTGAATCCCGTGGAATCAATTTCGGTTGGAAAATTATGGAAGGGAATCATTGTTATTCTCCGGAAGAAAATTGTGAAAAAGAAAATTTAGCTCTCCCAATTTATGAATACCCTAATAATGCGAATTATATGAAAATTCTTATGGGGTTTGACGATAATTCAGCAACAGGATGTTCTGTGACAGGAGGTTATGTTTATCGTGGACATGCAATACCAGAATTACAGGGAAGATATATTTTTGGAGATTATTGTACGGGACGTATATGGTCTTTCAAAAAAGAAAACAATCAAATGGTTGATTTCAGAAATGAACAATTCATCTTGAAAAATAATAACTCAAGCATGCCTCAGTTTATCTCATCTTTTGGGGAAGATCAACAGGGAGAATTATATATTGTGGATTACATGGGCGCTATTTACAAATTTGTCCCTTAATTTTTCATAGGTTTAATTGCCTTATTTATTTTAACTCACATTCTAGGGGTACCACATGGAAACAAAAATGATGAAAATTGAAGAAATTGTCGGAGATCTAATTCTAATTGTTTTAGAGAATCATGAACCGCTAAAAAAAATTGGAATTGATCAAGATAAAATTTTTGTCTATGTAAATGGATATGATGAAAATGGCATATGGATACACCATCCCAAATTTCAAGTGCCAAATGTAACAGGGAAAGGAAAATCAAAAACGAAAAATGTTGAGGCATCCATTTTAATCCCGTGGGCATTTATTGTTTCAATCGCTCATTTCCCTGGTGCTGAAGGATTTGATTTCCCATCACCATTTGAGCAACATATTGGATTTTAATTCGTGAATACACCTGCAATACAAATATCCGGATTAAAAAAATCTTATGATAATGTTCATGCGTTAAACGGCGTCAATATTCAAATAGAACAAGGCCAATTTTTTGGGTTACTCGGTCCAAATGGTGCAGGTAAAACAACTACAATAAATATTTTAACGGGGTTAGTACGCCGAGACGAGGGCGAATCCAATATTTTGGGAAAAGATACGGTTAAAGATTATCGTTTTACCCGATCACAGGTTGGAATTGCAGCTCAAGAATTATCCGTAGATTGGTTTTTCCCGATAGAAAAATTACTTTATTTCCAAGCAGGCTATTACGGTATCCCAGCAAAGAAAGCAAAACCCCAAATTGATCAATTATTAGATCGAATGGGATTAATGGAAAAAAAAGGTTCTCGTTTACGGCAATTATCCGGTGGAATGAAACGAAGATTCCAATTAGCCAAAGCATTGGTTCATGATCCAAATATTATTATTCTTGATGAACCAACGGCAGGTGTGGATGTTGAACTAAGACATGATTTATGGCAATATTTAAGAGACCTTCATTCAGATGGAAAAACAATCTTATTGACAACGCACTATATTGAAGAAGCAGAATTGTTATGTGAAAAAGTGGCTATTATTGATAATGGGAAAATATTAAAGGAAGGAACACCAAAAGAATTAACACGGGAATTAAGGCGGTCAGGTATTACCATTCATTTATCTGGATTTGATAAGAAATTGATTCCTTGCTTAAATGAATACACCTACACTCAAGAAAAAAATCGTCTCCATTTTACGGTTGATGATCCAGACTCAGCTCTCCCCAACATTATTAAACAAATCAGTTCTTGTGATATTCATATACAAAGTGTGGAATCTTCATCTTCTTCACTTGAAGATGTTTTTCTCCATTTAACAGGAAAAGGAATAAACCAATGAATTGGGTCGGACTCTGGACATTAATCAAACGAGAAGTTGGTCGTTTCTTATCTGTCTATAAACAAACCATTCTTCCTGGCGTCATTTCATCTGGCCTTTATATTGTTGTATTTGGATTTACTTTGGAGCAACGCATTTCAGAAATAAATGGTGTTCCATATACTTTATTTATTTTACCTGGATTAATTATGATGACAACCCTCACAAATGCCACCTCCAATACAGCTTCATCTATGCTTCAAATGAAATTGCTTCAGCAGTTGCCTGATTTATTAACAGCGCCTCTGTCTGGTTTTGAAATTTCATTCGCATATATCGTTGGCGGGGCACTTCGAGGATTTATCAATGGTCTAATGGTTATTATTGTAGGTGTGGTGCTTATTGATATGCCTATTCAAAATATATGGGGGACACTGGGATTTATTTTTCTTGTGTCCTGGGCATTCGCAAGTATGGGGTTATTGCTTGGACAATTAGCAGACACATGGGACCATTTAGCTACCATGCAAAATTTCTTTCTTACACCACTTAGTTTTCTTGGGGGAATTTTTTATTCAATAAAAATGCTTCCTGAATGGGCACAAACAATCAGTTTTTTTAATCCGATTTATTATATGATTAATGGAATTAGACATACCATATTAGGTATTTCTGATTCAGATCCGATGGTTAGTTTCTTTATGGCGCTCATTATGACTATTTTATTTTCATTTTTTGCCATACTTGTCATGAAAAGCGGGAAAAAAATTAAATTGTAAATCACATGAAAAAACTAGGACTTATCATTTTAATCTTTTCTTTAATTTATGGTCATGATCCTAGTATGGATGTCACTCCTGTTTGGACAACCTACTCAAGAATAAATTTTGTTCAAGATGCCAACAAGCAATCAGGGGCAGGAATCTATGCGCGGCTAAAAAGAGTTAAGGGGAATCAATTTAATGATATTCGTTTATTTGGAAATGCATTGGCAAATGATCAATATGTGTATTTGAGACATAAATCTAGTCAACTACTTACATCCTACCCTAATGTATATCGATTTACAACGGTCTCTTACGAAAAAAACACGCTCGCCAATGTTTCTTTACGGTATCATTATAATAATGGACTCGGATATTTTCTCCAAAAAAATAATCAAGGTAATATAACAGCTGAATTGGGACTCGCTTATGATATGTCTGATTATTTAAATGACACATGGAAAACATCTTATATTAAATCAGCATTTACGTGGGATACACAATTATTTAATTTTGAAACCAAATTAGAATTAGAATACTTTTCCCAAATTAGTGATATTGTTGATTCTGATTTAACGCGATTTCAGGCATTAGGAGAAGTACAATATGCCTTAAGCAAATCAATTTATTTGTTTGTATCTTTTATTCAAGAATTATCTAAAGATGCTTCATTTAATCAAAAAGCCACCACAATCTCCTACTCCATTGGCTGGGAAAAACCACTCAACGGGAAACTGTTAAAATGAAATATTTTCTTTTAATCCTTTATTTAGCTCTTCTTCCTCTTTCGGGGCAAGAAAACGACTTAACTTTGGAAAGAAAAAAGTTAATTATTTTAGCTGCAGATTCAGAACAAGAATCCATGGGACAAAAAATAACGATAATGGTGAGTGGAGAAGCCGTGCAGCTCGGCCGTTTTGATATTATTGACCGATCTCATTTAAAAGCCATATTAGAAGAACAAAAACTTCACCTTTCGGGATTAATAGACGAAAATCAAGTTGTGGAAATTGGTGAAATAGCCGCAGCTGAAGAAGCATTATTCATTCAAATTATTGCTTATAATCAAAAGGGTGTTCCACCAAAAGATAAAGTTAACAAGAAAGAAAAAGACGAAGAAGATGATTCTTTGTTTGAATGGATTGTAAAAGAAACTGTCACGGCTGCCATTGATAAAAAATTAGAAGGCGTTGAACGATATCCATATAATATTCAAACCACCATCCAAGCTGAAGTGCGTTTAATTAATATTAAAACAGGAAAATCAAAACACTCTTTCAAGTTGTATGGACATTATACAGGTGGGACTAAAGCAGAATCCTTAACCCGCGCTTTAAGGTCCATGCGCTGGCAAATTCGCACAAAATTAAAAAACTTATATATTTTATCCAGTGAAATTGTAGAGCTAAATGGAAAAGAAATTACGATTCTGTCTGGTAAGAATTTAGGCTTACGAAAAGGGGCTATTTTTGAAATTGCATCAAACGATCGGAAAAAAACATATAAAGGGAAAACGATTACCATTCCAGGAAAACCAAGGGGCCTTGCCCGTATAACAGAGGTTGGTCCTGATGCTAGTATTGCAAAAGTTGTTCGAAAGTGGAGACCGATTAAAGAAGGAAATAAAATGTATGAGCTTATTTCTTCTCCGGGTGTTGACGATTTAACATTTGGTTATAATGACCAAAATGCTTTTGAAGTAGGTATTCGCCATTGGGTATCTCCCTACTCACCTGTCTCTGCAAGTTTCTCGGGGCAATTAGGGATATTTAATGATAGCAGAAATGAATCTATTAGCCATTTAGGGTTTGGGTTTGGATTACGTTTTTCTCTTTTTCAATTAGGGCCTGTTGGGAATGCATTACAATTTGAACTTCCAGTGAATTTGGCATTTAAGAATGATGATGAAAATAATTTAGCCACCAGCCTTCTCTCTTCTCCTAGAATAGGTTTGGAAACATCCATACTTATTGGAAAATCTAAAGATCTTTTTATTTCAATTAATACAGTATTAAATAGTTTTCAAGGAAAGTGGACGTACAACGAATCTGACCCCGATAGCGATGATTCACAAACGTATGATGCTGTTTGGAAGGGCGATGCACCAACTATTGATTTATCCGGGACATTTATTCAAGTGGGTCTTCGGTTTTATAGTATAAAATAAATTATGATTCTTTTGGCTCATAAATCGCAATGCGATTTTGATCTAAATCATAAAATTCTGCCCACCATCCAATATTTTCAGTGATTTGGGTTCGATGGACATGAATATTGCCACCAGCTTCTTTCACGCGCAATAAAATAGGTTCTATTCCTTCTGATCCATCCAAAAATATTGTAGTACCCTTTTTTGGAGCAATATATCCAGGTTCTTCTACCAAAGCGCCACCAACATTTTCATGGGGAATCATACCCATATTGGATGACCCAATTTGCATGATTTTAATGTCTGTTTTTAAGACATGATTGTAAAAAGTGACTGCTCTTTCAAGATTAGATACTGGGATTTCAAACCACGTTATAACATTTTTTTGCATCAGATTTATTAAAATGGATTGATAAGAGTTAATCTAAAATAGGTTTCAGGATTATAGTTCCCATTTGCCCATTCTTCTAATTCTTGAGCTTGACCATATCCAAAAACCAATAATGGGAGATTCATAAATTTAAATGCAGCTCGTAATTCATACCCCGATGTAATAATCATTTTTTCTTTTTCGTCAGCATTTGAATTCCACGCATTCCCAAAGTCTGAAATGAGTGCCAATGATAAATCGCTAAGTTGAAACCCAAGAGCTTGAACAATATTTTTTTCTATCCCAGGTGTCCTTAATTCAATCGTACCTAGATATGCACGATCACCTAATCGTAATTGATCTAATCCGCGCAAATTCAAATTTTCTTTCCAGGGGGTCGATTTACCCATAATGTATAAATTATTATCATTTGTTAGTCCTAACGTTTCCTGAGCTGGGTAGTTTTCACCATTTAACATTTCACCTTTTAATCGTCCGTACAAAACCAAGGGTCCAACAGGTATATTTTTGAAAATATCCAATGAAAGTATATCGTAAGTAAAGTTTCCCCACATTCTTTCATCTGATCTAAAATAGGATACAAACATTCCATGTCCATTTCTAGGAGATGTAAATTGACCAAATTGCGGTCTCCGACTTAACCATGAATATTTCAAATATATAGTCCCTTCCTTTCCAGATTCTGGTTTAGGAAGCCCATTATTTGAATAAATAATTTCAGTTTCATTTTCAATATTTGTTGGTGTAAATGCAGTCCGATCTAATAATTGCAGACCCCAATAAATGGAATGGTTTGATGATATATTATTTCCAAAATTATACGGTATACGTCCCCAAAGTGTCCATCCGTCAAATACTTCCGTCAACCCCGTTTGACTTTCATCATACGGACGCCATGTATAATTTATATTATCATAAAAGTTGAAGCCCCAAAAACCACGAAAAATAGAATGTTCCGCATTCTGATATTGGATTAATGTTGATGTAATATCATAGTCGGTATAAAATATACCAGACATGGTATGTCTTCCGGTTGCATCCGTCCAAATACCAAGTGTTGATAAACTTTTATCATCAGGAAATATGAATGCTTGTAACAAATTTATATGACGATAAAATCCATATTTTTTAGGCTTAGTTAGAGGTACTTTTTTATTCGGATTAACATTTATAATTGGATGATCTGGAGATTTTGTTTTCCAGCTTGAATATGTGTCTCTTATATTTAATGAAATTGGTTCTACAACTCTTTCAGGGGAAATTTCGACCACTCGTACTGAATCAGAATTTGGTAATGTAATAGCAGTAATGGCTGTTTTGTCTCTATTCCATGATGTACTCCAAACAGCTTCACCCACATCCGTATTTTGAATTTCAGTTTTTGTTTCTAAATCATAAGTATAGATATTGGGCGTCCCTCCAGCATGGGATGTATATGTAATTTTTGATCCATCTGGATGCCATATGGGTAAATGATCTACATCCTGACGATCCGTAATAAGAAATTCATCACCGGAATCAACCGTTAAAATATGAATATCAACATTCCCATCGGGTCCAGATTGTGCATATGCTATTTGGCTTCCATCTGGACTCCAAGAAGGTGAAATAATTTGATCATCATCTGTATAATGCGTGATTTGCTTTATGTCAGATCCATCAGGATTCATTGTAAATAGATTTGATGTACTTGCTTCATGCGCTACAAAACATATTTTTTCTCCTGATGGGTGCCAAACTGGAAAGCTTGCTCTCATGGATGATGTAAGTTTTTTTGTTTCTTTTTTTTCCACATCCACAGACAAAATATCCCAAACCAATGATTGGTTTTCCCCAAATCGCCACTTGGAATAAATAATAGTTTTATCATCAGGAGAAATATCTAAATAAGAATGGATTCGCCCAAAATCAAACTCATCTATTTCCCAAATGGGTTTAATTTTTTTAGGTTTTTCATCTTTTTTTTCTACTTTTTTAAGTGCTTTTTCTTTTTTTTTATTTTCTTCGGATGTATCTCTTTTCGCTATCATGAGAGAAATATCACCTTGCCCTTTTGCTTTTTGTCCAACAAGCGCAATTTTTAAACTATCAGAAAAGTAATCAAAACCAAAAACCCTTTTCCCAGGTAAAGAATGAATGTTGCCTACTTCTTGAATGGCTTCTTTTTGAGAGCGCACACCAAAAAAGTATGTATTCATCTGGCGACGCCAGTCTTCTGTAAATTGTTTTAATGAAATACCCGTATGTTTTTTGAATGATTCTTCAAAAAACAGTAAACCTAATTTATTTCTATGGTTTAATATGTTTACAATTGTGGAATCCCCAAACCGATCTGCCAAATATAATGTTTTTGAAAATCCATCATTATGCGGATCTTTAATTTTATGGACAGACCCTTTTATAACATGAGACATATGAGACATATCATAACGATAGGGACGCCATCGTTCTGTATAGTATTCAGCTAATCCTTCTACGATCCAACCTGGGATTCCTGAAAACAACATATCCATTCCTTTCGGAAGCCATGTTTTAGTTACATTAAAAAAAGCAATATGTTGTAATTCATGAGCCAATACGGTTCGCAACCATTTTTCATCTTCAGTCCAAACAGCCACTTCATTTTGGTCTACCCAAATCACTGTATGATTACTTGGCATTGCAAAACCGTTCATGATTTCATCTTCTGCTGTAAAAACAATATCAATTCGTGGTAATGTATCTAATCCAACTTGTTCCATAAGTGTAGGTCGAACTTGTTCTGCAATGGACGCACCTTGGTGCGCTATATGTTCTATCCCATTATGGTAATGAATATTAAAATGGTCTGATTCGATTGTTTTCCACTCTAATTCTGGATGAACTCGGCCATTCATCATCCATGCCCCTGTGGCAAATAAACTATTCATGGTTAAAATAAGAAAAATAATTTTTTTCAACATTGTATTATAATACTCCAAATGATTTTAATTCTTTTATTAATTGACTCACATTATTGAAATGAATTCCATTCATTCCAACTGATATGGCTGCGTCGGTATTTTCTTTTAAATCATCTATAAAGATACTTTTTTCAGGTGATGTTTCTGCCATGGCACATGCTTTAATATAAATAGCTGGATCTGGTTTTCTTAATCCAACATCAAAAGAATACACTGCACCATCTACTTGATGTGGAAATTGATACACATGAATTTCCTTTTCTATATGCATGGGATTTGTGTTAGATAATAACCATGTTTTTGATGATTTAGATACAGACCTTAAAACGTCTATTACATCTGTCTCACCTACAATTAACTGTGACCAAGCATCCCAAAATTGCGATGATGTTAATCCATTATGGGATGGAAGATTCTTTAAATAGGCTTGATAAAATCCTTCATCTGGAATTAACCCTTTTTCATATTCATCATGAGCATCTTCAGGGAAAGCATTTTGCACATCTTCCTTTTTTAATCCCGTGTATTGGGCTAATTG
>CAZGFQ010000026.1:0-30613 GCA_964525185.1 uncultured bacterium
AAAATGATTTTATTGAAATAGTTAAACATATTTATTCTTTTTATTTTTAGGCATAACAAAAAACATTTGGAATTCATTTATGACACAATTTAATAAAATTATGGTTTCACTCGTGGGGGACGGCAGTGAAAAAGTTGTTGTTCAACAGGCTGTTGACATGAAAAATAAATTAGGCGCATCCTTAAGTGTTATTCATGTGAATGACCCACATGCTGGTGAAATGAGTATGATGATGGAAAGCCCAAAAGAAATTACAGAAGACATAATTCGTGATCAAATTTCCGAATATGGGTTTGGTCAAATACTTCGTGATTTAGATGTCATTATTACTGAAAATAATAGTATTGCAGAAGCCATTAATGAACACAGTCAAGAATGTGATATGCTCATTGTTGGGCATAGAAAAATGAGTACATTTAAATCTCACATTATGGATTCAGTAGACGAGGGAATTGTAAATAATGCATCATGCCCTGTTCTAGTTGTCCAAAAAGATTAATAAAATCCGCTAAATTGTTTTTTAATATTTAACGCACTTCAGCATTTATGGAACAAACATACTATATTATAATTGTCAGTGCATTGATAGGAGAATATCTTTTATCTACCACGAGTTCTATACTCAATATGAGAAATATTTCTCCAAATATTCCGGATGATTTTCAAGATGTTTATGATGAAGAGAAATATAAAAAAAGTCAAGATTATTTAAAGGCAAATACGCAGTTTGGCATCGGAACCGGTACTTTCGGGCTCCTATTAATGATGGGAGTCATTCATACGGGATTATTTGGGGTTATAGATCAATGGGTCCGACTTCAAACAGATCATTATATTCTTCAGGGATTATTCTTTTTCTTTTTACTCTTTATTGCAAAAGATATTATATCATTGCCTTTTTCTATTTATAGCACTTTTGTAATAGAAGAGCGATTTGGGTTTAATCGAACAAGTGTAAAAACATTTGTAACTGATTTGTTTAAGGGGTATGCAATCACACTTGTTTTAGGAAGTATTATTTTGTCTCCTATTCTTTATTTTTTCGAAACATATCAAACAAATGGTTGGTGGATTGCTTGGAGTGTTATGGCTGTTTTCATAATAGCGATTCAACCGTTATTTGTACATGTTATTTCTCCCATGTTTAATACATTTATTCCATTGGAAGATGGGACACTTAAAAATGCGATTGATGCATTTTCTGAAAAAGTACAATTCCCCATTGCTCGGATTGATGTGATGGATGGAAGTAAACGATCTTCTCATTCAAATGCATATTTCACAGGGTTTGGAAAAAGTAAACGGGTAGCATTATACGATACATTGATGGATGATCATTCAGAAGATGAAATTGTATCCATCGTTGCTCACGAAGTTGGTCACTATAAAAAGAAACATATTATTAAAGGAACTATTCTTGGCATTTTAGAAACAGGATTAATGTTATTTATTTTTAATCTTATTAAAGGCGATCAAGCGCTTTATTCTGTGTTTGGTGTTGAGAGTATTTCTGTATATGCAGGACTTCTATTTTTTGGAATGCTTTATGCGCCTGTCAGTTTAGTTTTATCCATTTTTACAACTGCATTAAGTAGAAAAAATGAATTTGAAGCAGATGCATACGCCAAAGAACATACAGAAAACCCAGAAGCATTAATTGCCATGTTAAAGGGGTTAGCGGCACGAAATTTATCTCACTTAACACCTCACCCATTCACAGTATTTCTCTCATATAGCCATCCACCTGTGAGCCAACGAATCAAAGCCATCAATTAACATTTATCCGTGGCAGCCAAGAGATATTATGTATATGTCATAGAACTTTCTCAGGAAGTGTCCACTGTTCGGAAATTCAGAGAAAGGAACCCGGATTATATAAAAGGGAACACATGTGTTTATGTGGGGCAATCCAGCCGAATGCCCGCTTTAAGGATGGACCAACATAAGGAAGGTTATAAATCTAATAAGTATGCCAGGAAATTTGGTTTAGCGTTGCGCCCAGATTTATTTCAAAAATATAATCCAATTCCAACGCGGAAAGATGCAGAAGAAATTGAAACAATGTTAGCACATCAACTTCAAAAACAAGGGTATGGCGTTTGGTACAACTAAATTGTTTTAATAATTAAACCATTTTCAACAGCATATCGAATCAGGCTAGCCAAATCATGTTTTCCCACTTTATTCATGATGTTTTGGCGATGTTTATCTACCGTTTTTGCACTTATATATAATTTTTCACCAATATCAATTGATGTTAATCCTTCAGATATCAGAGAAAGAATTTGTCGCTCTCTTGTTGAAAGTTCGTTTTTTTCTTTAGGCGTTTTTCTTGGTTTTACACCTTCTTTTAATCCGTCTCGAGCAGCTTTCAATACAGCTCCAGATATATCAGGGCTGAAATATGGATTTCCATCGACAACAGACTGAATCGCTTGAATTAAAGTGTCAGCAGCGGATTGTTTCACTAAGTATCCAGAAACACCAGATTGAATCGCATCTAAAACATATTCATCATCTGAATACATAGATAAAATTATTATTTTTAAATTTGGTTCTTGCTTTATGACACTACGCGTTACTTCGAGGCCATTCATATTGGGCATACCAATGTCCATTAATGTAATGTCTGGTTTTAATTTTAAAATGAGTTTAGCTGCTTCAATTCCATTTTCAGCTTCACCAATAACTTCCATTTTAGGAGCAGCATTAATAACCATTTTTAACCCATCACGCACAATGGCATGATCATCAGCTATAAAGATTGATATATTATTTTTCATGAGAATCTCCAGTCATTTTACAAGGTAATTGAATAATGATTTCTGTTCCAATATCCGGTTCAGAATGTAGTATAAATGTTCCACCCGAATATTCAACTCTTTCTTTCATTCCAGTAATGCCGAGCCCATTATTATTTCTAGCCTGCAATGATGGGCTTTGTTTAAACCCAACACCATTATCTTTAATGATCATTAAAATAGTATCATCATTTAATGAGACAGAAGCATCAATTTTGGTTGCATGTGCATGTTTTGACACATTCGTTAAACTTTCTTGAAAAATTCGATATAACGTCGTTTTAGATTGGTCATCTGAAATAGGGATACTCCGTTCGCCAGAAAGATGCACATGAATGCCAGTTCGATCAGTATAAGAACGCGCATGAGCGGTCATAGCTGGAATAAGACCTAAATCATCTAGAATGGGCGGGCGAAGTTGAAACGAAAATTGGTGAATATTATCTGCCGTATTTTGAACGAGTGTTTGGCAATCATCAATTCGGGATTGTGCTTCATCATCCTTCTTATCCAGTTTTAATTTAATATGTTGCAAATTAAGATTAACAGCCGAGAGAGCTTGCCCAACTTCATCATGAAGCTCACGACTAATCCGACCTCGTTCATATTCCAATACTTTTAATGATTTTTTTGACAATTTTTTTAATTGTTTTTGATAAGATTGGATAGATTCTTCGGCTTGAATCCGTCGAGTAATATTTCGAATGATTGTTAAAACTTGGTTGTTAGGGACGGGCAACATTCGAGCTTCAAATGATTCAACTATATCAGGTCTTTCCATTTTCGGCAATGAATATTCGACTGTTACAATATTTTTTTGATTTAATGTGTCTTGGACACCATCCATTATAATTTTAGATACATCAGGGGGAAGAATATCTGGTATTTTTTTCCCTAAAAATTCTTCAGGGTCTAAATATAAGTCATCCAAATTTTCAGCTTTATAATTTAAAATTTTGCCATTACTATTAACCCTAAAAAAGAGATCAGGGATAGCATGAAAAATACCCATTAATTCATCTGAAGTTTTTTGAAGTTCTTCTTGCGCCTGCTTTTCTTTTGTTATATCTCTCATATCACTCACAAGACCAATAGGTTCCTTATTCCTTTGTAGAAGTGAAGCGAAGATAGAAATTTGAACCATTTTCCCATCTTTTCGTCGAACGGGCACAACAAAGTCAAATGTCTTTTCTCGGCCATCAATGATTTTTTCTCGATAATCAAGAAGTTTTGTTAACCCCTTTTTTGAGTAAAAGTGTTCCAGTTCTAGATTATTATATTCTTCAATCGAATATCCAAATAAATCTAGGTGAGATTGGTTGCAATCAATGAGATTTAAATTTAAATCGAATAAAGCTAATCCATTAGAAGATGTATTAAAAATACTCTCAATGCGTGATTTAGCATCTTTGATTTCTTGTGTTCTTTTTAGAACTTCGTGTTCTAATTCTTCATTAAATGATTCAGCTTTTAAATGAGCATCAACAAAATCTTTAAAAATGGATCCAGAAATAGTAATGGTAAAAAAGAGAAATCCTATAATATTTAATGATGTTACTTTTGTAAAAAAGAATACAAAAGCTATATCAGTGAGTAGAAAAGCAAATAGTACAATAGTCCCAATAACAAAATTCCCTATGCGTGTATTATAAATTACTTTCCAAATGGTTTCATCACCTTCTCTTATTGTTCTGATCAAATATAAAATGAGACTGTAAGAAAGGTATATTATTGGTATAACAACTGATATTTGCCAAATGAATAATAAATCATTTATAAATGAAATGGGCGCCCATATGATAAAGGAAGCGAGACCGCCAAAATAAT
Organism: uncultured bacterium; assembly: GCA_964525185.1. Taxonomy (GTDB): domain Bacteria; phylum Fidelibacterota; class Marinisomatia; order Marinisomatales; family UBA1611; genus JABHGY01. The sequence continues at coordinate 4,629 of CAZGFQ010000026.1, forward strand.
ATAGAGCATATTGGGCAGGTTTAGTAAAGTATTTATGGAGTATATCTTCTAGAAAGGCAATAAAGAAAAATGTAGAAAGAAACATTCCTAAATACTCTAGCCTGAATCCAACTAGACCTTTGTTAAGGAAGGTGGTTAAAAAATCGACTCGACCAACATTATAAAGGGAAATACAAAAAGCCCATCCTGCAAAATAAAAATAGCGTATTTTATTCGGGATTTTTAAAAACATATATAGCCAAAAAAGCCCAATTACAAAATAGGACCATACTAAACCATATTGAAAAACAGGAAGACCAATATCAGCAAAATCTTTTAATGACCCAAATAAATAAGGTCCCGTATAATATAACCCAGTTCCAAAGTATGATGGACTACCAATTATATGGAGGGTTAATATATTTTCGCCTTCATGTATAATATTATTTGGGATTGGAATAATTTTTCTTTTCCCGCGAATCGGTAAATCCAAATACCCGTTGGTTTTTGGGTAAATATTTTTTTCTACACTGACGCCATTAAAAAAGATTTCCCAATTATAGGCTATGCCAACTAACCCAAGTCCTAAAGCTTCTGTTGATCGATGTATGGTAGAGTCAAATTCTAGAGGAATAATATATGTGAAAGATTCTGCGGGATGATTCTTCAACGATAGAAATGAATGTTGGTAAAAATCAGGTAAATTTAGTTTTCGAATACTTAATGATCGTTTTCCAGTTGGGTCTCCTAGGATTTTATGCCAGCTACTTGATTTATCTGGATGTTGATTTACCCATTCCGAATTAAATCCCTTACGTATATAAACATCTTTCGTCGACAAATCAATAGGTTTAATTGCCATAAGACCATTCATGAGCAGAATGAAGATTAGAAAGCTATATTTTATTTTAAGGTTCATATAATTCGTACAAGTAGTATGATAGTGAAAATTACATGGAAAATCACTAAAAAATAGCACTACTGTCAAAAATAGGGCAAAAATACTTAATGAAAACACCCAAAAATACGTAGATCTCCCCATTGTAGGAACTTGACATGCCATCGTAATTTAAGCCGTGTTTGTAGTAGGATTTACAAACATCGTTAATCGAATACTTTATAATAACGTCAGTCTCACATTCGTGTGGGTTTATTTATACCGCAGGGGAAGCTTCGGTTTCCCCTGCTAATTTTTATTCTTTCCCACTATAAAACATGTAACATTGTCTGTAAATTAATACAGGACATAAGAGTCCTATAAAAGAATTTTGATAACATTAATGAAGATTTACGGGGAGTGAATATGAATAACAAGATTCTCAAATTCCTATTATGGATATTATTTATAAATATTTCTTTTTCTCAAACAAAACTTTCGCCCTTTGGATTTATCAAATTTGATGGATATTTTGATACAAAAGAAGTCGTGTCGGCTCGGGAAGGACATTTTTTATTATACCCGACGAATAATCAAAATAAAAGTCATCATCTAAATTTTGTCTTATTTCAAACACGCCTTGGGTTAAAAATAAATTCAAACCCTATCGGAGGAGCAAAAGTTACAGGATTAATTGAAGGAGATTTTTTTGGCACGGCAAATGGGATGGAAAATACATTACGTCTTCGGCAATCATATGTATCCCTCAATTGGGAAAAAAGTTCACTCCTTATTGGGCAAACATGGACACCCTTATTTACAACGAGTGTGTATCCCAAAGTGATTAGTTTTAATACCGGAATCCCATTTCAACCTTTTGCAAGAATGCCACAAATTCGTATTACGAGTCAAATTGCGAATAATATTGAAATCGTTTCAGCCTTAACAATGCAAAGAGACGCCTATCAAGAAATTGGCGGAAATGATCAACAAATAAAATCAGGGTTACCGGGCATCCATTTTCATATTCGACTAAAAGGAGAGAAAATTTTGTTCGGAATGGGGAATCATTATCGTTCTATTTTGCCAACCAATGGTTCAAACACTCTTAATTCACACGTTTGGACGACTTATGGCAAATATACACATAAAGGATTGGGAATTCGGTGGAAAGCATTATTAGGTGAAGATATGGCAGACCACCTAATGTTAGGCGGGTATACGTGTTTGGATAATAATGGAGTATCATCTTATCAGGCAACAAAAGTATCAAGCTATTGGTTGGATATGAGCTATGCAATAGGTCATTATTCCTTGGGTGTTTTTTCAGGATATAGTGAAAATTTAGGAGTTAAAAACAAGTTAGATTCTGCCGAATGCACTTCCTTTTCTGCAAGGTCACCAAATATAAAAAATGTATCTAGAGTGAGTGGTCGGTTAGCTTATAAAGTTGGACAAATTCAGTATGCAGTCGAAATTGAATCAACTTGGGCATTATATGGATCGTATTATGATGAATATCTAATTCCTCAAGTATCTTCAGATATTCTGCCTGTTAATAATTTACGTACATTATTAGCTGTTTATTTATATTTGTAAATTCATTGGGTATACAAATATTCATAATGAATATACAAAATGGGGAGCCATACAGTTAATTGGTTAAATAGAAAATTCTAGCTAATTCAATCATTTCATTCTATTAAATTGATGTGTTATATATTTGGGACTTTTAAGAGGGAACATTATGGCATCACCACAAGAAATGATGGATAAAATGCTTGGGAATCTAGTAGAAAAAACTGGGCATGAATTATCCCATTGGATTAAAGTTGTTCAATCGAGCGGCGAATTAAAACACAATTCAATTATAAAATATTTAAAATCAAATCATAATATCACCCATGGGTATGCAAATTTAATTGCCTTTAAATTTAGGGAAACTACAGAAGAAAATGACTCACCTGAAGATTGGGTCAAAAATCAATATGCTGGGGCAAAGAGTGAATTAAAACCTATTTATGATAAATTGGTTTCAATCGTAAAATCTTTTGGTAATGATGTGGATGTATCTCCAAGAAAATCTTATGTCTCCATTCGCAGGTCAAAACAATTTGCAATATTTAAAGCGTCTACAAAAACGCGCTTAGATGTTGGATTCGTTTTAAAAGGAGAAGCTGAAACAGAAAGACTTAAATCAGGGAAACAATTCAGCGGAATGATGACACATCATATTGAAATATTCTCTATGAGCAATATTGATTCTGAATTAAAAGACTGGTTGAAGAGCGCCTATAACAAAGCTTAAGAGAGCAATCTTAACATATGCGCGGTAGTTGTTCTCCGATAGGCATATCTACAATTCGACTTGCTCCAAGCCCCGTTTTCATCGTTACCATGCCGGGATGATTAGATACAACTTCCCCAATGATGACAGCATCTTTCCCTAAAGGATGGTTTTTCATTGCATCAAGAATATGAGGAGCATCGTCATTAGAAACAACAGCAACAAGTTTTCCTTCATTGGCAACATAAAGGGGGTCAATTCCTAAAATTTCGCATGCACCTTTAACATCATTTTTAATTGGAAGCGTTTCTTCAATTAAAGAAATACCGACTTTTGATGAACGAGCGAATTCATTCAATGTTGTAGCCACTCCACCACGCGTTGGATCTCTTAATGCATGGATATTAGTACTTACCTTCAACATAGATTCAATCAATCCATTTAATGCTGCTGTATCGCTCTGTACTCTAGATTGAAATGAAAGTCCTGCCCGGCTTGTCATTACCGCCATCCCATGATCAGCCAATGTTCCGGATAAAATAATTTTATCACCTATTTTAATTTGGCTTGAAGAAATATTTAAATCAGAATCTAAAACACCAATGCCTGTAGTATTGATAAAAATTTTATCACAACTTCCTTTATTAACAACTTTTGTATCTCCCGTTACAATTTTCACACCTGCCTTTTTAGCCGCTATTTCCATACTAACCAATATGTGGTGAAGGTCTTCCATTGGGAGGCCTTCTTCCAAAATAAAAGCAACACTTAAAAAGAGTGGTTTAGCGCCGCACATGGCCACATCATTCACCGTTCCATTGATAGCTAATTCTCCAATATTTCCACCTGGGAAAAAAATAGGATCTACCACAAAAGTATCCGTAGAAAAAGATAAACGTTTCCCCGGGAAATCCAAAACAGCTTGATCTTCCATGGCGTCCAATGTTTTATTGGCGAATCGAGGAAGAAATAATGTATCAATCAAATCATTGGATAATATTCCGCCAGCTCCATGGGCAAGTTGAATGGATTTATGGTCCATGATGGGTAATGGGCAAGATACTTGTTCAATATTCATATTATTTTATTCTCTGATATTTATAATAAGCTGAGCAAGCACCTTCACTAGAAACCATAGTCGCTCCTAGAGGTGTAGCAGGCGAACATTCTGCCCCAAATGCGGGACATTCGTTTGGCTTTTTCAATCCTTGAAGAATTGTACCGCTTATGCATAATTCCGGTTCATTTGTTTGAATATCCTCAACAGAAAATTTACGATTTGCATCATAAGCAGAAAATTGTTCTCGAATTGATAATCCGCTTTGTGGGATTTCACCCATTCCGCGCCACTTTCTATCCGTAATTTTAAATATTTTTGAAATTAATTCTTGTGCCGCCTGATTTCCTTCTCGTTTTACCGATCGCAGGTATTGGTTTTCTACTTCATGTCTTCCTTGTTCCAATTGTTTAACAACCATTAGTATTCCTTCTAAGATATCCACAGGTTCGAATCCGGTTGGAACGATAGGAACTTTATATTTTTCAGCAATAGGATCATATTCTTTCCAACCCATAATGGTACAAACATGCCCAGCCGCTAAATATCCTTGAACACGATTATTGGGAGAAGACAGCAATACTTCCATAGCCGGTGGAACCAACACATGGCTTACTAATTCACTGAAATTAGGAATTCCTTCCTTAGCCGCTTGGTGTATGGCCATCGCATTCCCCGGTGCTGTTGTTTCAAACCCCACAGCAAAAAATACCACTTCTTTTTCTGGATTATTTTTTGCGATAGTTAATGCTTCCAAAGGAGAATAAACGGCTCGAACATCTCCGCCTTCAGATTTAATCATGAATAAATCTTTCTTGCTCCCAGGAACGCGGAGCATATCCCCAAAACTAGTAAATATAACATTTGGTTTTTTTGCTATTTCAATCGCCTTATCAATTATTTCGAGAGGCGTTACACATACGGGGCACCCAGGACCATGAACCAACTCCAGCTCTTTTGGTAATACTTGGTCAATGCCATTCCGAATGATGGAATGCGTTTGCCCTCCGCAAATTTCCATGATCACCCAGGGTTTTGTAACAATATTCTTAATTTCAGCTAAAATATTTTTAGCTAAAGTTGGGTCTCGAAATTCATCCAAATATTTCATGATTTTTTATCCATATCATCAATGATATCCCCTAACTCCCTTAAGGCATCTAATGATTTTTTAACTTCATCATCATTTAAAATAGATAGGGCAAAACCAGCATGAACAAGGGTGTATTGCCCAACTTGTATTTCAGGGAGATATTCAAGACATGCAGTATTTATAGTTCCACTATAATCAATTTTTCCCATTTTAATTCCATTTTGAGAATATATTTCTGTCACTTTTCCGGGGATAGCTAAACACATATTAGTGTATAATACCTTTTGTTATTTGTTTACGTGCAATCATTGCTTGCCCTAAAGATATGCCACCATCATTCATGGGCACTTTATTATGAGTATATACATTAAAATTCTCATATTGCAATCTAGGAATGATTTCTTCAAAAATAACATGATTCTGAAAAACGCCCCCACTTAATACTATATCCGAAATACCCGTTTCATTTTTTGCACTTTTAGCAATATCGATAAATAGTTCAAGAAGCGTTTTGTGGAAACGGTTGCTTAACATTTGAATTGATTCTTCACTCTGGATTCCTTTTACGATTGATCGAATGATAGGTGAAATCATCAATTGTTTAATATTCTTAAATTGATGAATTTCATAATCAAATGGTTGAACATTTAAATTATTATATTTTTGCATAAATTCAATTGCAGCTTGTCCTTCGTATTTAATTGTGTGCAACCCACCACTCATAGCTGCAACAGCATCAAATAATCTTCCACAACTGGATGTTTTTGGGCAATTCACATTCTTTTCTACCATTTCCACAATTGGGGATGAATTTATATTTTCAAGAAAAGGTAAATCCGGTAATTCACCAAAAGTATTTTGCAAATATGCAACAGCAGTCCGCCAAGGAGCTTTAATAGCGGCACTGCCTCCCGGGAGAGGCATCGGTTCAAAATGAGCGTACCGTTGAAATTCTAAATAATCACCTATTAATATTTCTCCACCCCAAAGTATTCCATCCGTTCCATACCCGGTTCCATCCATGATTAGACCAATCACAGGATCATTTAATTGGTTTTCTGCCATACATGACGCCAAATGGGCATGATGATGTTGAACACCTATTATTGGAACGCCTGTTTGTTTTTTCACCCATTTTGTTGAAAGATAGTCAGGATGTAAATCATGAGCAATTGCGTCCGGATTTACTTCAAATAATTGTTCCAAATGGTGGATGGTGTGTTTAAAGAAAGTATAAGCATCTATATTTTCTAAATCACCAATATGCTGACTTAAGAATGCTTTGTCATCCTTGAATAAACAAACCGTATTTTTTAATTCACCGCCAACAGCTAATACAGTTGGACCTTTCGAATCAATCATTATTGGTTTGGGAGCAAACCCACGGCTCCTACGAATGGGGCGGATTTTTTCTTTTAATTGAATGACAACCGAATCGTCTGATCGAATATTAATATTTCGATTATGTGTAAGGAAATAATCGGCAATTCCATCCAACCGAGAAATAGCTTCATCATTATGAATACAAATAGGTTCTTCAGATATATTGGCACTTGTCATAACAAGATGGGGGACCCCATAATAAAACAATATATGATGTAATGGTGTATAAGGAAGCATAATCCCAATGCGATCATTTCCAGGTGCAACTTCATCTACAATAGTACTATTATTTCGTTTTTTCAGTAATATAATCGGACTTTGGATGGATGTTAAAACATCCGCTTCTCTTAAATCTATATAACATAATTTTTTAGCTTCATCTAAAGATTTAACCATTATGGCAAGTGGTTTTTCTTCACGGTGTTTTCGTTCTCGAAGGTTTTTTACCGCTTTGGAATTGTTTGCATCCACAGCCAAATGAAATCCGCCTAATCCTTTAATTGCAACAATTTTCCCATTTTGAATATGTTTGACTGTTTTTTGTATAGGGATGTCGTTAGAAATTATGGATCCGGTAGAATCATGAATATGAACGTGGGGTCCGCAATCAGGGCAAGCATTTGGTTGGGCATGGAAGCGTCTATTTATAGGATTGTCGTATTCATTTTGGCAATCAGGGCATAACTCAAAATTCCGCATGGATGTAAAAGGGCGGTCATATGGAATATTTTCTATGATTGAATATCGTGGCCCGCAATTGGTGCAATTAATAAATGGATAAAGAAATCGCCTATCATTCGGGTCAAATAATTCATTTATACAATCGGGACAAACAGCTACGTCAGGAGAAATGAGAGTCGAAATAGAAGAATTTTTAGATGATTGTACAATAGTAAAGTTTGTTTCATTTTTTAATGATACTTCATTTTGATGAATACTTGAAATCATAGAAAGGGGAGGGGCGCCATCTATAATTGCTTTGGAAAAAGAATCTACTTTTTGTTTTTGCCCCTGCACTTCAATGATGACTCCTTCTTCATAATTTGAAACGGTTCCTGCAAGATTATATTTATGTGCTAAATTGTAGATAAATGGTCGAAAGCCTACACCCTGAACGATACCATTTATCCGGACCTGTTTCCGGACAATTTTTGATATATTTCTTTTTAGGATTTTTGTAGTTGTTTTAACCATGTAATCCAAGTATTCATACCATCGCCCGTTTGAGCTGAGAGTTCAAAAAATTTCAAATGATGATTTACTTCCAAAGCGTAACCTTTGCACCTTTCAACATCAAATTCTACATAAGGGAGAAGATCAATTTTGTTTATAATACATATACCGGATGCATCAAACATATGGGGGTATTTATGCGGTTTATCTTCTCCTTCAGTAACACTTATTATTACAATTTTCAAGGCTTCACCTAAATCAAATAGAGCAGGGCAAACGAGGTTTCCTACATTTTCAATGAAAAGAGTAGATTGATTTTTTAAATCCAATTCTTGAATGGCATGCTGAATCATATGCGCGTCTAAATGGCAACCGGTTCCTGTATTAACTTGAACAACAGGCACACCCGTTTTATCGATTCGTTCTGCATCACGCATTGTTTGCTGATCGCCTTCTATGACAGCAATATCCATTTTTGGCTTTAATATTTTAATTGTTTTTTCTAAAAGCGTTGTTTTACCAGACCCGGGAGAACTCACTAAATTTAATGCAGTTATATTTCTTTCATTAAAGTATGTCTGATTTTGTTTTGCTAACAGATTGTTTTCTGCTAATACATCCGTTTGCACATCAATAGTATGGCTATGATTATGCCCATGTTCATGATGGCCTTGGCTATGGCTTGAATGATTTGGTTTTCGAATTATTGCATGGTCATCGGGGTTACCACATCCACATGTATCACACATTATTTATTCCTTTAATCAACATTAATAGATTCTATCTTTAAATCTTTTCCTTGAACAATTTCAATCATATGGCTTTCACATTTTGGGCATAATGAAAAAAAACTGTCTGTATCAAATATAATATTACATTCATGACAGTGCCCCTTTCCGCTGATAGAGTTCAATATTAATTCAGCATCTTTTGCAAGTGTATCGCTTTTTGCTATATTAAAACTAAAGGATAATGCATCATTCAAAACACCCGCCAATTGTCCCACTTTTATTTCAATAGAATTTATTTTATGCGCACCATTTTTATGTGCTTCTTTACAAGCAATATCTATAATATTTATAGCGAGAGACATTTCATGCATGATTTAGACCCAATTTACATGCCTTTATTAAAAAGAGTAGTATTAATTTGGAAATATAAAATTATCTTGGATTGCCTTTTGCGCTAACTCATGAAATTCCGAATGAATGACACACGTAATAGAATTAATAGACGTTGTAATACCAAGCATATTAATATTCATATCGCCAATAGATTCACAAAATTTAGCAGCTATAGAAGGTTTTGATGAAAAATGTGGACCATAAATAGTAATAATTTCAACAGGACATTGAGTCTTTAATTCTTTAGCTCCGGTGGCATTTAATAATTTTTGATGTAAACCATTAACAATTTTGCAGTTTTTTGTGTGAAAGCAACAAGTGATATTACTCAATCCATCTGACGCTTCCGTTTCACTTATAAATTCTAATGAAATATCCTTTTTACCAAATATGGAAAATGCCTTTCCAGCAGATCCGGGCAAATCTGGAATACCCAAAATTTCCACCATACACATATGAGAGTGATTAATCACGCCTCCTATTTGTATTTTATCACTCATGGATTGGTAGTTTAACGGTAAAGGTTGTTCCTTCACCAATGGTACTATTCACAAATATGGAACCACCTAACTTATCCACAAATCGTTTTACAATAGAAAGTCCTAGTCCCGTCCCTATCTTTTCTTTTTCTTTCGCCATTGGTGTTCTATAAAAATCATCAAAAATATGAGGAATATCATCTTCATTCATCCCGATACCAAAATCAACAATGATAAGTTCCATCTCTTTTTTATCCTTAATTATTTCTACAATAATTTGGCAATCATCATCGCTATACCGAATAGCATTTGACATAAGATTTGATATTATTTTTTCCAATAGATCGGGATACGTTTTGATTTCAAAGTTATCGGGAAGCCTTAAATCAATTTTAGGATTTTTGATTGCATATTCATCTAGGAGTATTTCGCGGATATTTTTAATTAATAGCGTGACCTGACAAGGTGCAAATTGAAGAGGCTTTTCTTCAGAACCTTGTGTCATATCTACAATGTCCTTTACGGTGTCTAATACTTGCTGAGAACGGTCACGAGATCGTGAGAGTAAATCTTCTGCTTTTTCATTTAACGATTCACTAAATAATGAGATGACTGTATCGAGGGCTGATTGGATAGTTACAATGGGAGATTTCATTTCATGAGCAACATATCTAAAGAAATCTAACTTTGCTTGATCTGCAGCAATGAGCTGTTTTTGTTTATGAATTAATTCATCCCGAATAGTTCTGTATCGAGATGTAATGTTAGATGCTAAATACGCTGTAAAAAGAATGACAAAACAAAACACACTTAAAACCATATAAATATAAACTGGGTCATGTAAATGGTCACTTTCACTTAAAATGTGATAATGGGTCAAAATCCCATATTGGACACCCAACACTTCTAGGATAAATAGTGAAATAGCCAAGGTTGCAATTTGATACACTTCTTTCCCTTTAAAAATGATGCTAGATATTACAACATGAATAAAATACAGAAATGAAAATGGGTTTTCCACTCCACCTGTCAAATGCATAAGAACGGTTAAAAACAGCACATCCACAATCATTTGAAACTTTAATATTCCCAATTCTATTATTCGATCTACAGCTTGCCTTTTTTTATTATTTAGAAAATACCCTACATTAAATATTAATAAAAAACCAAGAGTCCAGTTTAGATATGTTAATTCCAAATGAAGGTTAAGAATATGATAACCAAATAGAACCAATATCCATGCAAATAAAATGGCTATCCAACGGAGCCGAATATACCAATTTGATCTATCCCTTAATGTTTCAGGAGATGTATAAGATGAAAGAACATTCCTTCTTTCTGGGGGAGGAGATACGATATTTCTCATGCAGAAACCGGTAAATGTTTACGAATTTTATCTACGAGCTTTTCTGGATTTACTGGTTTTTCCAAAAATTCATCCACAGGAAGAAAAGCTTCATCTTTTTCTGGCTGGAATGAATATCCAGTTTGTTGTCCAATAGCTGTTAACATGATGATAGGGATAGGTTTTGTTAATGCATTATTTCTTAAAGTATACGCAGTATGAAAACCTTCATCAAGGTGACCCATCATGACGTCTAAAATAATTAAATCAGGACTATGATCATTTGCTAATGAAATACCACGTTCACCTGTTTGTGCATCTATAACTTGATATTGATGATGCTCTAATGTAACACGCAAAATTTCGACTAAATCTATATCATCATCTATGATGAGAATAGTTGGTTGTTCTTTCATAATTTGAAATCTCCTGCTTAACGGTTTTAATAATGTCTGGAATGACGAGTTCGATTGTTTTTGATAGGGATTGATTAAGTCCAATATGTTTTGGTTCCACGCCGACTAAGGTTAAATGATTTGGATAAATATCAAGTTGTTTGGCCAAAGCGAATATTTCTGGTAGACTTATTCCATGTAAAGAAAAATGAGTCCAATTAGTAGGGAGAGAAACATCATCTGGGCTGAAGGTTTTAATTGTTCCAGGTTTTAATCCCATTCTAGCTGCATCCACTAATATATTTAACCCATTTGGGTGGAATTTTTCTAATAGGGCAAATGGATCAGATAATATATCATGAAATGATACATCTTTAAAATAAGGATCAAGTTTCATACATTGGATGACAGTTTGAGCAACGCCATCATCTCCATAAAAAGGATTACCAGCTCCAATGATGTGAACAGAATTATTCAATGAAATCTACCTCCAACATATGGACAGAACATGAGATGCATGGATCATAGGCACGTACTAGCATTTCCAAATTCAATATAATCTTTTCTTTTGGTTCATGAATAATTTCCGGAACTAATTTTACCATATCATCGTCAATATTTCCCAAATTTTGCCCCGTAGGTATAATGCAATTTGCTTTTTCAATTTGCCCTTGCTGATTGTATGTATACTCATGATATAATATTCCTCTTGGAACTTCAGTTGCACCAATTCCTGTTCCATATTTTGTTGGTGCTTGATTGGGGCGTTCATCTTTTAACCCATTTGAAATGAGTTTATCTATAATATCAATTGTATCTACAGTACAATGGATTACCTCAGCCACTTGAGCAATTGTATTCATATATGGATTTGTGCAGGGAGTAGTTAAACCCATTTTTTGTCCAGCTTCTTGAGCTACTGTGTGCATTTGACTGTGATTGTTATTCCATCGAGCTAATGCGCCTACCATTAAAGAATCACGGTGGTGTTTTGCATGTTTTGATGTACTATGAGGAACAATAAATTCATTTGTCATAGATAAATATTTTGTATCTGGAGATCGCCCTGTATCGGATGAAAAAATATCTCCATCGTATAAGGCATATTCATAATCATTTTGTAAAGATATATATTCTGTATCCCGATTAAAATTTGGTACAGATTCTGCAAGAGCTATTACCGTTTCAACAGTATCCAACGCATCTGGAATCATTTGTTCTAAAAGTCTTTTTTTTAATCCTTCTAACTCTTCAACTGTGGGAATTCGAGTAAAACCCCCAGGGACTAAAGTAATCGGATGAACTGCTCTACCTGAAATAATATCTCCAATATCGTTGGCGCATTTTTTCATTCTCAACGCACGGACCACAACATCTTTGTGAGAAGTAATTAAGGGGAATACAGATCCTTCTCCAAGAAAATCAGGGACAGCTAGAAAGTATGCATGTAAAATATTACTTTGGATAGTCGCACCATGGATTAAAAGTTTCCGTAATAAAATTGTTTGTTCAGACACATCCAACCCTAAGGCATTTTCCGTAGCTTTTAGTGATGTAATTTGATGACCCAAAGAACAGATACCACAAATACGAGAGGTTATAAAGTGCGCCTCTTGAAAACTTCGTCCTTTTAACATGGCTTCAAAAAAACGGGGCGCTTCTACAATTTCAAGGCGAGCCTTTTCCAATTTTCCTTCTTTCATATTCACAACAATATTCCCGTGTCCTTCAACACGCGTTAAATGGTGAACATTAATATTTAAATCTTTTCCCATGGAATTTTCCTAATTGATGTGTTGCTCATAATTAAATAGTTCAAGTTTCTTTTTTGCTTCATTTATGGATAAACCATGTTTATTTAATATCTGAATCATGGCATTAATATCTGGTTTATCGACCAAGCCTCTGCAACCGGTGCAATATTGTCCGAAATTTGTGCATAAAGAGTCACACCCACCCCGCGTTACTGGACCTAAGCAAATCATTCCTTTTTCATATACACATTCATTTTCATTTAATTTGCACTCAACGCATACAGGATGAGATGGTGTTATGGGGTTTTTCCCCATGAGTATTGATGTTAAAATATGTAAAAATTCATTTTTTGTCATTGGGCAACCACGAACTTCATAATCAACACGCACATATCGCGATAATGGTAAGGCGGGTAATGTGGGGAATCGATCTTTTTCACAGCCATAAACTTCTTCTCTTACATGCTCTAAGGAATATTGGTTTTTCATCGCATTCATACCACCTTGAACCGCACATGCCCCTAATGCAATTAAGATATCACTTCGATTTCGAATGTCGTGAATTCTTTCTACGCATTCTGGCGTGGAAATAGATCCTTCAACAATAGCTACAGTGTAATGATCTGCTTTATCATCCATGGCCTCTCTCCACTCAACAATATCAATATGTTCAAGAAGGGCGAGGAGTTCGTCTTCAAAGTTTAATTTATTTAATTCACATCCTTCACAGCCCGTAAAATCAAAAACAGCTACTTTAGGTTTCATTATATAGCCTCCTGTAATTTTTTTAATTCAGGATAATGATAAACAGGTCCATCTTGGCACACCAATGATTGATTTATTTGGCAATGGCCACATTTCCCTACGCCACACTTCATGCGTCTCTCTAAGGAGAGATACATATTTTTTTCGGGTAGCCCCTTTGTATGAAGTGACAATAAAACAAACTTATACATGACGGGCGGCCCAACTATTGCAGCGACTGTATTTTCCACATCAAGTGATACTGTTGGAATGAGTGTTGTAATAACACCAACTATACCATTCCAATCTGGTGATGGTTGATCCACAGTAACTTGAAATTCAATGCCTGGATTACTTTCCCACATATTTAATTCATTCCGATATAATAAATCTTTAGACGTTTTTGACCCGTATAAAATAATTAATCTTCCATACGAATCCCTGTCTTTGAATATAGTATGAATAAGAGATCTTAGGGGGACAAGTCCAATACCACCCGCAACAATTAAAACATCCTTCCCTTTAAAGTTTTGGACATCAAATCCTTGCCCAAATGGACCTCGGATTCCCAACTTATCTCCAACATTTAGAGCATGAAGTTGTTGAGTTAACATTCCAACATCTCTAATAGCCATTTCAAATAAACCGGGTGTTTCCATTGCGGATGTGATTGAGATTGGCGCTTCACCAATTCCAAGTAATGAAACTTCTACAAACTGACCTGGTTCGTACGAAAAAGCGTGACTTTCTGGCATTTGAATTTCAAACCATTTTTCTTTTTCTGTTAACATGCGTGTTTGCTTTATAACGCCCATAGTTGGGATATATAAATTGGGGTTTAAGGATTCAGGTATAGATTGAAAAGATTTCATAATTATATCTCCTTGGCATTTGATTCAAGTATAAGATCATTTACAATATCTACTATACTTATACCAGCCGTGCAATAAGCTGAACATCTTCCACATCCCACACACCATGATTCATTCGTTTCATCAGAAATATATTTAAATTTTCTATAAAGCCTGTGGCGCATACGCGCTGCTTTTTGATCCCTGAATATTTCTCCACCAGCAACTTCAGAAAAAGAACGCAACATACAACCATCTTGAATTCGAACTCTTTTCCCTTTCACTAAGTCCAATTCCATTTCATCTTTTACATCAAAACAAAAACATGTAGGGCAAACAAGATTGCAAGTACCGCACCCAACACATTTTTCTGCATATTTCTCCCAAACAGGACTAAGCCATGATTTAGAGAACAGATGAGAAAAAGTAACAAACATTTCATTTATTTTATGTTTTTGTTTGGGGGATGGTGGTATTATATCAGAATACTCTTCTAAGGGGTAATCTGAAATTAAATTTTTTCCATTTTCTGTCAATGTTTCAAGTATATATCCATTATCAATGGGATGAACAAATAAGTCAAAACCATTAGAATTATTTGGAGAACCATTTTGTAAGACAGATTCAGAAAAATGCCATTTATCTGGATTATACGCAATACCAATAAATATAGAATCTTTTCGGCGTGTTAAATATTGTGATTCTGGATTCCCAGTTGAAAAATTATGGTCAAGCCTAAAAAGGGCCTGCAAATCATAATTATGGACACCCAGAAATATGGAGTTTACAGGTTCAACATTTTCAGAAACCATTACATGGTTATGTGTTGAAAAAGAGAATAAAGTTTCTTTAGGAGGGAGAAAATACTTTTTTATGGAAGAAAGAGTCCGGTTATAGTTAAGAATAACATGGTTAGGGTTTGAAACTTTTTCAAACGAAAAAGAGTGAATCCCGCTTTTATGTGGGGCAATCACATCCTTCTTTTTTCCTAAATGAGAAACCCAATCCGGGATAACATCATCTGAAATAAACGCTAAAGGAAAGATTTTTGTCATTATTTACCTCCATTAACTATATGAATTTAGCAATAAAATGGAATACAAGACGATATTATCCCTAAATAATTAAAAAAATAAAAAAGCTCCAAATAGACCTCTAAAATAGGTGACTAAATTGGAGCTTTTATACTTAAATGAATCAGGTGAGATTCATCAAGGTTTGATGGATTTAATTCATATATTTTTGAATATCCATCAAGAAGAGAGATAAAGTTCTTTCGCCTGGTTTTGCGCTTCTGCTAGATGAAAACATAAGAGATTTATTGTCGGGTGAAATCATAGGAAAACCATCAAAAGCATCACTATGAGTTAGACGTGTTTGTTCTCTAGTGTCTAGATTAATCATATAAATTTCAAAATTATGAGGGGGATGTACTTTTACAAATACAGCATGAATACCATCAGGCCCCGGGTGAGGCGCCCAATTTGTACCATCGTCAAATGTGATTTGTTCTAGATTATTACCATCATGATCAATTGTGAAAAGGGTCATAGGTTTAGCCCGTGCATCATCATACTCTTTTAACCATGCTCGATATAATATAGTTTTACTGTCTGGCAAATAAAATGACCCACCCTCTTGCCATTCATCCGTAAAAGTGATTTGATGTTCATCAGTTCCATCAGATTTCATTTTCCATAAATCTAATTTCCCGTCTATCTGTCTAGTAAATAAAATCCACTTTCCATCTGGGGAAACAGATACTTCTGCATCATAATGCATATTATGTGTTAATCGTTGAACATTACTACCATCTAAATTACTTGTATATAATTCAGCTCCCTGTGGATATATTATTGGTTTAGACCAATCACCAACCGGAACATCTGGATAATCTCGAGTCGAAGTCCAAATAAGTTTATTTCCATCTGGGAAATAGTAAGAGCATGCATCTTCACCTTTATCATTAATAAGGGTTATGTTTTTACCATCAATTGTAGATGTATAAACTCGATGAACTTCATCTTCGTCAGTAATTCGTGCATTACAGATAAAGCTTTCACCATCGGGTGAAAAATAAGCTTCAGCTGCCATTGGTATATTCGGAACAGCTGTCACGCGAGTTTCATCCCCTTGTGCATAATTTTTTTCAGCAGGTCCGATGACAAAAACAAGTACGACCATGACAAGTATAAGCGCACCGATAGCTTTTGTATTATTCATTGTTTATTTCCTTTTTTGTTATTTTAGTTGAAGTTCTATACTTAATTGATTTGTATTTCCGAATGGGCCAAATGGTAAAATACTATAATTAATAGATGTTTGCCCAATCCCCATAAGGTGAGTTTGAATTCCGGCTCCAAATGTGAATGCATTTTCGTAATAATTCATTCTATATCCACTACGTAAGAAAACGAAATCTTTAAAAGAATATTCACATCCAATATTTAGATGTTCCTTACTGTCATTCGGGTGTTCTGCGTCAATGGCTAATGTTATTCGATTGAAGTGGTTTTTAATAATAGCATCATTCATTCCAAGTAAATCTACAGAAATGCCTATTCGGATCATTAATGGGATTGGCCATGTTTCTGTACGAAGATTTACATCGGTAAGTTGATTGCCAGATAAATCATCATCAATATCTGACTTTTCAATAAGGTCACGTCCTCGATATTGAAGTTCACCACCAAAATTAGAAAGGGCCATACCAATTTTTAGATTATGAAATGCAGTTCTTAAAATAGAACCAATATCAAATGCAACTGTTGACGCAGATTCATTGTGAGCGGATGTACGAATATATTTAAATGTTAATCCATAAGATAGCCTATCGCTAATCGTTTGGGCATAACTAGCGCCCATGGATAAATCCATAACAGAGTAAAAAAGACCAGTCCCATCAGGTTCACTTACAGTGGTAATTTCTTTTTCTCCCATTGTAAGCGCTGAAAAAGAAAATCCCAAGCGTCCTTTATTATTTAATTGTATAACTGTTCCAACAAAATCGTGCGAAATATCTAAAGCCCAATCATTGTGAGAGAATAATGAATGAATCCCAGAAGAGTAGGTCATACCAGCTGGATTCCAAAATAAAGCAGAAGCATCATCTGCAAGGCCAACAAAGGAGCCACCCATTCCCATAGATCGAGCGCCAACGCCTAACTTCAAAAATTGCCCAGATGTACTGGCAACTTTGTCAAATTCATGGCCACCAAAAAGGCATGTTACAGTTAGGAAAATAGTAAAATAGATTTTTCTCATTTTATCACCAAAAATCTACCGGTTGATTCATTTCCGTCTGGAGTAGATGCATGAAATAAATAAACCCCGGGTGCAATAAACTGATCATTCTTAGTTCGCATATCCCAAAATTCATACCCAGTATTGGAATCATGTTCTACCTTGGCAACAAAATCACCTAACAGTGTATAAATATCAATAGTACATTGGTTAGGCAAATGATTGAATTGTAATTTTTTCCCAAATTCAGTTTTTTCCCAAACATTTGTTACAATATATGGGTCAGGGACAACTCGAATATTGGCAAGTGTATTTTCATTAGCCGATCCTTCTGATGAGGCAGTTGTTCCAAAAGTATAATAGATCCCATCACGAAATGGTTTATATGTTTTAATAGTGAATTGATCTCCATGGGAAGGTGCGACTGCCGTTTGATTAATTGTATTACCATCATTATCAATATAAGTATCTGGAGTATTATTTGTTAATAAGAATAAGTAGTTATCCCAATTTTCTGAAGCACCAAGAATAAGTATATCTACGTGAAGTTCTCGCCAGCTTCCGCCCTCATCAGCCTGAACATAACCAAGCCCACCAGGCTCTAGATCCCACCCTAATGGACTATAGTAATAGCGGCGGTAATATTCCCATGGAGCAGGCATATTAAATTCACCTAGAATAGTAAAATCTGATACATTTATTGGGTTATCTGGATCTGTAATTAATTCTACTTTTAACGGTAAATGATAGGTTGAATCAAAGGGGAGACCTGTTTCATAAACAATCATGTCATACGACCATTCACCTCCAAAAATATCTAACCATCTAGCATCCACACCACCGTGAGGTGTTGTGTCAATTGTAATACGATAATCATCAACAGTTTCAATAACATTTCCCTCTGCTTGTCCACCTGGGACTAGGTCCGGACGTACACTTTCGGTTCTCCAATCAAATGTGCTTGTGTCACCTGAGACATATGTCCATCCTAAAGAGCTGACGCCGGTTGGTGAATTTTGAATTGTAAATCTTAATCCATCAACAACAGGAAGGTTATCACCTGAATCATCTGATAAAATATGATTAGAAAAGAGTGTATCATTTTCTGTAGTATCAACTAGGGTGAAGCTTATGTCCATAGACGTATCGCCACTAACAGAAACAACCTGTATGCTATCTTCAAAAGTGATTTTATAACCATGCCCCGTAATTTCTTCTGGATTTACAATTTCTATTTGAACAATTCCCTCACAAATACCTCCTTTTGCTGATAATGTATTATCACTAATAGAGGCTGAAATTATATTCGTTGGTTGGGCACCAGGGACGACTGAAACCACATGAGATTCAAAGTCAGAGGAACCAATGGGATATAAGTAAGATTGTTCCAAGCTATCATTAACTTGATTGCCGCGATCATAAGAAGTAACACAATACCAATATTCTAATCCATTAATTAAGTTAGAGTCTACAAACGTATGAGAGAGACCTGAGTTTACTCCTAGGTATTGTGGAAATGCAGGATCTAAACCTGAAACATCAATACCGTATCTTTCTAAATCTTCTTCGAGCGTATAATCGAATGTGGCGATGGGTTCAAATCCAACGGGAATTCCATGTCCATCCGTTACAATATCTCCCCACGTTTTGCCTTGGTCAGTACTTCTAAATACTTTATATCCTTCAAAATCTTCTTTTCCAGACAAAACATCTCGCGATGCTTCAGATGGGTTTTCATCCCAATATAAAGTAACCTGACCGTCACCTGGCACAGCTTCCACATTAGGAGGATCGGGTGGACCAGACCCTTGAAAATACATTTGATACATATCGTTAGCTATTCTAACATTATTCATTAAGTCTGTTGTATCTGCTTCGTTTGGAACTTCACCGCCATCTCCCATAATGAGTCCTAGCGTTACCGTTACGAATGAATCTGCAGGAATATCGTGAGGCCCACTTGATATGATAAAATTAATTCCATCTCCTTCTAATTCGACTCCACTCTCTTCATCAAGCCAAGATGGATAATATTCAGCCAAATTGGATGGACTTGTATTATCTATATTTTCATCATTTCCATGAAAGTACCATGGGATAGAATCTAATACAGACTCATCTTTTTGACTGGTCATTAATGCCCACATTTGTTCATCTGTAGTAGGAGAAACACCACGTGCAAAATGATGAAAATCGGTTATACCTATATTGCCAGGAGAATCATATAATCTTAATCCAACAATTCCCAAAGGATCATCTGTATAAGCCCATGTTTTATTTTTCTCATTATTTAAATCATAAACATAAACCAAATCTCTTTGTCCATCTCCATCAGAATCCACAAAATTAATATAATCGTGCATATCAAAATCCGGGCGGAATTTGGAATAAAATCCCACAGAAACATCCGTTAAATCTTCACCACTTGTATTGAATATCCGTAGTTCCCAAAAAATAAAATCTTCCGCATAGGGGCGACCATAACTATATGCTGTTTGCTCAACTGTTATTCCAACAGAACCTTGAGCATTTTCATCATCGTTATAGGTGCAAAAGATGTCCCTATCGCTGGTAAACTCATTTAGCCTTGATGGGAGCTGACTAGCATCTAAATGCATTCCAAGAGTATCATCGCTTATTCCAGTAACATCCACACGAAAATAACCTGGCCATTCTCTTTCGTCAGATGAAACCCAATTACCACTTTCATCATAATATCCAAAGGGCCATGTTTCTCTAAAATCACTCGAAGCCAAAAATGGTGTATCATCAGACTCTGCTCTAATATCTCCTGAATATTCTCTTCCTGGCGAATTATCTGAAGGTAGCCAGTCCACCACTTTTGTCATCGCTTGAGAAACAGTTTCAATGACATTATGCTCATCAACGGCAACGACTAAACCTAAGCCATATATATATTGTCTATCTAAATCAGCAGAACGAGGCCAATGACCTGCATTTGTAAACCAAACATGAAAATTAGCTAAATCTCCCATATTACTTGTATTATTTTGAAGTTGGCCTTTATCCATAACACCAACTGCTTTTTCACTGAAACCAAATGGCTTCCCTAGCGATCTAAATGAATTGTCGGTGTGGCACCTTGAACAATCAACTGTTTGTGCGTGAATGGGTGTGAGTCCAAAAACTAACATGAAGAAAGAGAGTAATGATTGGTATCTTAATCTAGAATGTAACACTGAGCCCTGCTTTCATATGCCTTCCACGACCAACATGAGATGGATTATGGTTTGCATCAACAGATGTACCAACTCCCGAAAAACCAGGGTCGAATGGTTTCCCTGTTCGAGAATAAACATAATAAATATTTTCATAATTAGTCAAATTTATAATTTCAAAAAATCCAGTTATATTAATTGACCCAATCATTATCCGTTTTTTTACTCGTAAATCTGCTGTAAATGTCCACGGCTTTCTTGCGGAATTCACATCTACACGTAGAGTGGGATCTACATAAGGAGTATAAGGGAGCCCACTACCTACATTAATAAGAAGGCTCGCATTTATATTTGAAAATGGTTTAAAACCGGCAATACTTAAACCACTTTTGTTAGGTGTCCGAATATAAGTAGAAATAGAAATGTCATGGCGTTGATCAAAATTTAAATAAAATTCTTGATGAGGAATTTCTTCCTGTTCGTAAGCAGAAAAGTAACCTCCAATTGGATTTGAATTATTTCCTTTAGCAACTGATAATGTATAAGCAAAAGATCCTCCAAAAATCCCTGAGAACCGTTTATCTAATAGTAGATTAAATCCTTTTACGCTTGCATAATCCGTATTTGCATAAGCGACATACATGTTGGACAAATATCGAATTTGGACCGTGGACAGTAGGTCTCTAATATCTTTTGACCAAATACTGATTTCCATAGCTAAATCTTGTCCCAAAGCTTGTTTTAACCCCGTTTCAAAAGCGATTGTTTTTTGAGCTTTCACCTTTGGATTCCCAACAAGGGGTAATGCAGATGAAACATCTTTTTCTGCATTATATGTCATCGCATCAAACGATGGCGTTTGGAAAAAATGTCCGTAAGAAAAGTGAAATACTGTTTTATCAGTTACAGGATAAGCTAATCCAATTCGTGGACTCCAATTAGATTGAGCAGGAGAGGGACTTAATGCAGCAGGAACCCAAACATTTTCCGTCGAATCCCATTCAACAAATCGATTCACATCTTCCCACATAGATGCATTTGGATCAACATAATCCCATCTTAGGCCTAAATTAAATATTAAAAAGTCTAATTCAATTTTATCTTGGATATAAAAAGATCCATCAATGGGAGTAAATGTTGTATCATCCTTAAAATTAGTTCCACCGATCCAAGGTTGTTCTTCAGTATGAATATTTAATGTATGTGATGTAGCTGTAAAACCCGCTTTAAATAAATGATATGAATTAGCTTGGTAAGTAACATCATATTTTAACGAGGATGTTAAACTATGATTATTCATATAGGAACCACGGTTTCCCACATCATAAAAATAGACTGTCTCATCTGTAAGAGGTCGTTCATAATCTGCGGGAGTTTTATCCATAACACCAGAAAATGTAGATACATTTTGTCGAGTTAAATACAAGGTATAAAACAGGGATTCCTTCATTGAATGTGTAAAAGTTAGAGCCAATCGGTCGTTAGCTTTAAATGTATGTCCTTGGTAAAGGGGTCTGTATTTCCAACGGTGAGAATAATTTTGAAATAATCGATTTGAGCTATGTGCATGTGCAGATAGTTTCATTTTCGGATTAGGTTTAGTTGTGAGTTTTAGCTGCACATCTTGATTGATATCAAACCCGTGTGGTAATGGACTATCATTAGAACTATAATAGGATGAAAAATAGAAGTGAGAATTTCCTAAAGGGAGTTTCCCTCCAAGGTTTATACTGCCAGAACCGGAAATTGGAATATCCATTAAAGGAACCAATGGACTAATGGATTCTGATGAAAGATTAGAGGACAGAAAAGGATATACAGCTTCTTTTAAATTTGTCCATTGATAATTAGAATCCTGTACAGCAGTGAATGCATTCGATGAATGGTAAACAGATGAATTAAGGTCCGAAGTTATATACTCTGTTTTCCCTTGTAATTCATTTCCACCATCTTTAGTCACAATATTCACAACACTTGACATTGCTTGTCCATATTCAGCATTGAATGTGCCGCTAATGACAGTCATTTCTTGTATGGCGTTTTGATTAACAGATCCAGAAAAATCCCCTTGAATGGGATCTTTTACAACAACACCGTCAATCATGTATAAAATTTCTTTTGTTCGCCCACCTCGTACATGAATTCCACCTGATGCATCTTCTGTAAAGCCAGCTTGTGTTACAAGAATATCTTTAAAATCATTTACAGGCATATCCACAATGGATTCGCTGTCGATCACTTTTACGGAAGATGTAGCATCTCGTTGAATTAATGGCCTTGCAGCAGTGACTTGTACTTCTTCTCCCTCAATAACAGATTGACCCAAAGCAACATCCAATTGGGTAGTAAAATCTGACATAATTATTACATCAGTTTGTAGAGATGTTTTATACCCAATCATCATGATTTTAACTGAATAGTGCCCCGGGTTAATATTTAATATATAAAATTTACCTAGTTCGTTAGTGGCGGTTCCTTGTCCCGTTTCCGTTATAATAATATTAGCACCAATTAAAGGTTCACCTGTGTTTGATGTAATTATTCCAGAAAGTTTTCCCCCGACACCAGCAAAACTGACTGAAATCAAAAGTTGAATGAATAATAGTTTTGAAATAGTTTTGTACATAAAAAAGCAGGGGCGGTAATCCACCCCTGCTAGGTTGATTTATTTTAGTAGGATCATTTTTTTCGTTTGAGAATTATCACCGTGGTTCAAAGTGTAAATATATACACCCGCTGGAACCTGCTGTCCGTGTAAATCCATTCCATTCCATTGTAAGGAATATGAATTTGCTTCCATATGTCCATTTGCAAGGTTTTGAATTAGTTGTCCATTAATATTATAAATATCAAGAGAAGTATTCGCTCCGCTAGATAATTCAAATTCGATCGATGTTGTTGGGTTAAATGGATTAGGATAATTTTGTTTTAGTGTAAAATGTGTTGGAGTTAAGTCCTGATCGTCATTAATACTACTCGATGATTGAGTCACTACAATGTTATCAAAATACCCCTGTAATCCACCATTATTTTGGAAAGCCCATAATCCAAATTTCCCACTACCAAATTGATCGTTTCCATCATCCACATAACTGCCTAATTCATTCCCATCGAAGTAACATGTAAAATGAGTGGATTCACCAACAGTTTCAACCGCTAATTTCATATGGTGCCAAGCATCTCCATCATAATACCCAGAAGCATCTATGTTTTCTGAGAACGTATATGACCAACCATCAAGTTGGTTGTTATATAGCCTGAAACGATTATCACCATCAAAGTCTGCTACGAACTTGTATACAAACCCATGAGAAACAGATCCTTGACGAGATGAATCACCATATACGATGAGTCCAGTATAAGCAGATCCTCCAGAATTATTAACGTAGCACCATACATCTGCTTCAATGGTATAATTCGTTAGACTCGTATCGCCTGATAATATATAAGATGCACCTGCATGAGAAACATCTTCATCCCAAATCATACCTACATAATTACCGCCACCATCTAATTCAGCAGGGGCTGACGACATAGTTACTGCTTGAATGGGTTCTTCACCTGCAATGAATTGTTCCCATGCTTCGTTGGGTGCGCCAGATTCAAAATCCTCAGAAAAGATGACTGTTTGAGCGCTAATTGGAAGTAGCATAATGCTTATTCCAAATAATAGTGTTATCACTTTTTTCATTATTCCTCCTTCGATTATTGATTGATAGAATGAAAAAATTGGTATGATGGTCATACCAATTAAACAATAATCATTCATATCATGATTAAAGTTAGTTCATTACACATATTATGTCAAATTCTCTTTTTAGAAAACAGACATAATGAGAATGAATCTCACTATCAAGAATGCAATAAATATCTTATTTATTGCAATTATAATCTAAAAGAATTTTAATAGCGGTGAATCTTTTACTTCCCATTGTCCTTTACCGACATTTCTAGCACCTTTGAATACTAAATAAGAATATTTCCCATAGTGGGGAACCAATTGGCCGATGCGTGGTAAGGATTCAAAATCCTCAGATAAAATAAGGAGCATATTTTTAAATCCATCCCAATCTTGTCCTGTTAAGATGAATGTATGACCAGATTTTGGATAACTCTTTCCAGCAATTGTAATTGTTTCGTCTGTTATTTCTATACGTTCAGAGATAAAGGTTGGCAACTCTTTTAGATTAAGAATGATAGGTAAACTATTTTTGTCTTGAGATGAAATATCTTGTGTTGAATCAACAGTAATGTCGCTTTCAGTTACATTGTCTCCAAATGTTTTGAAATAGCTTGGATCATCATCGGTGAAAAATAATTTATTCTTATTTCCAAGAGCAGCAGATAAAATGGGCTCAATTTCTAAAGGGTAGAGCCGGCGGAATAAATGTAAGTCCGGGTCAACAGAAATGGAATTTGCTTTTTTAGATAATTTCATAGAAAAAGATGAAGATGGCGAATTCAACACAACAGTTGTATCAAACCCGGAATCAAATTGAATGGGAACTTCCAATCGATAATTTTGGCCACTCTTTTCAAGCAATGTAAAATCAATAGAATTATCTGACGCGGCATTTAATTTTAAATCCAAAATTGGTGCACCGTCTTGCTCAATCCATTGGGGAATAATATGACTCAAATCTTTCCCGGATGTTTCTTCGAATGCAGCCACCCACTCTTCCCAAGAAATCTTTTGTTCCAAGTGTTTGGTATTTACCAACTTCCATGCTTCAAAAAAGGGTTCAGTCCCGATTTCTTCTTCAATCATGTGATACACCATCATCGCTTTATTGTATCCGATGGTTCGTGTTTCTGGACTCGTGCGATTGATAAATTCACGAATGGGGAAATCGTTTTCTTCCGTGACATAATTCACATATTGTTTCAAAATATCTTTCCGATAGGTTCTCGCTGCTTCTGAAGAACGCTTTAATTTATATCGGTAATCTGCTCCGTAAACTGTAGCAGATTCACACCAATTTCCACGTTCATAATCCACATACACGCTATTTCCCCACCAGT
>CAZGFQ010000027.1:0-29466 GCA_964525185.1 uncultured bacterium
TATTGGAATGGGTCTGAATGGACGAGCACAGAATCTTGGGTATTATCCACTGGTACATCAAACTGGTCTTACGCATTATCTTCCAATCAATTAACAGACGGCGTGGCGTATGAAGTTCGAACTCGCGGAACAGATGCTGTTGGGAATAGTCAATCTAATTATGGGATTGATACATTTATATTTGACTCAAGCGAACCTAACACCACACTTACTACACTTGATGCATTTTATAATATCAATGGATGGAATAATACAACACCTATTCAAGGCACATCAGATGACGCCACATCCGGAATTCAACTCATTGAAATAGCTATTCTAGATATGACCTATGATCATTATTGGCAAGGGAGCGAATGGGATCGTTTTGAATCGTGGCATACCGCAAACGGAAGTGGCAATTTTTCTTTTTCTTTTCCTGCAGATTCTATGACACATGGCACACAATATAGTGTTTATTCTCGAGCCACAGATGGAGCCGGGAATGTGGAAATATCACATGCATCCCAAACATTTACTTTAGATACAACACCACCCACATCTGAAGTCAACATAGATAGAGATTACTATAATAATATTAATTGGTCCGATGCGAATTCTA
Source organism: uncultured bacterium (assembly GCA_964525185.1). GTDB lineage: Bacteria > Fidelibacterota > Marinisomatia > Marinisomatales > UBA1611 > JABHGY01. Next base: position 602 of record CAZGFQ010000027.1, read on the forward strand.
TTTCCGGAACAATGGCAGATGAAACATCCGGGTTAAACAGTATATCTATTCGCTTACAACGAAATAGCGATTCTTACCATTGGAATGGAACAAATTGGACAAATACAGAAACATGGCTTTCTCCCGACGGTCTTTCATCTTGGACTTATGCCTTAAATGGCACCAACCTAACAAACGGTGTTTCTTATACTGTTTATTCTCGCGGGGAAGATGTGGCTGGCAATATACAAACTTCATTAGGCCAAGATTCCTTTATTTATGATGTAACAGCGCCAACGGCTGGCCAAGTACTTGACGGATTAGCTGTTTCCGATTTAGACTGGACAAATTCAACAACACAACTATCAGCCCATTGGTCTGGTTTTTCTGATGCCACCAGCGGGATTGTGAAATATGAATATTCAGCAGGCACATCACCCGGAGCGACGGATTTAATCTCATGGACTGATAATGGAATAGATTCATCTTTTACAACAGGTGTAACAATGGTTAGCGGAACACTTTATTATATATCTGTAAAAGCGACCGATGGAGCAGAAAACAGTTCAAATATATCCACATCAAACGGAATTACAGTGGACGCTGCAAACCCAATTGTGAATATCGTTTTTGAAGGATCTGTGAGTGAAGATTTAGACTTTCAGCAATCAAGCACAGAATTACTCATAAGTTGGGCAGGGTCAGACGGCACACGAGCCACCTTTGGTAAAAGAGATATTTCCGGCTTTAGAGCATCTCTGGGAGATTCCCCAGGAGACAGTAATATTGTGCAATGGCTAGATGTGGGAAATATAAATGAATATTCCTTTACCAATTTAGATTTACAGGAAGCGGTTACCTATTATGCGAATATACAAGCTGAAGATTTAGCGGGAAATTTTTCAGATATTTTTACAGGTGATGGTATTACAATTGACCAATCAGGCCCGACTCCCGGCCAAGTGAATGATGGCACATCAGGAGATATTGATTGGGTTAATATTAATTATCTTGGTGTTGGAAACTGGTTGGGTTTTACCGATTCATTAAGCGGAATAGCAGAATACCAATATTCACTAGGATTAAACCCGAGTGAAACACAGGTGGTTACATGGACGTCAGCAGGCCTAGACTCAACCATTACAACATCTGCATCTCTTAATGAAGGACCAACCTATTATACAAATGTTCATGCAATTGATTCTGTAGGAAATACAGGACCAACCATGAGCTCAAATGGATTTGGATTAGACGTTTCATCTCCGGTGGTTGGTACTGTAATTGATGGAACAGATGAAGATTTAACCTGGACCAATATAACTCAATCTTTATCTGCGACTTGGTCAAACTTCAGTGATCAATATAGTGGGATTGATTATTACGAATATGCAATTGGTACTTCATCAGGAGCGTTTGATATTATAGATTGGACACACATTGATACAGCTCAAACAATGAATCAAGATGGATTAACATTAATCCACGGTACAACATATTATACAAGTATTCGCGCCACAGATAGTGTAAATAACACATCTGGTGGCGTTAGTACGAATGGCATAACAATAGACACTACTCCACCATCCATAACGTCTATAAAAGAAACAAATGAACTGGACCCAACCTATCAAGGAAGCGATACCACATTAACGCTACTTTGGTCAGCCGAAGATGATTTATCTGGCATTGATTATTTTGAATATACCGTTGGAACAACAGATGGGGATTCGGATTTAGTTACCTGGACATACAACGGCCTAGATACAGAAGTAACCATTATCGACTTAATATTAACCGAGGGAGAAACGTATTGGGGCTCCGTCCGCGTCGTCGATGCTGCCGGGAATACAACAATCGGATCTGGAAATGGAGTTACAATTGATATAACAGCCCCAGACGTTGGTATTGCGTTAGATTTTACAGATTTAAATCTAGAAGAAGATCAAAGTTTTACAAGTTCAACAACAACACTTCAGTCTTCTTGGAGCAGATTTAGCGACAACTTATCCGGGATCGCTTCCTATGAATATGCGATGGGTACGTCCGAGAACCAGACAGATGTATTTAATTGGACACCAACAATACTGGATACGATAATTAGCAATAACACATTATCGCTTAATAATGGTCAAGCCTACTTTACATCCATACGCGCGATTGATTCTGTGGGGAATGTATCTTCTTCTATTTCAACAAATGGAATTATTGCAGACCACGAAGGTCCTTATGGATATTCTGCAACAGATGGAGATTCAACAGATATTGATAGACAAAATAATACAGAAGCGTATTCAGGATCTTGGTCTGTATTTACGGATGATTTATCTGGATTGTTATCCTATGAATATGCTCTATATAATAGCACAACAGCCTCTTACACTACAAACTGGGAATCGGCAAATCTCGACACAGCTATAATAATTAATAACCTAACATTATTACCCGACAATATATATATGCTTCATATTCAAGGAATTGACAGTGTATTAAATATTGGAAGTATCTTGAGTAGTAATGGTGTTTTAATTGATGTGTCTGCGCCGGCAGAACCACAATCGTTGGTCGGTTGGTTTTCTAAAGAACGCATTTACGTTACATGGGAGCCTAACACAGAAGAAGATCTTGCTTATTATAAAGTATATGCAGGTACATCTCCAACAAACCAAACGCCTATTGTTGACTCATACACACATGAAGCGGAAGCTTATTTAAATGAATTTGGCGATTCAGAAACAATATACTTAAACATAACCGCAGTTGATATTCCAGGAAATGAAAGTATTGTTTCAAACCAAGTTTTTGGTATTCCACAAAGGGCAAAAATAAGTAAAGTTTTTCCCGATACAATGGAAACGCTCCATAAAGATCAAAACCAAATTTCTATACATTTTTCACAACCGCTAACGAATATTGGAACCATAACCACACATTCTTTAGCTTACACGAATATGAATTTGGAAACGTCCTACTCAGAAAGTGATACATCCATTCAAATAAGCAGCTTAGATCCCTGGGCTTCTTTAGATACAGTATTATTTACATTGAGCGGAATTGTTGATTGGGCTGGAAATACTACAGACGATAAAAAGTTCACCTTTACAACATATCTATTAGGTGATTATAATCAAGATTTCGCAATTGATGTGACGGATCTATCTGGTTTTGTAACAGGATGGACTAATGACGATTTTAGTTATGAATTAGGCCCTGTTTCTGGAGCGGCTCCCCATTTTATTCCCACAAGAAATGAATTATATGATTTGAGAGATGTAATGGCTTTTACACGTATGTGGCATTATTCCCATGAAACAAACGAGTTGCCACTTATGGCTTTTCGTTCGGACGGACCTGAATTAAATGTAAGCCAAGACGGCCATAATATTATCGTTAATCTCCCGGACCAAGCTGGCGCTGCCCATATATCCATTTATTACCCTAAAGAGAGTAAAACCATAGAAGCAAAGGGAGAAATTCATTCTGAAGACAGATTACAGTTATCTTATACATCTGAAGAAAAAGGTTTATTCATATCTGAAACTGCTTATATAAGCCCCACAGATGATAAAGAAATAATTTTCAGCATGAAATCTTTAGACCGAAATAATGCATCTATTGATGTGGGTTATAAAATATATGATCAGAATAATCAAATAATATCCAGCGGACGAAAAATGATTGAAGTAATTGCAATTCCTGATGAATTTGCCCTTCATCAGAATTATCCAAATCCATTTAATCCGACAACGCGGATTAATTATGATGTTCCGGAAGACGGACAACTCCAAATGGTTATTTATGATTTAATGGGGCGAGAAGTGGCCACGTTATTAAACAAACCCCAAACAGCAGGTTATCATCATATTTTGTGGAATGGTTTAAATAACCAAGGTAACAACATTAGCGCAGGTTTATATTTTTGTCAATTACGCGGAAAGAACTATACTAAAACGATTAAAATGTTATTATTAAAATAATTGAGCATATTCTTTTGACATTAGTATGATTAAAGTAGTAATCTTACTAGAACAAGAGACGCATCTCTTAAATTAAGTTGGAGGACAAAATGAATATTTTTTCCCAGTATTATATAAAACCATTTATATATGGTTTATTTTTTTCTGCCTTATTATTTCTTTCCGCCTGCGCCGTTAAGCCCGCCAGCGATCTTGATAATCCAGAATATCACCATAAAGCAGGCATGCGTCATATAGAAATGGGGGATTTTCAAGAATCACTTATTTCATTTCAGCGTGCTGTAGATTTAGACAAAAAGTTTGCCCCCGCTTACGCAGGAATGGGTATCGCCTATGCGAATTTAGACAACAGAAAAAAAGCGAAGAAATTTGCAGGTAAAGCAGAAGGGTTAGCGAGTAAAGATCCAGATGTACTTACTCTTTGTGGTCGCGTTTGGATAGATTTACGCCATCAAGAAAAAAAGTGGTTTAAACCTGCAGAAAAACTCTTAAAAAAAGCACTCAAACGAAAAAAGAATCACGAAGGTGCCACCTATTACACAGGCGAATTATATTTATATCAATATAAGTTTAGTGAAGCAGAAGATCAGTTTCGGGCTGTTGTAGAAATGAAGGGCGAATACAGCGGCAAGGCAGATAAAATGTGGCAAACAAGTCAAAAAATTGTACGCGCAATGCCAGGAACACCTGTTGGAAAAAAAATTACTCTCCATGAAAAAATCACGCGAGCAGACTTAGCTGTTCTATTGGCCGAGGAATTAAAAATTAGCACTTTAGTTGATCGCCAAACAACACCCGCCCAAGGATTTCAAACACCATCTCAAATGGCAAACAACTCCTCTAATGGCGGCGCACCCTCAGACTCAAAAGGTCATTGGGCAGAAGTTTGGATTAATGAATTATCTGGATATGGTATTTTAGAAGGTTCACCCGGACAACCTTTTTACCCAGACGAGGCAATAAATAGAGCTGAATATTGTATGGCGATTCAACGTATTTTAACGATTGTTACAGGTGATACAGGATTAGAAATGCGGTATTTTGGCGAAACGCCATCTCGATTTCAAGATGTACCAAGTAGTCATCCAGCCTATAATGCAATGGCTTTATGTGCTGAGCGAGGAATCATGCAAGCTAATATGATGACGGGAAAATTCGAGCCTGGAAAACCTGTCTCTGGGGCAGATGCACTACTCAGCATTCGTTCTTTCCAAAATGCGTTAAGGATTACGTTTTAAATGGTTTATTAATAACAAAAAAAAGAAATGAAAATAACAACATATTTATTGACCACCCCCTTTGGTTCCCCTCCTTATATAAGGAGGGGGCAGGGGCGGTTGTATAAATAAGAATAAAATAATGCCACAAGTATATAATAAACCAGAAATGAAAAATATCCGGAAAGTTCTCCGGAATAACGCTCCCACCGCAGAGCGAATTCTTTGGCAACAACTCAAAGGGAAAAACTTTAACGGATTAAAATTTCGCCGACAATATAGTATAGACAGATATGTCGTGGATTTTTATTGTGCTGAATTAAGGCTGGCGATTGAATTGGATGGAGAAACTCATCTAGGTCAAGAGCAACAAGAAAAAGACAGATTTAGGCAAAACGAAATTGAAAAAACAGGAATTCGAATAGCGAGATTCCGGAATACAGATATTTTTAACAATTTAGAAGGCGTGTTAAATCGTTTGGATGAATACGTAAAAAAACTGAGATAAGAAAAAACAAAGCATATCATTATTTATACCACCCCAACCCCTCCTTATATAAGGAGGGGAACTAAAGGGGAGGTCTAAAATGTTATACTGATAAAAAGACATAATATCATATGAAAAAAATACTGATAATTTTAATGCTCACTTTTCCACTATTGGCAAGTACAGTAGAAGGAGTAGGATATGGACTTACAAAAGATGCAGCCACAGAACAAGCCAAGCGGGACGCAGTAGAGGTTGGTTTAGGAGCTTTTATATCATCGGAAACCGTTGTTACAGCTACAACACTCACAGATAATATTTATTCCAAAGCTCAGGGTTTTGTTAAAACGTTTAAAATAATAAATGAAACCAAAGGTCCGGATGGAAATTGGGAAGTAACAATATCTGCAGAAGTCACAGCTATGTTAGATCAGGTGATGCAAGATGAAGCGGCGCTTCAAACATTGCTCAATTCAATGAATAGACCAAAAATCATTTTTCTTATCCGGGAAGAAAATTTAATAGACAACGTTTCAACTGATTTCGCAGAAACCAAATTATTGAGCATGTTTTATGATAAAGGGTTTGATGTGGTGGATCGCCAACTGGTACAAGCATTAAAAGGAAAACCCGATTACGAAGAAGCGCTATCTGGCAATGTGAGTGCCGCGGCTAAGGTGGCAGGACAGTTAGGGGCAGATATTATTGTTATTGGAACAGCTAAAATATCGTCTGGAGGAAAGGTGTATAATATGACATCTGGTCAAGCGGACATCAATGGAAAAATAGTTCGAGTCGATACAGGTGAAATTCTTGCGGTGGTTCCAAATGCCCATGGGAAAAAACCACACATTTCACCATCAACAGCAGGTGTAAATGCTATGGATGACGCTTCCGGAAAACTTGGAAAAGAAATCCTTCGTCAATTAATTGAAAAATGGAGCACCCAACAATCCAACTTTATAAAAGTATATATTGTGCTAAAAAATGCTGATTTTATGTCTTATATGACTTTTGAAACATTTTTAAAAGCTCAAACGGTGAATGGGATTCGAAACGCCTATTCTAAAAGTTTAAATGATAGTGTAGCTGAATATGAAGTTGAATTTGAAGGAAAAGCGATGGATTTAGCCATGGGTTTGAGCAAAACACAACCCGATGGTATGAACATTAAAGTTACGGGAATTGTAGGGAATCGTATTACTGCAGAAGTGAGCCAATAAAGGAGCATATAATGAAAAAATTAATAATTCTTTGTTTATTTTTAACTACGGTATTTTCTCAAGACAGTTTTATTGGGGATGTGTTTGATCGAGGAAAAATTGATTATGGAAATAGAACCATTCAAGCAACTGGAATTGGATTTATTCCTGAAAATGTGATTAATGCAGGACAAGCGCGTCGCGCTGCAATGCGAATTGCAAAACAAGACGCTCTCAGACAACTTATTGAAATTGTAAATGGCGTAAACGTTACATCAGAAACCACCGTTTCAGGCGCCATGTTTGATGATGTAATTAAATCGCAAGTACAGGGAGCGATTCGTGGCGCAAGGCAAGTTGGTGAAACACGTTATTTGAGCGATACATCTGTAGAAGTAACCTACGAAGTTAGTATGAATGATATTTCTAGAGTTTTACTCCCAATGGCAGAATCAGCCCCAACTTTAACATACGGAGAAACGCCTGTTTCTGGATCAACCGCACAACCGGCGCAACCCGCCGCAAACACACCAACGGAAACTCTCACATCTGGAAGTGTTACGGGTATTATTATTGATGGGTCGGGCCTAGGGCTTCGTCCCGCCATGTCACCCCGCGTTTTAGATCAAAGCGGAAATGTAATTTATGGTCCCGGGAATTATAGCAGGGAGTACGCAACGACAAACGGAGTTGTAGGCTATACAAAAACAATTAATCAAGCGAAAGCTGATTCGCGAGTTCAGGGAAATCCTCTTATAATTCGTGGCGCATCCACATCTGGATCTTCCCAAGCTGATATTATTATTAGCAACGAAGATGCAGCAAAAATGATGCGAGCAGATGGATCAGCCAACCTTCTTAAAGATTGTAGAATCATATTTATAATTGGTTAATTAAGGAATTATATGAATAAACAATTAATATATTTATTACTTACATCACTTCTTTTTAGTCAAAATGGAGAAGTGGCTGTAGTGCCAAACGACACAACAAAAGATCCAGGTCTTCAGGTGGGTGATATTGCCCCATCATGGGCTCTTATGTCAGGTCCCGGTAAATTTGAATTCCTAAAAAATTGGACAGAAGAAAAAGGAAAGAAACTTCGCAAACCCATGACACAACCAGACCGCCATGTGTTGGTATTAAGTTTTTTTGCAACCTGGTGTAAACCATGTATGAAAGAATTACCCCATCTACAAAATTTGTATGAAAAATATAAAGGTGAGAAAATAAAATTCTTTCTCATTGATATTACAGAAGCAACAAGAACCGTAAAAGGTCTTGAGGGCATGCCAAAAGCAGGCCCATTTTTAGAGAAAAAAGGAATTACAATGCCTATTTTATATGATTCTCGAGGCGTTGCGAAAGAGAGATATGGAGCAAAAACGCTTCCACGACTATTTGTTGTGGATAAATACCGAACAATTCGAAAAGTGAATAAAGGCTTTAATGAAAATGAAGATTTTGAAGGAGAATTATCCCATATGATTGAGACTCTTTTAAAAGAAGAATAATGAAAAGCAACAAACATATTTTATTCACCTTATGTTTGTTTTTTAATATTGGTTTTAGCCAACATAAACTAACAATTGTTGTCACAGGAAGTGTCCACGGGCAACTCGATCCGTGTGGATGAAAAAAGAAACCGCTAGGCGGTCTGTCTAGAAAATCCACTATCATAAAGGAAATACGCGAACAAGGAGTAAACCCAATTATTCTTGATGCGGGAGATTTATTTTTTACTAAACCGGCCTTACATGATTCAACGAAAGAGTCAGAAAAGTATCGCGCATCAGCCATGTTAATGGGTTACGAAAAAATTGGTTGCGACGCCATTAATGTGGGGCATTATGAACTTGCGGCTGGATTAACTTTTTTATTAGAATCAAGCTCATCAACAAAAATACCATATATTTCGGCTAACTTAAAAAGTTCAAAAACAAACAAACATCTTTTTGATCCTTATGTAATTATTAATCGAAATGAGCTATCTGTAGGTGTGATTGGTTTAACAAACGTATTGCCTGAAAATAAGCGAGATATAAAAGCAGACGATTATATTGAAACGGGTAATACCATGATTGATAAAATCAAAGACCGAGTAGATATTGTTGTTATGTTGATTAATACAAGCCAAAAAGACCAAAAATTATTAACAAAGGTATTTTCCGAAGCAGATATTATTTATACAAGCGGAAGTACATTATTAACACGCCCCATGATGAAACAATTAGACAATGGGCCATCTTTATTTTCTACAGGGAGAGAAGGACGTTATATAAACGTAACAGAACTTGAACTAAAAAACGATCATGACCCCATTATAAACGTTTCATATTTAGAAGCGAATAAAAAATACAATCAAAGAAAATTAGAACGCCTGCAAGACGCTGACCCAGAAAGAAAGCTTGAGGAAATTTATAAAGATCAGGAAAATATTTTAAAGATGATTGAAGAAAGCAGGAAAAAAATTAAACAATCAAAGGGTCGTCTTAAAAACCCAGTAAATACACTTTATATTAAAAATGTTCCAATGGATAGTAACGTTTCAGACGACGAAAAAATGTTAGAATTTGTCAACCAATCACTATCCATTTGTAATAGCTTAAAAAATTAACCTACCAAGATTGATGCAATCTCCGCCCCCAGTCGAACATTGTTTAAGGCAAGAGCCACATTGGTTTCTAAACTCTTTCCCAAAGTATCTTTCTTAATTTGGTCTAACAAAAATGGCGTAAGAGATTTTCCAATTATATTTGATTTTTCCGCAAGCAATATTGCATCAGAAATATATTTTTCCATTTTACTGGACGGTATTTCACTATCAGTGGGAACAGGGTTTGCAACCAAAAGTGCAGATTTTAAATTATTTTGTAAGTGAGATGAATAAATAGATGCAATGTCGCGAGAAGAGTCTGCGCGTAAATGGAGCTCTACGCCAGATTCTCTAGAATAGAAGGCAGGAAACTCATTTGTTTGGTATCCTAAAATAGGCACCCCATACGTTTCTAACACTTCAACCGTTTTTGGAATATCTAGTATAGCCTTTGCCCCTGCAGAAATAACCACCATTGGAATATTTGAAAGTGCATTTAAATCTTGAGAAATATCAAAGGTGAGATCTGCGCCCCTGTGAACACCGCCAATACCTCCAGTGGCAAAAATTCGAATCCCAGCACAGCGAGCTATTTGCATCGTTGATGAAACGGTCGTGGCGCCAGTCCAAGCGTTTGAAGTTGCAAACCCTATTTCATGTTGAGCTACTTTTTTTACATTTTTATCTGTTGCTATTCTTTCTAATAAGTTTTCAGATAGTCCCACATGAATATTGCCATCAATGATGGCGATGGTGGCAGGTGTTACCCCCAATGACAAACAAAGAGTTTCCGCTTTTTGAGCAAATGATAAATTTTCAGGATATGGCATCCCGTGTGAAATAATTGTAGACTCTAAAGCTAAAACCGGTTTTTGGTTAGATAAAGCAGCGTCTACGTCAGGTGAAAAATGAATATTCATGGTATCAATTTATTCATTATGAAGAACCTTCAGAACTCGTTTTTTAAAGATGTAAATTGCAAACCCAAATGAAGAGAAAAAACGAATTAAATCGAATAGACCTCATGAGTTACGGTCTTTCGGTTCGGTCAAATATTTTAACAAGAACTGATAATTCTATAGCGATTGTTATTAATCGTAAAAGCAGAATAATCATGAAAGATTATAATAGAATATTACATATTGTGGATACAATTCAGCAAAAAGACGGAAAACGCTCCTTTGTTGTTGCAACATCAGCACCAGTATGTTCTAAAACAACAAAAGCATTAAAAGAAAAAAATATAACCATAATTGGTTTAAGTGAGATATAGTCATTTTTAAAGAAATATTTTCAATTCGATCTAAAAATCCAAAAATTTCCCGAGAAGTAATATTGCTTGCATGGCCAGTGATATTCAGCAATTTTAGCAGAGTTCTTATGGGGTTGGTTGATATGGCGATGGTTGGGCGGTTAGGATCTTCAGCGCTTGCCGCTACAGGAATGGGAGCTATGCTAACATGGGCTATTATCGCTTTTGCGATAGGCTTAAGAACGGGGACGCAAACAATTACAGCTAGAAGATTAGGGCAAAAGAAATATGATGAATGTGGTTCAGCCCTACATAACGGCTTATTTATGGGGTTGGTCTATGGCGTTCCTATGTCAATTGTTGGTTTCAACTTAGCGCCAAAATTTGTACCATTATTTTTAGGAGGCGATGCAGGACTTTTATGTATTGAATATACACAAGTAGCCTTTTTAAGTGTGTCGGTCACATCTTTGGCTTTTATTTTCCAGGGGTTTTATGCGGGTGTTGAAAAAACAAAAATCCACATGCAAGTTTCCATTACAAGTAATATTATTAATGTATACCTAAATGCGGGATTGATTTATGGAATAGAAGGACTAACTTCATTTTTTGAATCAGTTGGGCTTAGTTGGGCTGTGGGTTTGTGGTCTTGGTTTCCTTTCCCGGCATTAGGAGTAAAGGGAGCGGCTATCGCAACTGTTATTGCATCGAGCTGGTCATTAATACATTATTCTACATTCATATTTTCAAAAAAGATTAGATATAAATTTAACATTCTTTCATTTTCGCACAATTCAGTAATGATGAAAAAACAATTTTGGCTTGCACTACCCATGGGCATTCAGGAAATGTTTAATAGTTTTGGATGGTCGGTTTTTTATAAAATAGTCGCATTAATTGGTATTATTGAATTAGCCGCAACAGAATTAGCATTTCAAGTGATGCATGCATCATTTATGCCTGCTATTGGGGTTGGTCAAGCCTGTTCCACTTTAGTTGGAAAATATATGGGTAAAAAAGAATTAAAGAGCGCAGAAGCGAGCATAATTGAAAGCGTTAGGTTTTCAGAAATAATCATGGGTTCTGTCGGGCTATTTTTTATTTTATTCCCCCACTGGATTGTTCCACTATTTACAAATGACCCCCAAGTACAATCATTAAGTATTGTTGGAATTCGAATTATCGGTGTTTTACAATTTTTTGATGCAGTTGGAATGACGTTATGGTTTGCATTATCGGGAGCTGGGAACACCATATATCCTGCAGTAGTTGAGTCTGTGTTAATATGGGTATTTATGTTACCGGCCAGTTATTACTTTGGAGTTGTTGTTGGTGTTGGGTTTTATGCGCCATGGGCGTCTATCTTTTTTATGATTGTCTCTTTTGCAGTGTTAATGGCAATAAAAATAAAAAAAGGCGATTGGAAGAAGATTGAAGTATAAACGGGGAAAATATTTCCATAAATTAAAGGCTCGATCGAGCAGGATTATTTTACAATTCAATTAGAAAAAGAGAGAAACATGCCAAAATTTGAAGGAATTAAATCCACAGCGGATGGCGCAGCGATCGTTGTTTGGGTAGAAACCCACATTACCCAAGGGGCTTGCGCTTATCCAATTACATCTTCCACAACTATGGGCTCTGGCTACCAGGCGGTTATCGCAAATGGCGGTACTAATATTTGGGGCGAAAATATGGCTTTTATTGAGTCCGAGTCAGAACATAGCTCAGCATCTGCGTGTGAAGGATATGCGCTTGCTGGTGGGCGAGTAACAAACTTTACATCAGGGCAAGGGCTTGTCTTGATGAAAGAAGTTTTATATACAATTTCAGGAAAAAGGTTACCAGTTGTTTTCCATATAGGCGCAAGAGCTCTTACGTCTCACTCATTAAACGTTCATGCGGGGCACGACGATGTTATGGCTGTCTCAGATGTTGGTTGGGGAATGGTGTTTGCTAAAAACGCACAAGAAACGGGCGACCTTGCTCTTATTTCTCGTCGCGTAGCAGAAGAAACAAGTACTCCGTTTTTAAATATTATGGACGGATTTTTAACAACACATACCATTGAAAATGTTTTATTACATGAGCCAGAAATGATGGATGCGTTTGTAGGAAAGCCACAAGACCATTTGGTAAATATGATGGACCCATATCATCCTATCATGTCTGGTGTTGTTCAAAACCAAGATTCATATATGAAAGGGAAGATTGCCCAACGTTTATACACAGATAAAATTGAAGATTCGCTTGTAAAAGCGATGGACGAGTTTTATGAGCTAACAGGTCGCAAATATGGATTAATATCTGAATACAAAATGGACGATGCGGAATATGCTATTGTTGGTTTGGGGTCCATGATTGAAACCGCAGAAACAACAGCGGACTATTTAAGAAGTGAAAAAGGAATAAAAGTCGGCGTTGTTCATATTACATCGTATAGACCATTCCCAGGAAAAGAAATTGTAGAAGCATTAAAAAATGTAAAAGGTTTTTCTGTTCTTGAAAGAATGGATAACCCGCTTGCAGAAAGCAACCCATTAACGCTTGAAATAAAAGCCGCATTTACAGACAACCTAAAACCCGACGAGAATGGAAATATTAAAATTCCAAAAATCTATTCTGGTTCAGCTGGTTTGGGGTCTAGAGATGTTCGACCAGATGATATTATGGCTGTGGTTGAAAACATGTTTAAAGATGACAAAAAGTATTTTGCCATTGGAATTGATCATGAATTGGCGCTTGAAACAGGAGAGTCTACCGATATTCGATGTGATGGTACTTTTTCAATGCGAGGTCATTCTGTTGGTGGATACGGTTCAGTAACAACCAATAAAATTATCGCAACCATCGTCGCAGATCTTTTTGATATGTATGTCCAAGCTTATCCCAAATATGGGTCAGAGAAAAAAGGACTACCAACCACATATTATTTGACAGTAAGCCCAGAACAGGTTAAAACACACAACGAATTGGAGTTTGTTGAATTTGTACCTCTAAATGATATAAATGCTTTTAATCTAGCTAATCCATTAAAGGGGTTACAACCTAGCGGTATGTTGTTTGTTCAGAGCGCAAAAACAGATTCCAATGAAATATGGGATGATTTTCCAAAGTGGGCTCAACAGACAATTCAAAAAGAAAACATAACCGTATTAGCATTAGATACAGTAAAAATTGCTAAAGAAGTTTCATCCCGACCTGATTTAATTCAAAGAATGCAGGGAATTGTTCTATTGGGAATATTCTTAAAAGCTACACCCTTCTTAGAAAGATCAGGTGTAAGCGAAGATGAATTAATGGTTGGAGTAGAAAAATCATTACGGAAATATTTTGGAAAACGCGGTGAACAAGTTGTTCAAGACAATCTAAACGCTGTAAAGCGCGGTTTTAATGAAGTTTTTGAGGTTAAACAAGACAAAACAGAGGAAGTGCTAGTATGAGTACCTTAGTTTCAGAATTAAATAAAAAAACAGCTCATGACATATTAGATGTTCAAGATTTTAATGAGCGAATTGTGGGGGCCTATAATAACGGAACAGCAGAAAACGGGTTACCGGCAGACGCAACAACAGCCCGCAGTTTAATACCTGCAGGGACTGCAGCATTAAGAGATTTTAGCTACATTGCGCCCGATATTCCAAAATTCACATCCGATAATTGTGTGGCCTGTATGGAGTGTGTTACACAATGTCCAGATACAGCTATTCTTGGAAAGGCGATACCAGAATCAAAACTTGAAGAAACAATTTCAAAGCTAGAATCTGGAGAATTAAAGGGATGGGTTTCAGAGCAATGGGCAGATACAAATAAATTTTATAAAGTCCCAGCAAAGCAAGGGAAAGAACCTGCTAAATTTGGAATATTTGTGGACCCAACTAAATGTAAAGGCTGCGCAGAGTGTGTAGACGCATGCGGAGACCACGAAGCTCTGTCTATGATTACAAAAAAAGATGAAACAATTCCAACATACCAAGGGGCTTTTGACTTTTTTAATACATTAGGTGAAACACCATCAGACTATATTAATGAACGCGTTTTAGTTGATATGATGTTAGCGAGCGATTCCATGTTATTTACTGGAGGCGCTGGATCGTGTATGGGTTGCGGAGAAGGAACAGCCTTAAGGATGATGTTGGCGGCAACAGGTTTTGTTTATGGAAAAGAAAGCATTGGTCTTGTGGCGGCTACCGGGTGTAATACTGTTTATGGTTCAACTTACCCATACAACCCATTCATGGTGCCATGGACAAATTCCTTATTCGAAAATGTATCAGCAGATGCAATGGGAATTAGAGCGCGTTGGGACCAAATGGGGTGGCAAGATAAAAAATTGTGGGCCATTGGCGGCGATGGCGCTATGGTAGACATTGGCTTTCAAGCTCTTTCTCGTATGTTGGCATCTGGGATGGATATTAATGTACTAATACTTGATACGCAGGTTTATTCCAATACGGGCGGACAAACATCAACAGCCACATTTACAGGGCAAGATGCAAAAATGTCTATGGTGGGGAAAGAAATTGGCGGAAAAACAGAAAGAAGAAAAGAAATAGCTAACCTATGTATGATGCATCCAGACATTTTTGTTGCGCAAACAACATCAGCTCATACGAATCATTTCTATAAAGCTATTATGGCAGCAAATGAATATCCAGGACCATCTGTGATAAACGTTTATACTACCTGCCAACCTGAGCACGGTGTTGCTGATGATATGGCAATGCAACAAGCAAAGCTGGCGGCAGACTCTAGAGCTTTTCCCGTTTTTATTTATGACCCAAGTAAAGGTGATAGATTTTCTGAAAGACTTTCACTTCAAGGAAATCCAGCAAAAAATAAAGATTGGTTTGTTAATCCAAAAACGGAGGAAGCCACCGACTTTATTTCGTTTGCCAAAACAGAAGGGCGCTTTGCAAAACATTTTGATAAAGACGGAAACCCAGATGAAATCATTATGAAAACACAAGAAGATCGCTTGAAAAATTGGCATCTTTTACAGGAATTAGCAGGAGTCATTTAAATGGTTGAAAAAACATTTCTACTCAAAAACAATTCAAAAATAACAGTTAGAGACTTATCACTAAAAGACGTCAATATATCATTGGCGTTTTTTAGTGAAATCCCAGAATCTGAAAGAAGATTTTTTAGGAGTGATGTTACCAATGTAGACCATTTAAAAGAGAGAGCCCTTCAGTCAGAACAAGGTAAAATTATACGTAGAATCGCCTTAATGGACGGTAAAATTGTTGGAGACGCTTCCGTAGAAATAAGTTCGGACCTTTGGAAGAGCGGGTCAGCATATTTAAGACTTGTGGTTCCAAAAGAGAATATAGGGTTGGGAATTCAGTATGCTTTAGCGAAAGATTTATATGAGCTTTCTCAAGAGAAAAAACTTGATAAAATCACGACCAAATTTATGCGCCCCCAGAAAGACTTAATGGAAATATATAGCAATTTAGGATTTAAACTAGAAGGTGTATTGCCAGACTATGTTCATGATTTGCAAGGAAAAGAGCAGGATATGGTTGTTATGTTCGCCGCTTTAGATGATTTAAAGTTAGCACATCAATTTATCGGAGAATGGTTTGATAATGACCACAGTTCTGTTGGCGCTGGCGAAATGTAACATTTAATTTTAGGAAGAGGAGCTTACATGAAAAAATGGGTTATTTATTCCATTTTAACAATTTTAATTACAACTCACTATAGCCGGGCGCAATCGCAGCCCGATACCGCTAAACACAATATTACAGCTGACGAAATACAACCAACAGAAAAAACGTTAACAGACCACCTGTCGGGGAAAATAAAAATCCCAGGTTTTTTTAATGTATACCAAGACTCATCGACTGGACAACTATATTTATTACTAGAAAAAGCTCAACTCAATCAAGATTATATTTATTTTAACCACGCGAGAGATGGGGTTGTAGACGCAGGCTGGTTTGTGCGCGGCGCATATCAAGGGAGTCGAATTTTTACACTAAGAAAACATTTTAACCAAATCGAATTCGTCTTTAAAAACACATCCTATTATTTTGACCCAACCAGCCCGCTTTCGAGAGCCGCAGATGCAAATATTAGTGAAGCAGTTACTGCGTCTCAAACAATAATATTTCACGATAAAGTTAAAAACAAATATTTAATTGATATTGATGGATTACTTCGTTCGGAGGCATTACACCAAATTACCCGGGGAATTAATCCAGCTGACAAAACTAAAAACAAGTTTAAGCTTGGTAAAATTGATAAAAGTAAAACAAAAATCACATCCATAAATAATTATCCAGAGAATACAGATGTTGTTGTTCAATATGTTTATAACAATCCAACACCAACAAACTATGGATCTGGGGGCGTGACAGATGCGCGTTATACCGCAATTACACTTCAGCACAGCTTTATTCAGCTTCCAAATAATGATTACACTTTTCGCCTTGAAGATCCGCGGATAGGATATTTTTCCACACAAGTTACAGATATGACATCAATAGATGTGGCGCCCTATCGAGACTATATACATAGGTGGAATCTTAAAAAGAAACACCCAAATAAAGACATTTCTGTACCCACTAAACCCATTGTGTGGTGGATAGAAAATACAACACCTCATGAATTTAGAGATGCAATTAAAGAAGGTGTTCTTCGATGGAATAGAGCTTTTGAAAAAGCGGGTTTTAAAAATGCAATGGAAGTTAAAGTACAACCAGATGATGCACAGTGGGATGCGGGCGATATACGATATAATGTATTAAGGTGGACATCTTCACCAAACCCTCCCTTTGGTGGGCTTGGCCCAAGTTTTGTTAATCCGCTCACTGGAGAAATCCTTGGTGCAGATATAATGTTGGAATATGTATATTTCACAAACCGCGTTAAATATGAACAATTATTCAAGGCAAAACCACAAAACGAAAGAGATAGAAACCAGTATAATTATTGTAACCATGGCGAATCTATTCAAGATGGAAATTTGTATGGAAAAATGTTTTTAAACATTAATTCATTAAGTGGCCCCCTTGATGAACATCGATTAATAGAAGAAAGCATAATAGAATTAGTACTTCATGAAGTGGGACACACGCTTGGATTAAATCACAATTTTTATTCATCGATGTTACACCCTTTTGGAGACATACATAATAGAAGCATTACGGAACCTGTTGGGTTAACATCATCTGTAATGGATTATGCATATGTAAATGTATCTCCAGGAAATCATGGGCAATTCTACACGACAACTCCAGGACCTTATGATATTTGGGCGATTCAATATGGTTACGACCCAAATGAAGAAGATTTAGTCGAATTATTAAATAAATCAACAGACCCCGCTCTAGGGTTTGGAAATGACGCCGACGATATGCGTTCTCCAGGAAAAGGTATCGACCCAAGAGTTATGATTAATGATATGAGTAGCGACCCTTTAGCATACGCTGAAGAACGAATTGAAATTACACAAGACTTAATGAAAGAATTAAAAAATAGATATACCAAGAAAGGAAAAACATTTCATGAACTGAATAATGCTTTCGGTATTCTATTTAGAGATTATAGTATGTCTGCAAACACTATTTCTCGATATATTGGCGGTATCTATGTTGACCGGTCTGTCGGTGGGCAAAGTGGAGCAAACCAACCTCTAACACCCACCCCATTTGAAACTCAGAAAAAAGCAATGACACTTTTAACAGACTATATCTTTTCAGAAACGGCAATGTCAATTCAACCCGAATTAATTCCATATTTAAAACCGCAAAGGCGAGGATTTAGCGGAACGCCAGACCCAAAAACGATTGATATAAGATTTACTATTCAGAAGAATGTATTAAATCATTTGTTACACATGAATGTAATGAGACGCATTATTGAAACAACAGAATATGGAAACAATTATTCCTTAAATGATGTTGTAGAAGATATTGTTGATGCAGGATTTAGGTCTGACGCCACCGGGAATGTTTCTTCTTTAAGGGCGAACCTACAAACAGAAATTACAAATAGGTTAATTGTCATTTTAGAAAACAAAGGAAAGAAAAAATACAATCATCTTTCTGTAGAATCGGCCTATTCTGGTTTGTTGAAAATAAAGAAATATATTCACAAAAAACATGGAGCGAATTCAAAAACGAAAGCACACAGAGAGTATTTAGAATACCGAATTAAAAAAACTTTAGAAAATTAAACTAGGAAAACAATGAAACACACTTTTTCGCTGATCGGCCTATTGCTATTGGCAATGAGCTGTAGCCCAACAACGATTGAAAAAACACCCATGATAAAACAAACAAATAAACATCCCCTTGACCAATCTAAAAGTAAAAAACTTATTTTGGATAACGGACTAAAAATATTTTTACTATCAGACCCAAACTTTAATAAAGCATCAGCTTCTATGAATGTGGATGTTGGTTCACTTCAAAACCCAGAAGGTCGGGACGGATTAGCACACTTTTTAGAGCATATGCTATTTCTTGGAACAGAAAAATACCCAGACTCGGATGAATATGGTACATATCTAAAATCAAACGGCGGTTATGCAAACGCATATACTGCGGGAGACCATACCAATTATCAGTTCGAAATTATACCTGATAAATTTGAGGGCGCAATCGATCGATTCTCTCAATTTTTTATTGCACCCCTATTTACCGAAGAATATACAGAGCGAGAAGTAAATGCGGTGAATTCTGAACATCAAAAAAACATCATGAATGATATGTGGCGTATGTTTAGAGTTACAAGTCAGTTTTTGAAAGAAGGCCATCCTGAACAAAAATTTTCTACAGGAAACTTGGAAACACTTGGCACAATTTCTAGAGATGAATTAATTGAGTTTTATAATACTTACTATAGTTCAAACCGCATGACGCTCGCCCTTTGTAGTCGACACAGTCTTGATGAAATGGAGCTATGGGCAAAACAATATTTTTCATCTATAAAAAACCACAATGCCGAAAAACTATCTTACCCATCGGACTTATACGACAAAAAAGAAACATTCAGGCTTATATCGATTGAGCCAGTTAAAGATCTTCAAGATTTATATATTTCATTTCCAATCGCATCTACACGCCATCTCTATGGAAGTAAGCCGGGCCGCGTTTTTGGATTTGTGTTAGGCCACGAAGGAAGAGGAAGTCTTCTTTCTTATCTTAAGTCAAAAGGATGGGCAATCTCATTAAGCGCAGGAGCTGGCTCAAGCGGAGATGATTATGGCTGGATTACAACACACATAGAATTAACACCAAAAGGTGTTTCTGAATATCGAGAAGTTATTAAAGCAACATATTCGTTTATAAACCTAATGAAAGAAAAAGGTTATCCATCTTTTGTTTTTCAAGAACTAAAAACAATGGCAGAACTTGAAGAAATATATTCTGATAAAGGAGAAGGCGCATGGCGCGCTGTTGGGTTAGCGAATGAATTAAGCAATTATCCTTTTGAAGACGCCGGTAGAATCAACTACATATACCGAGAAGATTCCCCCAATGCATACTTAAATCTTTTATCACAAGCAACACTTGACAATATGTCATGTGTATTAATGGCAAAAGGTGTGAAAACAGACCAAACTGAGCATTATTATCAGGCAAAATATTCATATACTGAGGATGTAGATTTTTATAATGAACTTGGAGAAACACCCATCTATGAAGAATTTGTGTTTCCAGAGCCCAATGACTTTATACCAAAAAATGCATCTATTCCCCAAAGAGAGCTAAAAGAGAATGTGCTTCCAGATTTAATATTTGAAAAAGATGGAATCCAGCTTTATTTTGGACAAGATCATGAGTTCTTACGCCCAAAAGGTGTTATTAATTACAAAATTCGTTTCCCTAAATCAGATATGAATATCGATAATAGAGTTCGCCTATCTCTTTACACAGCATGTGTAAAAGAATCATTAAACGAACTAGCTTATCCCGCAAGAGGTGCCGGCTTATCATATAGTATTTTTGATGGATATGAAGGTTTATATCTTTATGTAAAAGGGTATAGCGAATCTGCGCTTGCTCTTTATAAGGAAGTTATAAATCATATGGTTTCATTTAATATTACCGAAGAACAGTTTAACGCTATAAAGGATAATATTATTCGAGATTATCAAAATTTCCCATTATCAGATGCTTGGAGAATTGCGAGAGAACGTAACGCAGAAATCACCCAAAGTATTAGATATAGTAAAGCCGACTTACTCAATAAAGCTCAAACACTTTCCCTTAATGATATTAAAATGTTTAATAAAACCGTATTTGAAAAAACGTATATTGAAGGATTTGTGTATGGCGACCTTGAAAAAGAAATGGCAATAGAATCAGCAGATTATTTATTAACGAATAGTAATACGAAACCGATAGGCCGAAAGGATGTTTTTGAAGTATCATTCTTAACACATCCAAGTACAGAAGACATAACCCAAATTGAAACGCTAGAAGTAAACAACTCTTGCTTTAATCAACAATACTATTTGGGAGCAGACTCGCCAAAAACGCGAGCCATTGGTGACATTATTACACTTGCCACACAACAGCCTTTTTATAACGAAATGAGAACAAACCAACAATTGGGATATATCGTTTGGTCCTACGATACAAACTATGAAGAAGATCATGTTCTTATATTTACAATTCAGTCTGGTACTCACGACGCGTCAGACGTACAATCTAGAGCCAACGAATTAATAGCAACACTTCCGAGCTTTATAGAAAACCTAACGAACGATGCGTTTGAACAAATGAAACTTGCAGCCATTGAAAAACTAGAAGAAAAAGACAAAAGCATTTCAAAGCGTGCAGATAAATTAAAAACACTCATTTTTGAATATGATGCAGATTTCGAAAGAGATAAAAACACTATTTCCGCATTAAAAGTATTAACAAAAGCAGATGTTGTAATTTCTATGAAAAAGGCAATTGAACCAAGCTCAAGGAAAATGGTAACAAACCTTCTATTTGCCAAAGAACATGAAAACTCAAAAAATGTTCAGTCTACATTTACAGATTTAAATCAGTGGAAAAAAACACGCACATATAAATAAATGCCAAATAAAATCATTCTCATTGCGGCTTTAACAGAAGATGGATTTATTGCTAAAAATGAGAATGATGATTTATCCTGGACTCAAGACAAACAGTTATTTAAACAACAAACTATAGGATCAGCCGTAATTGTAGGTTCTGCAACCTACGCAATTATAGGTGGGGATTTACCGGAAAGAGAAAATATTATTTTCCGCAGATCTGATAATCCCGAAAAAATCATTGAAAGTGTTTCTACTGAAAGATGTTTTATTATAGGCGGGTCAATAACATATACAATATTTCTGCCATTTATTACACACGTATATTTAACCATCCACCCAATCACATTTGGCGGAGGGTTAAAATTGTTAAACGGCGGGGCAAAACTACCAGAATTAAATAAAATAAAATCTATTCAGGTGCCCGGGAAAACAAACTTATATCAAGATCAATATATAGTATGTATAAACGATTAATAGTTACCTTTTTTATAGTTTCAATTTGCTTTTCTATGGACGTTTTTTCAGGAGGGCGCCTTACAAAACATCAAAAAAATCTGGATGTAAAATCATACTCTATTAATCTCTCAATAGATCCGAACCAAAAAACGATTCGTGGTTTTGTAGATATTGGCTTTAAGATTAAAGATATTACTAAAACCACAATAGAAGTAGACCTGATAAATACTTACACGGTTGAGAAGGTGTTGCTTAATAATTCCAGTATCAAATTCAACCATAGAAACAATACTATCAGATTTAAACAAAATACACTAGACACATTAAATAGTGTTCGTATTTATTATAACGGAAGTCCGCCGCTGGCTAATAATCCACCATGGGATGGAGGGTTTAGTTGGGAAACCGATTCACTTGGTTATCCATGGGTTGGTGTTTCCTGTCAAACGAATGGTGCACATATTTGGTTTCCCTGTATAGAGCACCCAAGTGATGAAGCAGATAGTGCGGAAATAATTATTACGGTAGATAAACCACTTGTTGTGGGAGCAAACGGCTTACTTCTTGACTCCACATCAACAAATAACCAAACAACCTGGCATTGGAAAACGCAAAATATAATTAGTCCCTATAATATTAATTTTACAGTTGGGCGATTTAATATTATTGAAAAAACACTTCCCCTAAAAACGCCAACGTTACTACAATATTTCGTTTTACCCGAACATGCGAGCGGAAGCGAATATCTTATAAAGGAGGCTGAAAAATATTTACACTTTTATGAATCTGTTTTTGGCCCATACCCATGGCCTAATGAAAAATTTGGCTTAATTGAAACACCCTATTGGGGAATGGAACACCAAACTATAATTGCGTATGGAAATAACTACAAAGTAAGAGAACCTGGTTACGACTTTTTATTGCTACACGAAATGGGACACGAATGGTGGGGGAATTTTATAACAGTACATGATTGGGCAGATTTTTGGATTCATGAGGGAATAACTATTTATGCAGAAGCTTTATTTCTTGAAAAAACATTCGGTAAAAAAGCATACCATGAATTCTTTCAAAAAACAGTGCGGACTAAAATATCAAATAAAAAACCAATCGTTCCAAAGCATAACGCAACAACCTTCGACGTAGATGGATTAGATGTTTATTATAAAGGAGCAATGGTTTTACACATGCTTCGATATCTTGAAGGAAAGGATGTTGTCTTGAAAATCTTAAATCAATTATTATATTCTAAGAAGGAACTACCAACCAACCATACATCCACACACGAATTTATAGAAACTGTAAATAGAACTACAGGTAAAGATTATCATTGGTTTTTTGATGTTTACCTAAAATCTAAACGACTGCCTAAATTAATCACAAAAAACTATACTGGAAAAAAATCTATATATTGGTCTAATCAATTATTTAAAATGCCAATAGAAATCAAAACAAGCGACGGTGATATAATTAAATATTTACCAAAAAAAGACAAAAAAATTGATGCGAAAGAAATAGACCCAAATAAATGGATTCTATATAGAGATTAATTGTCGGATAATGTTTTTTATAATTTAAATTTATTTATACTTCAACCCAGTTTTATTATTCAAAAAGGATTATAGAGTTAAAATGAAAAAATTATTACAAGCTTTATTACTTATTCTAATTATAGCCTTTATTGGGATTCGCGTATATCTTTATCACCCACTTCCAAAATATTCCGGTAAAAAAACACTTACAGCCCTTAAGAAGCCGGTAGATGTTTTTACAGACGAATATGGGGTTCCTCATATATTTGCAGAAAACGAAACAGATCTATTTTTTACTGCTGGTTATATTGCTGCTCGAGATAGACTTTTCCAAATGTCTATGGTTGCCTTTGCAGTAAGGGGGGAACTATCATCAGCACTTGGGGATGATTATATAAATAGCGATATATATTTACGTACGTGGCGTATTAATGCTGTTTCTAAACGAATTGAAAAAAAACTAGACGCGGACGCCTACCATATATTATCCACTTTTTGTGATGGAATTAATACGCGCATTAAAGAACTTGGGAAAAACCTTCCTGTAGAATTTAAAATTATGGGAATAAAACCACTCTTATGGGAACCATCAGATGTCATTGGTTATGCTAGAATGATGGCACACGAATTACAATCATCTTGGAAAACGGAAGTTGTGTATGGTGCCATTGTAGAAAACTTTGGAATGGAAAAGTTTAAAGATATTTACCCAAATTATTCTGAAGATCAGCCAACTATCGCCCACCTGAAGGGTAAAAACAACTTAACACCCATTTATTCATCAGTAATGGAAAATGAAAAAAAAGTAAGAGAATTACTTGGGTTTAGTTCGCCATTTTATGGGTCAAATAACTGGGTTATTTCTGGCAGCAAAACAGAATCTGGAAAACCGTTACTTGCAAATGATCCACACTTAGAGTTTTTACAGCCACCGCGTTGGTATGAAATGCACCTAAAAGGGGGCGACTACAATGTAAGCGGCATTTGCATTGCCGGTATTCCTGTTCCAATTATTGGACAAAATGAAAATTGTGCCTGGGGATTCACAAACGTTATGATTGATGATGTTGACTTTTTTATAGAAAAAACAGATCCAGACAATCCAAATAAATATTTATCTGATGATCGATGGCTTGATATGGAACTGATAGAAGAAAAGATTCCACTGAAAAATGGGGGCGACACAACCATTGTCATTCGAAAAACAATACATGGACCTGTTATTAGCGATATTCACCCATTTCTAAAGTCGGGAGAAGTGGCCGTATCGATGGCGTGGACAGGTCATTGGGACACCAACGAAATGAGCACATTTTTAGGCTTAAATAAGATGAAGAATTGGGATGATTTTACGGAAACAGTTAAATCATTTGGTGTCCCGGGACAAAATATGATTTATGCGGATGTTGATGGAAATATAGGATGGAGACCGGCCGTTTATATTCCAATCCGAAAAGAAGGGTCTAGTTTATTACCGAGGCCTGGTTACGACTCGAACTACGACTGGAAAGGAAAAGTCCCATTTAACGAAATGCCATTTTTATATAATCCAGAAAAGGGATTTATTTCAACCGCAAATAACAAAACAATTGGGGATGAATTTCCATATTATATATCAGGTTTGTGGGCGGACCCAAGTCGGGCAAGTCGAATTGAAGAGCGCCTTTCTTCAATCGATAAAATGAATGTTAATGACATGAAATCTGTACAATTAGATATGACGTCAAACTTCGCAAAAAAAACAGTTCATTATTTTACAGAAACAGAAACAGGAGAAGAAACAGGAAACCTTAAAAAGGCTTACGAATTTTTAAAAACATGGGATGGTCACGAAGGACCAGAATCACCCGCAGCCCTTATTTTTAATTCTGCCTTTATACAGCTAGTAAAAAATGTATATGGAGATGAGCTCAACATGCTAGGGGATGGGTATTTAGAAAGTTTTATTGGATTAAAATATATCCATTCTAGGAATTTAAGAGAATTATTAGCTGATGGAACATCAAGCTGGTTCGACAACGTTCAAACAAAAGATTATATTGAAACAAAAAACGACATTTTAAGGCAATCCCTAGAAATGGCTGTAGAAGAAATTGAATCATTGGTCGGATACAATATATCAAATTGGAAATGGGGAAGGGTTCATACATTAACCCACCCTCACGCTTTAGGAAAAATAAAAATATTAGATTTGTTATTTGGATTTAATGTTGGTCCTTTTGAGCAGGGTGGATCTGATAAAACTCCACGCGCAGGTGGCTATTCAACATCCAAACCATATATAGAAACTGCTGGAGCATCTATGAGACGAATTGTAGATTTCAATAATTTAAATGAAACACAATTTATTCTCCCAACAGGACAATCTGGATTGTATAACAGTCCACATTATGATGATCAAGCAGACATGTTTCAAAAAGGCGAATATCGCACAACTTGGTTTAATGAAGATTATATTCGAAACGCAGACCATTTCAGACATTTAAAATTATTGCCAAATTAATTGAAAAAAATAGAAATAGTAGATTCTTCGGTTGTGCGACCTTTACGTCATAAAGTGTTAAGGCCCGGACAACCATACTCATCAACAAGCCTTGATAAGGATAATGATAATGAGACTAAACATTTTGCTTTATTTGTTGAAGGCAGTCTAATGAGTGTTGCAACTATTTATCCTGAAAATATAGATGGAGAATATTCTGTTGATGCATATAGATTAAGAGGAATGGCAACAGATTCACATGCTCAGGGGGCTGGATACGGTACAGAAGTTTTGAAACGATGCATTGATTATTTAAAAGATGACACAAACGCAGTCTATTTATGGTGTAATGCAAGAGAATCAGCTTTTGGGTTTTATGAAAAATTCGGATTTACAATTGTGGGTGAAATATTTGATATAAAAAATATAGGTCCACATAAAAAAGGGATTTATAACATAAAATAATGAATATAAATGAAATTACAGTTCAATCCCTTAATCAATTAAGAGAGAAAAACGAACCATTTGTTTTATTAGATGTAAGGGAATCATATGAAATTGAAAAAGCTTCTATTGACCCACATTTACATATTTCAATGAATACGCTACCAAACAGATTAAATGATTTAAATAAAGACGATATTATATATGTTATTTGTCACACCGGGACTCGCTCATGGTATGTAACGCGTTTTTTACAAGAAGCCGGATATAACGCACACAATATTCGTGGCGGTATCCATGCTTGGTCGATTGAAATAGATCCAACCGTTCCAACCTACTAATAAAAAAGGGCTGTAAAAACAGCCCCTTTTTACTTTATGATATTTAAATATGTTTACTTAAGTAACATCATTTTTTTTGTTTGAGTCGATTTACCCGTTTTTAATGTAATAAAATAAACACCAGTTGTTAATTCAGACCCAAAATCATCTTTACCATCAAAAGTAAATGAATGATTTCCTTGATTAAGAGAACCACTATAAAGTGTTTTGATAGGATGACCTAAAATATTAGATATAGTAACAACTACATCAGATTTATTATATAGATCAAAGTTGATTTTTGTTTTTGGGTTAAATGGGTTAGGATAATTTTGATAAAGAACAATATCAGACGGTAAAATGAACCCACCATCGACGGTCAACATTTCATTTGATGTGCCAGGTGTTGGGGAAAGAAAATCCCATGCCCCGGATCCATCAGGATACATCCCATAAGAAATATCTGTTGTTTGTTCTCCAAATGTTAAAGAATCAACAAAACTTGTATCCCCTAAAACAATTGTTGCCAACCCGATTTGTTCACCGCTTCCACCCAACTTTTCTTCTACATGAAGTACGCCCTGTTCAGACTCTTTATCCGCCCAAAGCAGTAGAAAACCACCTGACGCTAAAGTTGTTAAACTGGCATCGCTTGTGGGAATTTGCCAAGAAGCAGGGTCGGTCAAATCATCAGTAATATACATTCCGCCAATATTGATTGAACTTGCGCCGGTATTGTATAGTTCAATGAAATCATCATAGTCGCCATTTTCATCGGTACAGCACGAATCATTACTAGCCAGAAATTCATTAATGACAATTCCTGCTAATGCGTCAGGCGTCCACGTGTTGGAAACACCGGCTGTAGGGTCAGGAAAAGAGTCCCAATCACTTCCACCATCAGCAATTCGGCCAGAACTTGTATCGGCGATTTGTTCGCCATATGTAAGAGAATCGACAAAAACAGTGTCAGTTCCGGATATATAAACAAGACCTATCTGTTCACCGCTACCGCCGAGTTTTTCTTCCACGTGAAGAACGCCCTGTTCTGATTCTTTATCTGCCCAAAGGATTAGAAATCCACCGGGAGGAATAGTGGTTATTGCTGATGCAGTATCCGGGATTTGATGGGAAGCCGGATCTGTTAAATCATCGGTGAACCATAATCCACCAATGTCAACTGAATCAGTTCCTGGGTTATATATTTCAACCCAATCATCAAAATCGCCATTTTCGTCTGCCCAATAGGCATCATTGCTTGCCATAAACTCGTTGATATATAACGTCGGTGCCTGGGCAAGTATCAGGACGGGTAACGCCATCATTATTGTTAGCATTCGTTTCATAACGAACCTCCTTTTTTATTATTGAAATTCATAAATATATAATTTTTGTTCGGAATCACTCACTATATAAAGCCGATTATTTTCGGAATTATAGGCAACGCCCTCTGCTTTTTCAAAATCGAGGGAACAAGTATTTATAACACCATTTTCCCGGTTCCATTCAATTAACTGTTGGGATTCATCGCTTACAATCAGGTAATTACCAGAACTGGAGTTATAGCAAATCCCCGAATAGTCTGAAGCGAAATCCAAAGCATATTCCAAGGTAATATTCATGGAAGAGTCCAAATCAATAAAAGTACCGGGGGATTTCTCATTTAACAAAACAATATGATTTGTTACTGGATTCAACAATATACCCTCGAAACCACTACTGCTTGACGTACCTTCAAAATTTATTGAAAATCGTTCTAATTCATTTCCAAGTGTATCAATGTGTACTACTTGGCGAAGACTTTCTTCAGCAACCCAAAGTGTATGATCTCTATTATCGTAAGTTATTCCTTCTAAATCGCTGCCGTAGTATAATAAAACTCGTTTTACATTTCC
>CAZGFQ010000028.1:0-28970 GCA_964525185.1 uncultured bacterium
AAGAGAAAACTGTGACCCCTTTTTTAAAAGTACAGAAACTTATGGACATAACTAATAGGTTATATAGTTAAATTCACTATTATCTTATTAAGCATAGCTGTTTTGATGTAGCTTTACAATTCGAAATTAAATACTATTAAAGGAGTTCAATATGAATACTATAAAACCAATAATCATATTTATTTTTTTATTATCAACATTGGTCTTCCATCTCAATTGTGGATCCGGACCCGATCTTTCACCAGAACCAAATCGTAAAATCATGAAAAATATCCCAGATTGGTTTTTAAATACACCATCTGTTGATGGATTAAGGTATGAAACGGCTACCGCAACCAGT
The DNA here is from genome assembly GCA_964525185.1 of uncultured bacterium. Lineage (GTDB taxonomy): Bacteria > Fidelibacterota > Marinisomatia > Marinisomatales > UBA1611 > JABHGY01. The sequence goes on from CAZGFQ010000028.1 coordinate 341, forward strand.
CAAGATTTGCAATTAGCGATAAATAAAGCTACCTTAGATGCAGCTAGTCGTCTTGCAGCAACCATCAAATCTGAAATGGAAGGATATACAAAACGAGTTCAGGAAGAGAATGGGTTGGGAAGTGATTCAGATATTTTGGATCGTTATTCGCAAACACAAGGACAGGTGATTGCAACTGCTCTCCAAGATTATTCAGTCGCCAAGAAGGAAATATTGGAAGAAAAATCCAATAATCAATATATATATCGTGCTTATATATTATTAGAATGGGATGAACTTGCAGCCAATCAAAGGTTGTTAGATAAAATCAAATCAGACAAAGAAATATATGATGCAATTCGTGCATCAGATTTGATTCAAGAAATGGAAACTAAAGTAAATGCTTATCGAAAAAGAATGGGTGGGCAATAAGCAGATTTAAGAGATTATTTTATTTAATTAAGGTTAGGCAATTTCATTTTACTTACAATGAAATTGTTATTTAAAAAGTCAGTTTCATATCTTATTCTTCTCCTTTTATTTTGGGCATGCATTCCTTCAAAACCAGCGCCAACCTGGGTGAGTATTCAACCGACTGATCAAGGATATTGGTATGGCATTGGTATAGAAACTAACCCATTTTCTTCAGAATACCGGGAAAATGCAAAACAGAAAGCTATTAATGAAATAGGCTTTCAAATAGCGGTAAAGATTTCATCAGAAATGACTTCTATGATTCGAGAAACGAATTTAAGAACAGAGCAGTTAACAGAAATCATCTCTAATTCTCGAATTAAATTGTTTCTACCGGAAGTCGAGTTTGTTGATACTTTTTCGGATGGTGAAACCTTTTATTTTCTTGCTAGACTAAATAAATCCCATTATTATTCTGAATTAGAAAAAAGACGGCAAAATGCGGCTAATACTGTTTCACAATATTTAGTTGAAGCAAAGCGATCATCCTTTATGGATGCAATGGAATATTACAAGACTGCTTTGGATGAGATGCAACCCTTTTTGGATTCACCATTTACTGTTGAATTTCCACCCAGATCCGGTCGGATTGAAAATGGATATGCATTACTGAAAACAAGTGTCAAAAATCGAATTAACCGTATCGATATTTCTGTAAACCCAACTACAGTTCACATCACGCTTTTTCAAGATGAATCAAAATCTATTTCTGTGAAAGTTGTAGACCAAATTACTGGGGAACCGGTAAATGGATTAAACCTTGAATTTGTTTCTTCTTTTCCAAATTTATCTCAGTCGACAAGGACAGGCAAAGATGGTAAAGCAGTATTCCGTATTGGTCGATTGTTTGGTCAACCCGGTACGATAAAGAACAACATTAAATTTAGGGGAATAAATCAATTTGATGGCATTTCATTTTTTAAAAGTCTTCAGGAGAAGATGGTATCCGTTCAAGTGATCTTACATAGTCCAAAAATATTTTTAAAGATTCATGAGAAGAATCTTGGGAATAATATATCAGACTTGATTGTAACGCCAAAATTGAAGTCTCTTTTAGTGGAAAAGTTGAGCTCTGTTTTTGTCCAAAATGAAAACCAAGCAGATATTAAAATCGTTCTTAATGTAACATCCGTAATCAAATCTAAAAATGTCAAACCCAATTATCCGATTATTGCTTACGCGAGTGGAACTGTAGATTTTATCAATTTGAAAACGAATGAAACCTATTTTAGTATTTCTACATCGGATGTAAAAGGCGGGGATTTTTCTTCATTTGAAATTGCAGGATATAGGTCTTTGGAGAAATTATCAAATGAAATATCTCAAATATTTGGAAAAAAACTGGAAACATTTTACGCGAAATAGTAGGCTGTAACATATTTGAATAATTTCTTCATAAAATATGTTCACGATGTTCTAATCAATCAGGTTTTATGAGTTAGAATCTTATGAAGAATCAATCCACTCAAAATTTATTCTTCTCAGGCAGAACATAAAAAGTTCTAAAATTGCTTTTCAATCAATGCGTTAAACTATCATCAAGGATGGTGGATTCCGGATATTTTTCCAAAATTCCGAGATGACAAGGTAGAAGTAGTAGAAATATTTTGTCCTTTTGCTGCAAAAAGAGATACTGTCATTCATGGCCACGGCCAGGAATCTGTGCTTTGATTTATCAAACCAATAATTTGTTTTTAGGTATTATGTATTAAATCTCAAATTTGTATTATTATTTAACAACTCGACCTCGTCAGAAAATGTCAAGGATTCTTCTTAAATAAATGATTATGAAAAAATAATGAAAATGTATAACATAACTATACATAATAAGGCTAATAAATGAAAGCAACAGTTGTAGATTTAAGATACAAAATGAAAGATGTGCTTGAAGCGCTAGATCGAAATGAAAATGTGACTATCCTTTATCATGGCAAGGTAAAAGGGACTATTCATCCTAATACAAATGGAAGAAGTACAGATATGGAAAATCATCCCTTTTTTGGTATGAATGCTGACAGTCAAAATTCCGTTTTGGAAGAATTAGAAAAATTACGTGGGGAAAGATTCATTGCTGTTTGATACAGATATTCTCATTTGGATACAACGAGGAAACCAAAAGGCTACTCGGTTAGTGCTGGGTGACGATGAAAGGTATATTTCAATTCAAACCTATTTGGAATTACTTCAAGGTGCTCGGAATAAAACTCAACATAAAATTATAAAAACATATTTATCAGACTTTAATTTTATAACAATTCCACTTACAGAAAATATTGGTCATAGAGCACTTATTTATGTTGAAGAATATTCCTTATCATCCAACATGAGAGCAGGGGATGCGATTATTGCCGCAACAGCCGTTGAAAATAATTTGACATTATCGACTAGCAATGTAAAGCATTTTAAGCCTGTTAAAGAATTGTCACTAAAAGGATTTAAGCCTTAATTATACTTCCCGGGACGGATGTTACACTCAAAAAGCTCGTTTTGGTGTAAAAATAATCATTGCATAATAGCTATAATTATGGCTATAATATAACAGGAGAAATTATATGAGTACAACTACAATACCCGTGACTGAAGCCAAAAATAAACTCACATATCTACTGAGGAATATTCGTATGATGTGGGATAGAATCATTATCACTAAAAATGGTAAAAATGATGCTGTGTTAATGAGTTATGAAGAATATGAAAGTTGGGTTGAAACATTAAGTCTTTCTGAAGAAGAAAAAGATGCTATTATCAGAGGAAGAGAATCGATGCAAAAAGGTGAATCAGTTTCTTTGGATGACTTGATTTAATTGAACTATTGCTAAAGAAGATTTACTTAACGCCTTCCGCTGAGAAGGATTATAAATTACTAAAGACGAAAAACTCAACCGTTCATAAACGGATTAATGCTAAACTCCAATTTTTGAAAGAAAATCCTGATTTAGGAAAACCATTAGTTGGCCCATTTAAAGGAGTGTGGTCTTTGAGAGTTGGGACTTATCGAATCCTATACGAAGTTATGCAAGATGTAATTCATATTTATTCAATAAAGCATCGAAAGGATGCATATAGATAAGAAGCCCTCTGCCAGCTGGCGGAGGGCTTCTTCGTCTGTGGGACGGATAGAGAAAGTTTTAAAATTGCTTTTCAATCAATGCATTAAACTATCATCAAGGATGGTGGATTCCGGATATTTTTCCAAAATTCCGGAATGACAAGGTAGAATTCGGAGAATAATTATATAAACTTTATTTAAATAGATATACTGTTATGCCTGAAATCGATCAGGAATCCATGCATTCATAAATGAAATTAATTGTAATTAAGTATTACTTTGTAATTTCGTCAACGACCATGGGCCTTTTTCATTGCATCCTTTTAATAGTATACAATCATTGAAGCAAAGGCTAATGTTATTCTTCGAATGCAGGACATAAGAAATCCTGATAATCGCAATATTGGCAATTGAAAGGGCTCGGTTTAGGCTCGAATTTATTATTCCGGATTCCATCCGCCGCTTTTCGTACTTTATCTAAATGTTTTTCTAACTCTTTTTCACTGAATTCATGGGGTTCTAATGGTGTGTCCAAATCTTTTAAGTAAAGGAGTTGGGCTGTTCCTGTAGCTCCTTTGATTTCTTTAACCGCTCCTCGATTTAAGGCTTCAATATATAAGGCTAATTGTAGACTCTTTTTGGAAGATTCATTTGATGGTAATTTGCCAGTTTTATAATCCAATACATGATAATGTCCATCTTTTTTATCTATTCGATCAATTTTCCCTTTCAAACGAACTTGGATATCTTCCATAATAAATTCAAAACTAGCTTCACATTTTGCTACTGATGGTGGATTTAATTGGATGAATTCAAAATAGTTTTTCATCATTTGAATTCCCTGAAGTTTGAATTCTTCTTCTCGAATTAAATATTCAAATGCGTCGGATCTCCAATTGAATTCAAACAAATCTAATAATGTATCTAATGTACATTCATTGGATTCATGGAATGTTTGCAATGTTTTATGCACAATATTTCCAAATTCCATTTGAGCTGTACTTTTCTTTTCTGGAAATCGATCAATTTTCGCTAATCGATATTTATAAGAACATTTCGAATATTCTTCCACTGCACTCGCGGATAAATTCAATATACCCACATTGGAGTCTAATGCTTCATCATGAGTTTCGGTTTGTAAATGGGCATAAGGATGATCATGGGGAAGGGTGCCAGAATCATTAATTGATTTTAATCCATCCACAATATGTTGTGCTAAATCCCATTGCCCTGCGGCCAATTCGCGATTGAGTTCGACCAATAATTTTTCGGGTAGAGATGTTGTTTGTTCAGAAGTGGGTTGTGCGTCAGGCATATCTTGCCTCCTTGTCAGTGAATCTAATTGTGTATTTATTTCTTTAAGTAACTGAGAGCGCCATGAATGGGGACCCAATAAATGAAGGTGTGTTTGTGCCCGCGTTAAAGCCACATAAAAAATGCGTCTTTCTTCGTTAAAATGTTCAATATTGGGCGTTAATCCTTCAGGCTTTTCCCATTGATACCATGGTTCAGGTAATGCCGTAATTTGGTTCGACCGCCTAAATGTTGCAGGAAAACTTCCGGACCTAAGAAATGGGACAAAAACAATGGGGAATTCCAACCCTTTACTTTTGTGGATGGTCATTACTTGGACGGCTCCACTCGGTTTTTGTAAAGATGGTTCCACGGCAGGATATTTTCCATCAGAAGATAATATTTCAATATAGCGCATAAAATCTTGGACAGAATGCGTTTTATCTTGATTCGAAAATTGATCGGCTAATGAAATAAAATGACCCATATTTGCCAAAACAACTCTTTCTCTATATTGATATGATTGTTTTGCCGAATGTAAAAGTTTTGTTTTGTGTAATATTTCCCACATCATTTCAACGGGTCTAATTTTTTGATCGTATCGATGGCGAAATATTTGAATGAGCGAACAGATAGAATTAACCACTTCAATTTCAGAATCGTCATAAAGATCTGATGTAACTAAATCAGATATTTTTGGTAAAATGTGATCGAAATTCTTTAAAGGAATATGTGTGGCAATTTTATGCGCTAGAGAATGGCTGTGAAGGCGTTTTAAAAGCCTCGTAAAGGCTGTACCGTTTCTAGGATTAGTAAAAGAAAGTGTTCCCCAACTAACGATATCTTTGATTTCCGGAATGGAGAAAAAGCGATCAACAAACACATCAGTTGGAATGGACGCTTGCTGAAGAGCTTTCGCTGTTAATCGGACATTTGCAATGGATCTGCAAATAATGGCAATGTCACCAAATGCATGCCCTTTTTCAAAAACGTATAAATGAATTAGACGTATCATTTCTTCTAGAGATTGCGTTTTATCTCCTACATGCCAAATGGGATGCGGCCCATTTTTATTTCCAAAAGATGTAAGCATTTTTTCAGTTCTATTATGATCCATCGATATGGACGCATTGGCTAAATCCAATACATTTTGTGTAGACCGATAATTTATTTCTAATTCTACTTCACCATAACCATCCAATGATCCATATCGACTCCGAAAATCAGTAATATTAAAATAATTTGCACCGCGAAAACTATAGATACATTGATCTTCGTCTCCTACAACCGTAATGCTCGGATTTTTTTCTACAATCAAATTGACGATTTTATTTAAGGCAAAATTATTATCTTGGTATTCGTCAATAATAATGTGTCGAATTTTATTTCGAACTTTTTCTAAGGTTTCCGGTGATTGCTGTAACATGTTATAACAATCCAATATCATATCTCCGTAGTCCACAAATCCTTTTGAATTTTTCCAGGATTGATACTGTTGATACACCTGAATTAAATCTTGAAACTGTTTATTGTATTCTTCGGTAGAAATTCGATCATTCAATCCTGGAAATAGGGTATGAATGGAATCTGGAATTAAAGCAAGATTATCACATTTTTGATTTAATTCATCAGGGGATAAAAGTTCGTCTCGAATACGATTAAAGAAGGGAATATAACTATTTTTAATGGATTCGACAGGGTTGCTTCGAAAATATTCGGATGTTAAAAAAGTGAGTTTATCATAATTCTGCAAAAGGAGAAATGCCGTATCATTTTGTTGAATTAATAATTTATCTGCATCGGATGAGTGGCTGAAATCTCGAACAAGTTGATTGCAAAATGCATGAAAGGTAGAAATAGTCATTGGCTTTACATCAATTCCATCCATCGCATGCAGTTTCATTTTTAATTCATGTGCGGCTTTTTCAGTAAATGTTAAAACAACAATATGTTCTGGCTCCATGAATCCGTTACTTACTTGGTAATGAATTCGATGAATGAGAGTAGATGTTTTCCCTGTCCCGGCACCTGCCAAAATCATTAAGGGGGATGTGCCATGACGAATGGCTTTATCTTGAAGAGGATGTGCTTTAAAATCACCTAGGCTATATAGCATAAGAAAAGTTAAGCACGAGAAGTGAAAGGGTGGTAAGGAATAATCTTCAAAAAAGAAACTTTCACAAAAAGAAAAAAAGTTTTTAACCTTTCTGATGGAAGAAGGTCAAAATGGGCAGAATGTATGAAAACAGACCATGAACTTATACGCGAATTTCAAAAAGGCAATGATGCATCATTTGATGAATTGGTTCAACGCCATGTGCAAATGGTGTTTGGATTTTTTGTTAAAATCACTCGCGATAAAATGGCTGCTGAAGATTTGGCGCAAGATTTATTCATTAAATTACACAAACATCTTAAAAAATTCAGGTTTGAAGCCGCTTTTACCACTTACCTATACCGAGCCCAGACAAATACAGCAAACTCATGGCTATCACGCAATAAATGGAAGCATTTACTCCATTTGGATCAAGTGGCGGAATCTGGAGCACTTGACACATCCATTGAAAAGGATTGGCGTCGAAAAGAATTATGGAATGCAGTTGGGAAATTACCCAAAAAACAGCGATCGGTGGTTATGATGAGAATAGCGCAAGAATTGCCCTATAAAGATATTTCGAATATATTAGGAATATCTGAAGGATCAGCAAAAGTAAATTTTCATCATGCTATGAATACACTAAAGGATTTAATCCATGGATAAATCATTTGAACAAGAAATAACTCAATTAAACCAATTTGAAATACCGTCGATTGATGGTGCATCATTTACGCAGAAATTACATTCTTCAATGGAGATTAAAGCAGATTCAAAACGTCAATTGGTTTCTACTTTTTCTGCCAGTTTATTTATTCTTTTTCTTGGTGTTGTTACTTTTTATCAATTGGATTCAACCATGGGGTATGAAACGTATTATACCGAGATAGAATCCACATATTTTGATATGGATTTATGGGAAAATGATTCCGAAGAATTGGTTCAAGAAAATGATGATTATTACGACCATTTGGCTGTTTTATTATTAGAAGAAGACACTATATGGGATTCCATAGAATTTTTAGATGAAATGAATTATTCAACAAACATAAAGGACATATAATGAAAAAAACAATCCTTATTCTTGGTTTGGCTGTTGTATTAGGGTCGTCCCTAATGGCGCAGCCCAAAATGGGTATGCCTGGCAAAGGTGGCCCCAAATTAGGAAAAGAAAAACGAGAAATGATGATGATGTTTCGACTGACGGAAGAATTGGATTTAACCACCAAACAAGGTGAAACATTCTTTCCTCGTTACCGTGAACATCGAGAATCGCTTAATGCCATCCGAAAAGAAATAAAAGCAGTGGGTGAACCTATGAAAGCGAAGCTGGACAATAAAGATGATATTGATAAAGGTGACATTAAAAAAGCTGTTAACCAAATCAATGAACTCAAAAAGAAACAAGCGGATATTGAATCAGAATTCATTTTAAAAATGGATGATATTCTTTCACCAGAACAACAGGTCAAATTGGCCTTTTTTAAACATAAGATGGTGAAAGATATTAAAAAAGAAATGAAAGGCCGTAGCAGTATGGGTAGTATGCGCCGGAACATGAAAAAAAACCGCTGGTAATAACTCAATCTATAATAAAAGGAGAATAACATGAATAAACTAAAATTAATCTTTCTTTCACTGTTGGTATTTTCAATTGGATGTGAAAGTATAGAAGATCAAAATATCGCTGCCATTGAAGCAGAATTACTTCAAGTACTTGATCGAGATGATGCATTAGGGATAGATGGATTGGACGATCAAAATGCCATGGAAAGTGATTATGATGAAGGAATGGAACTGGATGGTGGCTTAGCTAAAATGGCAATTGACACTCTTTGGCCCGGTGGCGAATATCGTATTCGTCTTGGACGTCGTATTTTAGATCATAACCGTGAAGTAGAATTTGTCATAGAAGGGGATACAGCCATTGGTCATATTTCTTTTTCTGTTGATGGAGAATTTAGAATTCTAGCTATCGATACATCGACACATGAAGTTGCAGATTCTGTTGTAAAACCATTTACATCCGTTTTTAGCCGTAAAGTCAGATTTGTACAGCATGAAACACCAAACAATCCTGATAGTAGTGCTTGGAGAATTGATGCATTTACAATGGGAATGGGTGGAGCTGGTAGCAAAGTATCCATTTCATCTATGAATATTTATGGTGTTGATTTTCAAAATGATTGGGAAACAGGAGAATTATTATATTCATTTAATGCAGATGAAGCTGGCGATTTATTTTTGAGCCGTGAAGAATTACCTACATTTTTCTTTAGACAGCCAATCGTATTGGAAGTGGAAGTAGAAAATCTGGGACCTGAATTTCCACAGGGAAGCAGTGAATGGACTCATTTCCATTATGCTCGTAACCGTTGGATGAAAGGTCGACGTCATTTGAATGATGCAGGTAGATATCCTGATGTGACAGAAAATGATAATACATTTTCAACTATTTGGCGTGTACATGGACCTGGCTGGGGACATAACCACCGCATTTTCCGTGGATTTTTTGATGTCCTAGACATGTCATCCGTATTTGTAGAAGATGAAGATGTTCATACAGCTGTTTGGTGGCTTCCGTATAGAGTGAGTCGCCCATAAAGAGAATTACTGTATAATAACAGTTCCTTGTATAAAGCCCCGTTTCTCGTTTAAATAATTAAGAGACGGGGCTTTTTTTTATAAATCTTCGGGAATAAGTTTAAAACATTATGAAGCAAAAAGTATATCAATTCAGTGCCGGCCCAAGTGTATTATCGGAATCTGTTTTAAAAGATGTATCACACGCAGCGATCGATTATCAATCTTCCGGATTAAGTATTATGGAAATGAGTCATCGGTCTGTGCCAATCGTTGAATTATTTAACGATACAACAGCCCGAGTTAAATCATTATTGAATGTCCCCGACCATTACAGTGTATTATGGGTGCAAGGTGGCGCATCTCTACAATTTACCATGATTCCCATGAATCTGTTAAATGATGGCGAAACAGCCGATTATGCGGATACAGGCGCTTGGTCGTATAAAGCTATTTTAGAAGCCAATCACTTTGGAAATGTAAATGTCGTTTGTTCATCGCGCAATTCTACATATAATTTCATCCCTAAAGATTTCAATCAAAATAATGATTCAACATATTTTCATATCACTAGTAATAACACAATATATGGTACGCAATATAAAGTAATTCCGAAAGTAAATAACGCTGATGGATATATAGTGGCAGATATGTCTTCTGATATTTTTAGTCGAAAAATTGATGTGTCTAATTTTGGACTCATTTATGCAGGTGCCCAAAAAAATATGGGGCCAGCTGGTGTTACAATGGTTATAATTCGAAATGATATTTTAGGGAAAATAAATCGATCTATTCCAACCTATCTGGATTACCAAACACATATAGAAAAACAATCCTTGTTCAATACACCGCCTGTTTTGGCCGTTTATGCTGTAAATCGTACTTTAGATTGGCTACAACATTTAGGTGGAGTAGAAGCCATTGAATCTATCAATGAGAAAAAAGCCATAATATTGTATAATGAAATTGAAAGAAATACTCTTTTTAAAAGTCCAGTTAATAAAGAAGATCGATCTATGATGAATATTCCTTTTGTTTTTACAGAAGATAGGGATGAAGCAGACTTTTTATCTTTTTGTGAAAATCGTGGACTCATGACCTTAAAAGGTCATCGATCTGTAGGCGGATTTCGGGCATCTATTTATAATGCCATGCCTATTGAAGGGGTGGAATCGCTCGTAACTGCCATGAAGGAATACGAATTGATTAACGGATAACGCCCTTTTTAGAGAGTATATCCAATTTAGGTTTTATCACATATTGGCAATAGCCTTGGGATGAATTTATTTCATAATAATTATCATGATAATCTTCAGCAGGATAGAAGATATCCAATGCTTCTACAGCGGTAACGATTGGACTATCGAAATAGCCGGATGCATTCGTATTTTTAATTGATTTCTCCGCTACGTTTTTTTGAGCATCATTATGATATAAAATAATAGAGCGATATTGAGTTCCCACATCTGCACCTTGCCGATTTAATGTAGTTGGATCATGGGCTTGCCAGAATACATTTAATAATTGATTGAAAGTTACTTGAGTTGGATCAAATTCAATTCGGGCCACTTCAGCATGACCGGTTTCCCCTGTACAAACTTCTGTGTATGTAGGATGTTGCGTGTGTCCCGCAGCATATCCAGGCTTTACACTAATAACTCCATCGACACGTTGGAATACAGCTTCTACACACCAAAAACAGCCTCCACCAAATGTAGCTTGATCTATTTGATTCATATTAATTCCTTTCAATGGAGTCCAAACAAATAGGATTCCAAAAATGAGTACTATTAATTTCGCCATGTTTCTCTCCCGATCCTCAATGGAATTTACGCACCAGTTTATGGTTGGAGAATCATAAATATTTATTACTCAATTTCAAAATACAATCGTCTTGTATTTGAAAAAGTAACATAAGAAGATAAAAGCATCTTGTTATATAATATGCATCCTATTTAACTTCTTTATAGGATATAATAGTCTTAAATAAAAAAAGGAACAGTGTCATGAAAAAAACGATAACAATATTCGCTTGCTTAATGAGTTTTGTCTTTTCGCAAGAATATGTAGGGTCAACTAATTGTCAGATGTGTCATGCTGACCATTATACGAATTGGGCAGGTTCTGGTCATCCATTCAAAGCGAATGTACAATCTTTAGGATGGAATATTCTGGGAGTTGCGGACGATGGTGGTCCCCAATTTCCAAATTTTGTCGAAAATTATAGAGATACGTGGATGGACACTTTAGGAGCGTCATGGATCAACGATATTTCAGGTGTAATAGGTGGATTTGGTTGGAAAGCCCGGTTTATTGATAATACAGGAAAAATTGTTGGAACAGCTAATAGTATTATTAATCAAGGATTAGGCCATAATCAAATGAATTTCTTCGAAGGAGAAGAGTGGGGGTGGAAAGACTACCATGCTTCTGATGATAAAACATATAATTATGGATGTTTTAGATGTCATACCACTGCTCCCATAACAGACGGAACATGGCTTGAAGGTGTTGATGGGTTGGGCTCCTTTGCTGAAGATGGAGTAGGTTGTGAAGCGTGTCATGGACCAGGAAGTGACCATATAGGCGCACCTTCAGCATCTAATATTGATTTAGTTTACGAGTTTGATATCAATGATGGAAATGGTCTCATATTAGCTGATGGAACATCTGATTTGGCAGATCCAAATGGAAATCGTGTAAATAATTTATGTGGTACTTGCCATAATCGTGGTTTTGATGCACCCATCGAAGCAAAGGGGGGATATATTAAACATCATGAACCTTGGGAAGAATCCTTAACATGGGATGGTCATAGTTTTATGCAATGTACACAATGCCACGAACCTCATAAACGTGTTATTTGGGATGGTGATGGTGTTGAAGATAATTGTTCGTCATGTCATAATGATCATGCGAATAATTTGAATCATACTGGCGAAGCAACGTGCATTGATTGTCATATGCCATATGCTGGCAAATCTGCTGTTGCTCGGGGTGAAAGCGGTTATAAAGGTGACATTCGATCACATTTGTTTAAAATCACTGTAAATGGAGAATCTATGTTTACCGAAGATGGATCATATGTGAGGAATGATGAAACTCGACCTGCATCTCTTGATCTTGGTTTCTCTTGTCTCGGATGCCATAATGATGATCCGAATGACAATATTCCAGATAAAACAATGGAAGAAGCCGTTGCATCAGCCGCAAATATGCATGGAACAGCTTCGACGGATCCATACAATCCTGTTGCAAGCCAATATCGCCTTAAGCAGAATTATCCAAATCCATTTAATCCAGTAACACATATTGAGTTTACTGTGCCACGGGAATCAATTGTTGAATTAGTGATTTATGATATTTCAGGAAATCATATTTCTACATTAGCTCAACAATCCTATTCCAGTGGTAATCATGTTATGACTTGGAATGGTTTAAAAGCCAATGGCTCTATAGCACCTGCTGGTGTCTATTTTGCTCATTTGAGCACAGACGTATTTCAACAAAGTATTAAAATGGTTCTAATGAAATAGACCGATTAATCGGAGCGAAAAGGGGAAGCAATTGCTTCCCCTTTTTTGTTTATAAACTATTTTCTACTCTTATTAGATTAAACCACATTTTAAATTTCATTTTGCTCAAAAAGGAATACTCATGTTAAAACGCATTTTAATAAGTATATTAGTCTTATTTGGAATTCTTGTTCTTTATTTACTGTCTTGGCCAACTGGCATTGATCCTGTCGCTTGGACACCAGAAAAAGCACCTAAATTAACGGGTATTTTTGTATCCAATGATTTGTTATCTTCCGCCAACATTATGGGCAAAGGGTTGGGCGTAGGCCCAGAAGATGTGGATGTGGACGATCAAGGTCGAATTTATGCGCCTTATGAAGGTGGAAAAATCTTTCGTTTTGACGCTGATGGATCCAATGGACAAGAATTTGTGGATACAAAAGGCCGGCCACTCGGTTTGGAATTTGATGCTAATGGTAACTTAATTATTTGTGATGCTTTTAAAGGATTACTTTCTGCATCTCCTGATGGACAATTGACAACTCTTGTAACTGAAGTAGATGGCATTAAACTCAAGTTTACGGATGATGTTGATATTGCAAAAAATGGCATGATTTATTTTTCTGATGCATCGGTCAAATTTGGTCAACGTCAATATAGACATGATTTATTAGAGCATCGCCCAAATGGTCGCGTTATTGTATATAATCCCTTTACAGAGGAAGCGAAAACAATAAAAGATAATATGTATTTTGCAAATGGGGTTGCTGTTAGTCCGGATCAATCGTATATATTAGTCAATGAAACGGGAGCTTATAAAATTACCAAAATATGGATTACGGGAGACAAGTTTGGACAGTCCGAATCATTTATGGAAAATCTTCCTGGAATTCCCGATGGAATTTCATCGAATGGAAAGGGTATATTTTGGGTAGCATTCCCTTCAAAGAGAAAAGAACTTTTAGATAATCTTGCGCCAAAACCATTTGTACGCAAACTTATTATGCGATTACCAGAATCCTTACAACCTGCACCTGAAAGATATGGATTCGTCATTGGTGTTGATGAAGAAGGAAATGTGATTCATAATTTGCATGATCCTTCTCCAGAATCGTATTCACCCATTACCAGCATAGAATCGCATGAAGGGTATTTATATTTAGGTAGTTTAACCTATAACGGATTTGCCCGAATGCCGGAACCAAACTAATTCAATCAAATAAAGGTTCTTTTCTAAGTCCATCCCAATAATGAAATAGAGTATAGATCGGATGTTTAAATAACATTCTTGGGCCTGCAAATCGCATTACCTTTTTTATGTCATGTCGCATATCATTTTTATAGCAATGAACAGTGCAATTGACACATGTTGTTTTTCCGTGGCCAAAGGGGCAACGAATGAGTCGTTTCTCCGCATAATCAGATAATGTTTTACATTCATTACACACTGTATCATCAGTGCTATGATGATAATTACAATATATCTTTATCATAGCATCCACCGTATTTTTTTCCCGGATTGTTCTGGGATGTGTTAATGACTTTTCTATATCTAAGGTTGCCATAAGGGGCGATTTTACAAAAAAGTATTCATGTGATAAAGTTTAAAGAATGGCCCAAAAGTAGGAAATTTTGTAAAAATTCCTGGAATGGATATTATATATTTATATTATAAATTGGTTTGAGCACATCATCAAGCCCAGGGTGACAGTAAGGTACTATTCGTCTAAGCTTGATGAACTATTTCAGGGTAACGAGCCCATACCTTAGGCTTTTGAACTTGATGATTCTTTTCGAGTTAGCAACCGCCTTGGGGTGCTTTCTTTTTCTTTTTCCGTTTAATTTTTGGTTTGGAAGCCTTTGATTTTGATTTGGTGACTGAAGATTTAACGCCACCGCCTCCAAAATATTGGCTTGCTCCTTTACGAAATTCATATTTTGCAATTTCATCATCTGCGCTGTAGGGAGATGGGGCAGATGGATTTAATATTGTTTCAGTCCAAAAATTCAGTCCACCTTGAAGGACATAATTGTTTTCGTATCCTAACTGGCGTGTTAACATCCAAGCTTCATGTGAAAGTGTTGTTCCGTTGGAATAAAAGATATTCATTTTTATACCTTGATCCACATAGTCGACCCATTCATTATCCAATATTTTACTAAGTGGAATATTTAATGCTCCATCAAGATGAAATTGATTATAATCTTTAGGCGTTCTTACATCAATTAATTGAATGGATGGATCTTTATTAATGAGCCAATCTGCTAATTCATCTGGGGATATCATTTCGGTGCCAAACTGAACTTCGGTCAACATATCTGCCGCAGATAATCTATAAGGCTTAGTTGTATTTTCAGGAACAAAAGCAATGACTAATCCTAATCCTAACAAAATAGCTGTTAATCGTTTTAAGGTTAACATGATTAATACTCCTCTCTTGGAAATTTCTTTTCAGCAATTTCAGCCACATAAAACATAGCTAATGCTGCCAATATAACGAAAAAAGCTAATGCTCCTTGCGAGATGCCTAAAACGTCAGAAAGTTTGATATTGCCTAGATATTCAGCCATATACAGGGGCTTTATGATTGCGTATGTCTCACCAAATAGGAAAATGCCTACAAATATACCACCAAAGAAAATCATTGCATCAATTTTCCCAATGGATAATGCACATACGCTTGTTCCGGGGCAATAACCGCCTATAATAAATCCAGCACCCATAATGATACCACCAATGATGGCAGACCAAAGAAAGGTTGGATTTACCCAAACAAGATTAAGATCAATCCAGTCAAAGAGTGAAAAATACAATAGTCCTAACATACCTGTAATGGTAGCTGTAAAAAATACTTTTAATACAACGGTATCATAGCCATAAAAAACACCCGCTAATTTTCGGCTTGATGAAAATCCAGCTTGTTCTAAAACAAACCCGAATCCGATACCAACAACAAAAGCGATGAAAAAATTCCATCCTTCTGCAATGATTTCTTGAGGAATAAGTGGTCCCATAATAATCTCCTAAATCCAATTTCTTCTAAAAAAGTATGCTAAAGCAAACGCAGTCCCAAAAATAGCCATCATGGTTACAAACCCGGCTAAGGATAATACAGCCATCCCAGTGAGCGCAGATCCACTGGTACATCCACGACCCAACTGGCTACCATACCCAAAAAGTATGCCTCCAATCCCAGCCAGAATAAGACGTTTCTTTGATGTAATATTTGGATGATGTTCAACTTTGAGTTTTAAACGCCCCGCTAAAGCTCCTGACAGGAATCCACCAACGAGGACACCTAAGACTTCAAAGACGAGCCAAGATTTTAGGGGACTTTTCCCATCACCTGTATATTTGCTATAGAATCCAGAATCAGCGCTATGATCAGGAGCAACCGAATCTACTGCAGTAACTACAATACTTTTGACTGCTCCACTTGCTCCTAATCCACGTCCTGTGAAAAAGAAAGCTGATAATAAAACCAATCCAAGCAGAACACCTGCTAAGTATGGATTCATGTATTTTGTTTTCATTTTAATCTCCTTAATAAAGCCAACGGCTTGCTTGACCTGCATCTACGACTATAAATCGTAATGCGAGGCTTCCAAACAAAACCAAAATGGCAGAAATGTAATGTGGTATTTTAACTTTTTGTAATTCTAGAAATTCTAATAAAGCAGGGAAAATTAATCCACCGAATACAACAAATATCCAAAAACTATTGGTGAATTCACCACCTAAAAACAATTTTGCTGCTTCAATATGAACATTTGTTCCTGCAAGAAAACCCATGAATAAATGAATGATTAAAAATAATTCTGTTCCAATTAGCATAAGATCTATTCTCGCAAAGAGTTGTTTCTCTTTAGCCGTTTTAGATAGCATCATAATTAAGGCAGCCCCAGCAGATAAACCAGAAGTCAAAAATAGTGGGCCTAAAATAGCTGTATTCCAAAAGGGACGAGCATTAAAAGCCGATAATAAAATGCCTGTGTACATTCCCAAAACGATGGATAAGACCAATAATGCCCATGCTATCATTTTTTTATACTTTTTAATTTTATCTAACCCATCATCAATCCATTGGAATTTCCAATCCCATTTTGGAAAAATATCTTTAAGCCACATTGCGCTCCAAATAATGGTTAATGGATAGATAATCATTAAAGTCCAGGCACCCCAACTCATAGGTGATTCCCACCTAATATTTGTATATAATTGCCAAAAGAACAGTTTATGGCTTAAATCCAATAAAAGTGAAAAAAGACCTAGGCCGAGAAGAATGGGCGTTGCCATAGGTGCCAGCTTTACTGCTGTAGGGAATTCATCTTCTTTTTCTCGGATTGTGTAAAGCGCAGAAAAGAAAAGAATTCCAGCAACTAAACCTCCAATGAATAAGTAAAATGGAATTTCCCAACCCCACACGTGTAAATAAGGATCAATTTCGGGATTAGAACGACCGCTAACAATGACTTCTTCAATCATGAATAATTCTCCAAATATGGTTTACCAATGGCTAATTTGTCCAGCTTCTACTAAAATATAACGCAAGAAAAAACCGCCAATTAAAATGAGTGTTGATGGAATAATAACAGGTACTTTGATATTTCGTAGATATAGTACATGTAAATAAGCTGGAATTAATGTACCAAGTGCAACAATTACTATCCAAAAAGATGTAGTGAATTCACCACCTAAAAATAAGTCTGCCGCTCTTACTTGAGCTAAATCACTTGATAAGTACCCCATAACCAAATGAATCATTAAAAAGGTTTGTACACCTAGTGAAATTAATGAAATTGTGGAAAATAATTGTTTTTCATTTGAGCCTTTTGGGCAATTAAGTAAAATAAATGCAGTAGCACTTGTTAAACCCGATGTTAAAAAGAGTGGCCCTAAAATAGCGGAATTCCAAATGGGACGTGCATTAAATGCGGATAGTAAAATACCCGTATACATTCCGAGTGTAAGAGAGAGACCCAAAATAGCCCAAGCAAATGCCATTCGATATTTTTTCATAGATTCAATAAAGGGTTCAATCCATTCAAAAGGCCATACCCAATTGGGGAAAGCTGTTTTAATGTGGATTGCAGACCAGATAAATGCCAAGGGTGTTAAGAATAAATAAGTCCAAGCGCCCCAACTCATGGGTGATGTCCACCTAATGTTCGTGTACAATTGCCAAAAATATAATTTGTGGGATAAATCCAAAAATAAAAAGAATAGAGCCACAACCAATAATAAGGGTGCAAAAACGGGAGCTTGTTTTGCCGCAATTGGGTAATCATGCCTTTTACCAATGAGTGTAAGGAATGAAGAAATAATTAATAAACCAGCTACAAGTCCAGCTAAAAACAAATCTGCTGGAACTTCCCATGGCCAAATAGATAGAACGGGATCAATGCCTTCATTTTGTTTTCCTGATATAATAATTTGTTCAATCATATGGACTCCTGGGTTAGGTTAAGTAATAAATGTTAGGTTCTGTTCCTGCTTCTGGGATAAGCGTTTTCCATTTACGTTTGCGAAGAAGTTGAGATATTTCGCTATTTGGATCATCCGTGTCACCAAAATACATGCATTTAGTAGGGCACACACTCACACAAGCAGGATTTTCTCCTTTTTCAACACGATGAATACAGAAGGTGCATTTATCAACGTATCCCTCGGGGTGGACAAATCGTGCATCATAAGGACATGAAGTAATGCATGCTTTACATCCAATACATTCATCATGGTCAACTACAACAATACCACCATCTACAATATGGCTAGCTTCTGTGGGGCAGCACCGTACACACGGCGCATTTGTGCAATGATTGCATCGCTCAGAGCGTATTTCCATAGATAAATCGGGATAGGTTCCAGATGTCGCTTCTACAACCCAATCTCTACAATATCCTATTGGAACATTGTTTTCTGTCTGGCATGCGACTACACAATCGCTACAACCCACACACTTTTTTGTATCAATCGCCATTGCGTAACGCATTATGCTGCTCCTTTCGTAGGTGCTTCGGTGAGGAAGGTAACAAAATTAACTCGCATCCCTGTTCCGCCCATAACGGGATCAATCTTAGTTTGAGTGATAAGTTCGGAATCACTAGCACCTTTCCCGTATGCACGAGACATACGCTTATCTGTATGCCCAAAGCCATGCACCATATAAACAGAATCCCATCTAATTCTTTCTGTGACTCGAACTTTTATGGGAAAAGATGTTACAACACCATCTTGATTTTCTAACCACACTTCTTGATTATTATTTAAACCCCATTCTTTGGCAACCTTTGGGTTTACCCATACTTTATTTTCATCCATTAAATCTGTCAAATTTGGATTATTGGCAGTTCGGCTAAATGTATGCATAGGTGCTCGTCCATAAATGAGTCGATAAAAGTCAGTAGGTGGTTCTTCATGTGCTGTATATTGGGGAAGGGGATCATATCCTTCATCTTCCATAGCTGTACTATAGAGTTCAATTTTCCCGGAATTTGTATTGAATTCATATTCAGGTAAATCTTCTAATGGATATAAATCATCATATTTCCGATCATATTTTTTCACACCAATTTTCTTCATTTCTTCAAGAGATGTACCTACTTGTTTTAATTGCCAATCCAACTCTTGATCTTCTGTTTCAAATGGGAAATAATCTTGAAGACCAAGTCGATTCGACAATTCCTTCGCCATCCACCAAGCAGATTTGGTATTATACTTTGGTTCAGCAGCAGGAGCGCGAAGGGCAATCGTAGGTTCTCTATGTCCACTAACTCTTAGATTATCATAGCGTTCTAAATAAGTGCATTCGGGGAGAACGACATCTGCATACCCTGTGATTTCCATTGGCATTGTGTCGATAGCAACCATCAGATCTAAATTTTGAATGGCTTCAATGGTGTTGGCTTGATTTGGAAGGGTGGAGATTAAATTTGTTCCATTTACAATCCAGCCTTTAAAAGAACAATCACGATCAGCTGCTGGAATAGTCGCATCGCAAATTCCTGAAGCGAGAGCGAGACCAGCCAATTTGAATTGTCCAGGAAATGCATCGCGCCATGTTTTATTCGGTTTTGGAAATTTTGGAATATTGAGTTTGGGTACTTTTTTCTTTTCTGGATTATAAATACCACCGCGCCGTCCCCAGCTCCCTAAAAGTGCATTTAAAATAGCGACTGCTCTAAGGCGTTGTGTATCATCACCGTACCAAGTTACATGACGCCCAGGATGAATAATAACGGATGGAGCAGCATTCGCCATTTCTTTGGCTGTTTTACGAATTACATTTGGTTTAATGGTTGTAATGCCATAAGCCCATTCGGGAGTAAAGGTCCGAACGTGTTCCTTTAATTCATCCAACCCAAATGCATATTTATCAATATATTTCTTATCATACCATTCATTATTAATAATGACATGAATCCAAGAAAGTAATAATGCCATATCCGTTGCTGGTTTAATAGGAAGCCAATATTTTGATTTACTTGCTGCAGTTGAAAATCGAGGATCAACTGTAATAATGGTTGCATCTTTATCTATGGCATCTGACATTTCTTGGACTTGTCCATTATGCATATTTTCACCAATATGAGATCCAATGAGAACTAAACAATCTGTATCGCGAATATCAACCCGTTCTGGGGAGCCAATCCCTTCGCCGAATGTGGCAAAGAAACCTACTTCACGTGGACCACGACATTGCGCATAGGATGGTGCTGTAATATTAGGAGATCCAAAAGCTTTTAGCATACGTCCAAAGTGTTTTCCCCCGCTCCCATGGCTAAATAATGCAATACACTCAGGTCCATGCTCATCCGCTATTTTTTTCATTTTTTTGGCAATATAATCGAATGCTTCATTCCAAGATGCTTCACGATAGGTTTGTTTCCCATCAACAATTGTTCGAATAAGAGGCGTTTTTAATCGATCATCGTCATAATACATGCCAACACCGCCAGTGCCTCGTGGACAAAATCTTCCATTACAATGTGGATCATTATCATTGCCGGTTAATTTCCAAATATCGCCTTTTTCATTTAGATGTGCCCAACCAGCACATTTCCAAAAACAGACTTCGCAATAAGTGGGAATACGTTTAATTGTTTCTTGTAAACTTTCACTTGCAATCACAGAACCACTGAGCCAATCAAATATGGGATTTGCTGCAGCAAGACCGCCAATGCCAAGGCTACTAATTCTTATAAAATCTCGTCTATTAAGTGTTTTAGACATGGTTAATCCTTTTTATTCATTAATTCTTTATACAGAGCTTTAATGTCACTGCATTTATTGGCTAACAAATACACATCACATGTTCTGCAATCAATATTTTGACATTCTTTTCCTTTGTTGCTTGCGGACCAACATGGTTCAGAAATGGATGTATATGCGTCGCATGATTCTCTGCAAGATTGTGTACAAGGTCTAAATTCCCAACAAGGGACCATAGCTAAAATGGTTTTAATTCCAGCAATATTTAACCCATCTTCCATAATATGCTTTCGAATGCAATGAATCCGTTCAATATCTGTTTGAGAGTAAACACGACGATTGGTTCTTGTCTTATGAGGAAGTATGAGACCTTTATCTTCATACATTCGTAATGTGTGAACAGATGTATTGGTTAATTTAGCTGCTATGCCGATGGTATATAACGGGAGGGACGTAGCATTTGATCCGTTTGCTGCCGGTGAATAATCTTTGTATCTTACTTTTCCGCGTGTCATAATCTAGTGTAAAGAATCTAGGTTTTGTTATTTCGACGCGCAAAATTACGACGAGCCACCACTTAATCCAAGAATAAAAGACAAGAAAATCCTGTTATATTATATATGAGGTAAAATGCGCAATTGTATTGCGGAAGTAAAGATTATTTTTCCATTTCTTTAATAATGTTTTTAAGGAGTTTTTTATCATTGGGAAGTAGTCCTGCAGCCGGGAGGCGGTTTATTAATTCTGCCCATGATTTATCTTGTCGATACGCTCTACGAAAGTAAGGGTAAGATTTTTCAATTTGATGTGCTTCTACAAGTGTAACGCCTACCCAAAATGGTGCTTCACCGTTTGTTTGACTATCTTCCACAAGGCTTGTGGCTTCTTCGTAGCCGGTTACTGCTTTTTCCATTTGATGTTCTGTAACCCATTCATCTCCTTCGTTCAATTTTAAATAAGCTCGTTTAAGTTGAACGAGTCGGCGTAATTCTTTTACAGGTGTGGGATGATCTGCAATTCGAAGATCAAAAATACGATCGACCCAAGGAAACCCTGTTGCTTCACCTGAAACAACCAAAATAGCCGCAGATTGCCTACCGCGAATATCACCGCCTTCATTTTGCGCTGCTTCTAAGGCAACAAGAAGTTTCTCGGCTAAATCACCCTCACTGGATTCGAATGCATGTGCCATTGCATCCCAAACGGTGGATTTTTCCATCAAATTAGCCTGTACTGAATAGTTTTTTCCCATTTTATGCCCAGCATAAGGGATGGTACTGTTTCCTGTAAATACGGCTGTATTTCCATCTTTATCAATCATGCCAACTTGCCGAACATCTTTACCTTCATCAGTATTTACAAGGGCGTCCATGGCTTCTTGAGCTGTACGACCCGCTTTCATAAGTTCTAAACCCAAAGGCCCGTAGTTTGGATCAATAAAAGATTGAGTGGCAACAGCTCCGACGCCTGATTCTGCCCAGGCAACGAGTGGACCGACTGAAAACCAATGGGATTGAACGGCTACACCTAATTGACCCGTATCAGGATCACGAGCTACAATAGAATACGTTGATACAGGACGTTTAGATGAAATGGTTTGTGTAAATCCAAACGAAAAAAGTAAAAGTGCTGTCCATGTTCGTAACATAATGAAACTCCTGAATTACTATTAAAAAAGGTTTGATAAACTAAATCGGAAATTCCATTAGTATATAATCAAAAAAAAGCCCCGATGAAACACCGAGGCTTTTTCTCTAACAAAACAAAGGAATCATTATAATTCTTTAATATCCTTCAATAATTGCTGAAGCATATCTTTTGCATCTCCAAAAACCATGATAGAATTATCAAAACCGAACAATTCATTTTGAATACCAGCAAATCCTGGATTCATGGTTCGCTTGTTGATTAGTACCGTTCGAGATTTGTCCACATCTAAAATGGGCATACCAAAAATCGGACTTGATTGATCATGTCGAGCCGCTGGGTTGACTACATCGTTTGCACCCAATACAATAGCTACATCACAATCTTCAAATTCAGGATTAATTTCATCTAAATCTTTCAATTGATCATAAGAAACATTGGCTTCAGCTAATAAAACATTCATATGTCCTGGCATTCTACCAGCCACAGGATGAATTGCATAAAGAACTTTTTTACCTTTAGATTCCAATAAATCAGCTACTTCGCGAACCGCATGTTGTGCCTGAGCAACAGCTAATCCATATCCTGGGACAACAATCACTTTTTCAGCAGCATCTAAAATCATGGCTGCTTCTTCTGTGGAATAGCTCTTTATATTCATTTGTTTTTGGCCTTCACCACTGGAAGCACCTTCTTCAATTAATCCAACAGCACCAAAAATAACATTAGCTAAAGATCGATTCATTCCTTTACACATAATGTTTGTCAAAATAAGTCCCGAAGCTCCAACCAAAGATCCTGAAATAATAAGACCATTATTCATGAGAACAAATCCAGTTGCCGCTGCTGCAACACCAGAGTAGGAATTGAGTAATGATATGACCACAGGCATATCAGCACCACCAATTGGAATTGTAATGGTTATTCCCAATAGAGCCGATAAAAATACAATGACATAAAAGAAATTCACTAAATCACTTCCACCCATAGATAGGTAAACAGTAATTGAAACAAGGCTTATGGCAAATAGTGCATTTAAAATTTGCTGCCCCGGAAATACAATGGGTTGTCCTGAAATAAATCCTTGGAGTTTTCCAAATGCAATAAAACTTCCTGTGAATGTCAGTGTTCCAACAAAAATGGATAGAATTACAACCACGAGGTAGAAAGTAGGGTCGAGTCCATTAATCATTTCTCCTGTGTTCAGTTTATCCATATTTGTTATAAAGTCTGCACCAGCCACTAAAGCGGAAGCAGCACCGCCAAATCCATTAAATATGGCAACCATTTGGGGCATTTGCGTCATTTCTACTTTTGTTGCAAAAACACCTCCAATGAGTCCACCCACCACAATACCAATTATAATGAGTGTGAAATCAAGACTGTTATATGCAATGAGTGTTGCGACGATGGCAATGAGCATTCCAATGGAAGCAATCATATTACCATTACGGGCTGTTTTAGGATGACTTAGTTTTTTAAGACCAAAAATAAAAAGGATCGCCGATAAGACGTAAAATAATTTTGAATATTCCATTTCGCAGCCTATTTCCTTTTAAACATTTTTAACATACGGTCGGTAACCATAAAACCACCCACCACATTTACCGAGGCAAAAATAACAGCGATTAATCCAAACCAAGTTCCAATTGAACCACCTGTTTTAGTCGCAATAATTGCCCCAACAATGGCAATTCCAGAAATAGCATTTGAGCCACTCATGAGCGGTGTATGTAAAGTTGGAGGTACTTTTGAAATGATTTCATTCCCAACAAAAATTGCCAGAATGAAGACAGTTAAAATATTAATATCCATAATGAGTCCTTAAGCGTTTAATTTTTGTTGAGTAGGTTCATGAGTTATTGATCCTTCATGTGTAAACATGGAACCAGAAATAATTTCATCTTCTAGATCTAAATTGAGTTCACCTTCATTCATCATATATGTCATAAATGAAACAACATTTTTAGAATAAAGTTGACTTGCATGAATAGGCATTGTTCCTGGGAAATTTGTTGTCCCATCAATAGTTACACCATTGTATTGAACAATTTTTCCAGGTTCAGTATTTTCACAATTCCCACCATTTTCAGCAGCTAAATCCATAATAGCTGATCCTGGTTTCATTCCATTAACCATATTGGTTGGAATTAATATGGGAGCAGGACGCCCTGGAATAAGAGCTGTTGTAATAACTAAATCTGCTTTTGAGATTTTTTCCGTAATAAGCGCTTGTTGACGTTGTTTATAATCATCTGATGTTTCTTTGGCATATCCGCCTTCACCGACACCATCATCTTCGCTGGCTTCAACTTCCACAAATTTCGCACCTAAACTTTCCACTTGTTCTTTTACTTCTGGGCGAACATCAAATGCTTCTACTTGGGCTCCAAGGCGTTTGGCAGTTGCGATCGCTTGTAATCCAGCTACACCTGCACCTAAAATTAAAACTTTAGCCGGTGGAATGGTTCCTGCTGCTGTCATCAGTAATGGCATATAAACACCAATATGGTCTGCACCAATTAGGACAGCTTTATATCCTGCAATATTCGCCTGAGAGCTGAGAGCATCCATTTTTTGCGCCAAGGTCGTTCTCGGAATTAAATGCATGGAAAAGCCAGTGATTTTTTTATCCGTTAAAGCTTTAACAGCTTCTAACTCTTTCGTCGTTTGAAAGAAGGAAGTAAAAATCGAACCTTCTTTCATTTGGCTAATTTCATCTAGTGTGGGTGATGCTACTTTAACAAGGATATCAGCATTTTGATAAATGTCAGACACAGAAGCGATCGTTGCTCCTGCTACTTCATACTCTTTATCAGAATAGTTGGATTCTACCCCTGATCCAGATTCAATGTGAACGGTTAACCCAGCTTTCGTTAAATCCTTTACTGAAGATGGAGTGAGAGCAACCCGATTTTCACCGGGCAAGATTTCTTTAAGTGTTGCAATAATCATATTCGTTTTTAGTTTATATTTGGATGAAATTTCAGCCGGAAAGTTACAGACAATTTTATGGAGATCAATTGCGAAAAGTGAAAATAACCCTAGAAAAAACACATATTTTTTGTTTATCGAGAATAATACGATATATTTCTCTTCTTTTTATTTTTAAATCAAACCTATTTTCTGCGATTATTCATGTTCCAATGGATCAAAATACGATTCAAAATGGAATAAATAGTGCATCAAATGGCGATACGGTTTTAGTTCAACCAGGCACTTATAATGAAAATATAGACTTTCTTGGAAAGTCTATTATGGTAAGCTCATTATTTTTAACAACCGAAAACCCGGAAATGATTGAATTAACCATTATTGATGGAAATGAAAATGGCAGTGTCGTTACATTTAATTCAGATGAAACTGAGGATGCACATCTGTTAGGATTTACGCTCCAAAATGGAAATGGGAATTATGCAGATCCGGATGGGAATGGCAGTTTTTGGAATTATGGTGGTGGTGTATATTGTAGAGATTCACAACCAACCATTAGCCATGTATCCATAGAAAACAATACTGGAAATCAAGGCGGTGGTGGTGGACTTTTTTGTTATAATGCAAGCCCCACGGTCATTTCTTCAACTATAACCGGAAATGCGACGGATGATGTAGGAGGCGGTGTCTATGCACGGGAAGGATCTAGCCCATCCTTTTATCAAGTATCGATTACGGAAAATAATGCAGAATTTGGTGGCGGAATCTATTTTAGAAATGAATCAACACCTGTATTGGATTCTTGTCTAGTTAGTGGAAATTGGAGTGGAAATTCTGGCGCAGGACTTGTGTTGAAAAACCATGCAAATGCTATTATTACCCATTCGTGGATTCAAGAAAATGAATCATCTGAATTAGGCGGGGGACTATACATTAATAATGCTTCACCTGAAATATCCAATACCACGATTCATCATAATTTTGCGAATAGTGGCGCAGGAGTTTATGTTCGAGCTGAGGCATCACCCAGTTTTAATTTTGTAACCATTTCAGATAATAATGCTTCCCAATATGGAGAAGCCTTTTATTTACGTGGTGGCTCAACTGTTACATTTACAAATTCAATCATTTGGTATAATGGAGAATATCAAGTGTATTTTCGTACAAATGAAGACCCAAATACATTTAATATTTCCCATTCGGCAGTTGAATTGGGTCAGCAAGGGTTTGTTATAAATTTTAATGGGGAAGTAACTTGGGATAATAATAGTAATCAGTCTGGCGACCCTTTATTTTGCAATCGAAATGATGAAAATTTTACATTAAGAGAAAATTCTCCTTGTGTGGGAGCGGGGGAAAATGGAGAAACAATTGGTGCACATCCAGTCGGTTGTGGCCCATTAAATCTTGGACCAATCTATTATGTATCACCCATTGGACATGATTCTAATGATGGATCCATGTTAGAACCTTTTGAAACCATTCAGCGGGCGATTGATGCGTGTGTAGATGGGGATACAGTCCGATTAAATCCCGGTGAATATTATGAACATCTCCAATTCTTAAGTAAAGAGATTGTGATTGAATCCAGAGCTTATGAAGCGAATAACCCTAATCTTATTGATGAAACAATTCTTTCAGCTGTGTCAGGCAATCGGTGTCTCACATTGGTAGGGAATGATGCAACGGATGTAACAATTCGTGGATTAACATTAACAGGTGGACAGGCGGATTTAGGGGGCGGTGTTTTTATTTCTTCTTCATCTCCAACTATAAGTGATTTAAAGATTGAAAATAATTCTGCTGCTTCTGGTGGTGGCTTATATATTGAATATGCAAATCCAATGATTCAAAATGTAGCCCTTTTAAACAATGGTGCTAATAAGGGTGGAGGCGTGTATCTACTCGAATCTGATGCTCATTTTATTGGCATGAATGTTATAAACAATGTATCTTATTGGGGTGGGGGATTTTATTTGGACCAATCGCACCCAACGATTGATTCAACTCTCATCGCATTTAATCAAGGATTTATAGAAGGAGGCGGATTATATCTAGATCAATCGAATCCTAGCATTACATATACCATATTGAATCAAAATATCGGTATAGATGCAGGTGGAGCACTCTATTGCCAAGCATCGTCTCCAAATATGAATCATAATACTTTTTTCCATAATGAAAGTGGATTTGGCAAAACAGCTGTTATATCAAATAGTGCATTAACGTTAGAAAATTCGATTGTGTGGGATAGCGAAGTATCTCAATTCTATTTTACAGCTCAAGGTGGATTGAATCATTTAGCCATTTCTTATTCAAATATTTATGGTGGTGAATCATCCATTATACCAAATGGAAATGGAATGGTGACCTGGGAAAATAGTAATATATCATCGAGTCCCTTTTTTTGTAATCCAAATGAAGAAGATTTCCATTTGGCAGCTCTTTCTCCCAGTTTAACTTCTGCAGAGGATGGTTCCTTTATGGGTGCTATGGGTTATGGATGTGAAACAGCTTTAAATATTGGAAATAATCTGTTTCCATTGACATCTTCCATCCAACGTATTTTCCCGAATCCATTTAATCCAGTTACAACCATTCAATTTGAATTGGACCAAAATCAAAATATTTCAATGACTATTTATAATCTAAATGGACAAATCGTTCAAGAATGGGAACCAGCCCAATATAAACAAGGAAATCATTCTGTAAAATGGAATGCTACTTCATTCCCAAGTGGAATGTATGTGATTCGAATCGAGGGAGACACTTTTTCCGATTCAAGAAAAATGGTATTGATTAAATAAGAATTGGATTAACGAATGAAATAACCTGCGTGAAAAATT
>CAZGFQ010000029.1:0-12208 GCA_964525185.1 uncultured bacterium
CGCTTCATCGTACCACCGCGAATTTTCCAATATGATTGCTTACCACTTTACCGGCATGATCCATTTGTTCAACATAATATATATACAAGCCAGGTGCAATTTCTTGGTTGTTGATAGTTCTTAAATCCCAAATAGCATTCCCACTATTTTCATTTTCATGATTTATTGTATTTACATATTCACCTGTCACGGTAAATATCTTAATCTGACATTTTTCCGGTAGATTTGTAAATCGAATTTGTTTTAGAAATTCAGTTTCATTAAATGGAGAATGTACAATATATGGGTTAGGAACGACAGCTACTTTGTCCAGATTATCCTGGGCAATAACACCTGGATAAACTTTTACAAAATTTGGGTCCAACTCAGTTGTTCCTTTTGAATTTTCAATACTTGCATAGCCGTCCGGGTCTGCCCAATTATCCGGGTTTGAATAATTTGTATCTACAACGGCTACATACCCTATATCCGATTCTACATAGCGCGTACTTCTCGGTGGCTCTACACCCATATCATAAGCGGTCACAGAATAAGTGTATTCCATGCCATCAACCACATGATTATCAACAAACACATATTTAAATGTATCTGATCCAACAATTTTCCAATCTACTTCTTCTAATCGAACAGCATCTAATCCTGAATCCGTTCCTAGATTAAACCAAGGGAAGAAAGGATCTTGTCCCTTTATTGAATGACCACGATTATATCCATCATTACATTCATCATTGGTATACACACAATGAACAGAATCTTCATAAGCACTTAAATCATATTGTTTTAAGGGGCGCCACCCAACAAAAATACCATCCGTATCATAAATCATATCATCTGGACCACCCCAAGATTTTCCACCATCGTCACTTTTATAAATACGATAACCTTCAAAATCAGAATAACCCGTTACAACATCAACTGCATTTTCTGCAACGTCATTCCAATAAACGCGAACTTCGCCATGATCTGTTTCCGAATAAGTTGTGGGACGTGTTGGAGGTGTAAATCCTTGATATCGAGAATTATACATGACTTGCGCAAAACGTGCATTATTAATTAAATCTTCTTTATTTTGGCCAAAAATAATGCAAAATGAAAAGGGCACTTCACGTCCAACAGGTAAATCAAAAGGACCACAACTCATGATAAAAACGCCATCCAATCCATCTTCACCCTCTTCAAAAGCATCTTCTTCCATAAGACCTTCCAAGGAATCAAAGTGCGGATTCAATTCTGTGCTTAAATCTGTGTCTGGATTAGGTGTATGGAAAAACCACGTTTTTTCATTCGCTGTAAGATTAACCGTATCTCCCGCCATGAGTTTTAATAAAATTTCTTCTTTATTTCTTGCTTGCGGACGACCTTTATCTCCGGCACAACAATTGGTGTTTCCTTCTCGACTTACAACGCCTGGACGATTAAACCAATCAAACCAATGCCAATCGGTCATTTTCAATGGTTCTCCAGGAAAAATATCCCATGAGCCATCCTGGTCTAAATCTACTTTTTCAGTAGCACGCGGCGTATCCAATAATTGTGTCGCCACAACGCCAAAGCCATTCCCAGGTGATTCTTCACCCGGACCAATTGCATATCCAGGAACACCACTTCCACCATCAAAGTCACCTATCATAGCCATACTTACTCTTAATTTTTGGCCATTGATTTCGGTACACCCTTCCGGTTGAGTTGCACAATCGTAAAATTCCATAAAATCATCATCATTGGTATGAAGACCAGGATTATATCCATTTATATCCCCCACGAGGACATCGGCGTCCATATAAAAGCCTAAAGATAAATCTTGGTAATTAAATCCTTTTCCACGGTTAAGCTTAGTACCATCGGGCATAATGAGAGCTTCACCCGTTTTCTGCAATCCATTTTCGTCTAAAACAGGATTCCCATTTTCATCCGTAGCCTCCCAATCACCACTTTCATTTCGAACTTTCACTGTAACAAACATAATATCTTCCGCATAAGAAACACCATACGAATGCGCTTCTGCCATCACTCTTAACCCAAGAGGATAACCTGTTTGTTCGTAATCATTATTTGTATTTACATTATTCCCACGATGTGCCCAACGATCGTCAAATTCCATATAGACATCCATATCAGATACAAATCGACCTGGAACATCTTCCCAACAATCTGGATCTAATCTAGATCCCTCACAACCAGGTAAATTCACATTATAATCTTTTGCCCACCAGCCCGGCCAATAAGGTTCATACTGGTTTGTTTCTTCAACAAATCGTAATGGCCATGTTTGAGAAAATGCACTATGCGCTAAAACGGGATATGTATCACCAGGATCAGTAAAGGGCGTATCTCCGAAAATGGTTCCCGCATCTACCTCTGTATTATGGGTATTTACTCGTGCTTTTGTAGATGCTTGCCAATCGGTATTTGTGGAAGGATTCCATCGTGAAAACCAAGATTCTGCCACCGTTGCGCCGTAATAATATCTATTATCATCTTGTGTCCATTCTTCCTTATCTGTCCCGTAATCATAAATGTCAAAATCATCAGTACGCTCTTTTAAGCGAGGTCGTAAAGCCCAGGGGAAAATAAGTCCAACTCTTGCTGATGTTGAATTCGGGTCCGTTTCCCCTAAAAGTGAAATATTCAATTTCCCATTCAAATCATCCAAAACCCACTGGTATCCACCATCAATTGATTCAATATCAATTTTTCTAGAAACACTATCTGGCTCCCAGCGACCATAATCATTGTCGGCATCAAATAATATACCTACATAATTCGTATCCCCTTCATCGGTATACCAATCTAAGTACGCTTCACTGGACTCCCATATTTGATATAAAACGGCACCATCCGCATCCACAATAGACTCAACGGTTTGCCAAGAGAATTTAGCCGCATATTCATGCCCTCGTACGCCCGCTAAAAAGGCAACAGAAGGGAGATAGGTATAATCACCCCACATACCGGCTGGATGCTCATCCCAATTGATGAAATTGCCATAATTGGTTAAAGCATTTTTTGTTTTCCCTTGTAATAAATAGCCAATGGCTCGATCTGACATAGGGTTTGTTGGAAATGGATTGTCCCCAATACGCGCTCTAGGTGTCACTCCAACATGTGTGGACTGAAACGGCTGTTGCGTTTTTGGTTCTGAACCAAATAGGGAAACATTAAAAAGAATGATTCCAATGATTGAGACTAATATATTTTTTAGTATTTTCATGTTTTAATTAAAATCAACTCGTATGAAAAAATTCATTTCTCGTGGAGATGAATATCGCCAAGGTGTATCATAATAGGCTGAAGACAAACTATGTTCTTCTCCGGGTAAACCTACATTTTTTGTATAATATTCACCTGGATCGTCTGGCTTTCCTGTCAATGGGTAAACATCTAACGGATTCCGGATATCAAACATATTATAAACGTTCAAACCAAGAGCAATTCTTTGATTTGCCACAGAAATATATTTAGAGAATGATAAGTTTGCATTTTTATAGGAGGGAGCTCGTTTTGAGTTTGGATTGCTCCCATCTTCTTTTGGGTCGCGTCCTGCAAAAATCCATGGTGTATAAGGATATCCTGATTGATAGAAGGCTGTCAATCCTGCATTAATTTTGAATGGTAAGGTCGTATAAAGTGCAAACGTTAAATCATGAGTACGATCATATCCCATTAAAAATTCTTGGGAAGGCGCATCCACATAAACACCGCTAATAGATTCCCAGGCATATTCACTATTACCTTTAGCCATTGATAATGTGTATTGTAATGTAGAATGGAATCGTTTACCACGTTGCTCTAGGGTAAAATCAATCCCTTTTGCACTTCCATAATCACCATTATTCATCACTTTATACGTATAGACACCACTTCGCTCTGTTGAGAATCGAGACCATTGGTCCATATCCTTCACCCATAATAATAAACCAAATGCCCAAGATTGACTCACTTGAATATTAAATCCAGCTGAATATTCTTGCGTTTTTTCTGCATTCATGGTTCCATTTCCAAGTTGGCCATCAGACTCTTCGAACAACTCTTCTGGATCTTCCATCCGGTTTGTATTTAAATAAATATTTTGATACACAGGTGTTTGGTAATACAGTCCATAATTAAATGTAAACATCGCCTTATCTGTTATAACATGACTAATACCTAAACGTGGACTTACTTTATAAAACCAATCTGAATCTTTTAAAATAACTTTTTGATGAGCAAGACCTGCTTGATCAGAGGCTTCTTCGCCATTATCCCATAAACCATTATCATTTAGATCTGCAAAAAACCAGGGACGTCCCGCAGAATATTCTCCTAATGTATCTGCCCATATTTGAGTATTATAGTTTACCATATCTACTCGAAGACCATAATTAATGACCATCCATGGGACTTCATAGGTATTTTGAACATAAGCAGAAAATTCTTCTGGTTCACGAAAATCATCCCATGAACCATTTTTATTCGCATCTTGGAATGCTTCCCCTTGATCCCAACGTCCATTCCCTTCACCTGTATCTGGTCCTTCATACTCTTCATCAATTGGGAGTAATCCATCCGGACCTGTATCTTGCCAATATTCAGAGAAAGTTTGAATGGTAGCTGCTTGACCTAACCATGGGTATTTTACTTCATAAAAATTGAGTTGATGATATTTATAATCAAACCCAGTACGTATTTTCCAATTATCAGATATTTGAGATGTAAGATCTAATCGAATTTCATCCGTAATAGCATGAGATGAAGCAAAAAAGTTATCATGCCCACCAAAGGCTCGAAATTCAGTCCAATCCCATCCTTCATTTGTTGGAGCATAATAATATGGATCATCTGGTGCACCTGTATAACGACGCATAAATCCAAAGCCTGGTACATTTTGATATTGTAAATCTACATGGTCAAAATCATAAAATTCTTCATAGGATTCATACATTTCAGGTGCCAACCAATAATCGCCATCACGATAGGTCAATTCTTCTGTCAATTCCGGCCCATCCCATAACCCATTGCCATTAGCATCATGTCGAGATGCGTCAAATTCATCAATACCAACATCAAAAATACCATTTCCATTAACATCTGTATAATCTTCGGCTGTTTCCCAATTCCATAATCCTGGAGTCGCTCCATAATGCCAACCACTTCTTTCATCAACCATTGTGTATCGAATGGTATCGCCATCTTCACCGACCGAATAAGGAATAACATTTGGATTATCAGGATCAGAAATTTGTTTATAACCCGCTGGATGCCTCCATTCAAACCAATTCGGGAATCCATCTTCATCATTATCCCTCCAACGAACACCTTGAAATTGATCTTGAATGAAGCGAGATGCTCTTACAGAATAAAAAGTACGACTAGATAAAGATTGGTTAATTTCAAAATTATATCTGTACGTATCACGGAAGAGTTCATTTCGTCCATCGTCCCAATAAAGATATCTCGGGTTAAAGGACATGCGCTGATTAGATACCTGCCAATAAGCCATATGGAAGCGAAGTTTATTGGAAAATTTATATGTGAGTTTCCCAAATATATCCCACGTTTTTTCATAACCAAATCCACGAAAACCAGTTACATCGTCCCAAGGATTCACTAGATTATTCATATTGAGTGCCAATGTATCCAAATTAGAATCTTGGTCTAAACCAAGATAAGCTTTATTGTCAAATTCATAAACACTATAATTGGCTTCATTTGTGTATTGACCAGACGCCCAAAAGGATAATTTAGGCATAAATGGGATTGGACCGCCTACACCGAAATTATAATCGTCATATCCCCTTAATTCATCATAGTTTTGATTGGGGGATGATTTTCCGGCCAAATCATTCAAGAGTGCACCCACCAAACTGGTCTCATATCGCATATGGTATTCCATCTGCTTTCCACCGCTATTCGTATGCCAATTTGAAACAGCAGATTGAGCATCACCATATTCAGCATTAAAACCACCCGGTTGCCAGTCAAATTCTTTTACAGCAAATAAATTTAATCGTGTACCTGAACCAATCCCACCAAAAATCGGATTTCTAAGATACATTCCATCCATCATATAGGATACTTCTCCACTTCGTCCACCACGAACATGAATTTCTTCTAAACCGCGTTCTTCATGATCTGGAACACCTTTTGTCCTACTTTCAACCTTTACAACACCTGATTGTAACGTATATAATTCTGATAAATCTCTAATGGGTAATGATTGAATCGCTTCTTTACTTACAGTGACTTTTTTTGATGTTGTTCCTTTTTCTACCATTGGACGCTCACCAACCACTTCTACTTCTTCCCCTTCAATAGATTCAACAGGAAGTTTAAAATTCAACCATACCGTTTGATCCATGAGGATTCTAACACTTTTCATGGTTTGTTTCTGATATCCAACCATTTGGACAACAACATCATAGGTCCCAACAGGGATATTCAATATAATATAATTTCCTTCTAAATCTGCAGCTGCACCTAATCCAACTTCTGGTAGATATATATTTGCGCCTGGTAAACCCATCCCATCCATATCAGAAATTTTTCCACGTATCGTCCCATCTGTCCCTGCAAACATTAGGGATATGAAACTAAGAATTAATATATTTTTTTGGATGATTCTCACTATTCGTTCCCCAATTCGATCGTTTGAATACCAGCAGGATGTGAAGGTAAAAATGGATCATAATTAAATTCTGGAATGGTTTCAAACTCATCTAGTTCAAGCTGACTAACAGGTTGAGTTAATTGCCTAAATAAGCTTCCTGATTGTGTCTCTTTAAATGCGCTTAATTCTACTCGACTTAGGCCAACCCAAGAATGTCCATTTGAATCTGGAGGTGCAGGATTGAACTCAGGGAAATATGGATTTTCTGTCCAACGGACGAATACTTCTTCTTTTATTATTCCCTGGTCTTTGGCAAGGTATGATATAACTTTTTGACCATACTCCACTCCTGAACCCAACATAGTTGATGTTAATTCGCTGGTTACACGAAAACAATCAAAATACGTAGTGTCTAATCCAGGACAATCAGAAACGTCATATTCGCCTAATACCCCAAGAAATGAAGAATCTCGAACACAATATATTGAATCACTATCCACCCACCCTTTTGATCGTTGCCCAGCGGCTACAGTAATTCCATTTGCGTAAGAATCAACTTTATAAGATTTTTCCACATTATATATGGCAATCTCAGTGGTGTCAGAGTATGCCAATTCAACCATTTCACCATCTCTTAATTGACCATTATACGTATAGAATAGAATATCTTCTTCTAAATCAGATTTAAACCAAAAACCTCGATTTATTTGACCTGCACTATAATAAAATCCCGGAGGTAAAAAATAGCTGGGGTAAACCAGTTGATAAATATCACCATCTTCGCGATAAAGATGATATCGATAACCACGAATTTCTTCTCCGGTACCAGCATCTTCTCTAAACCATTCGGATTTTGCTACATAATAATCTTGAGGGTTGACACCATTTGGAATATGAGCCACAACTTCTCTTGTATATAAAGTAACTAATGAATCAATATCATCTACTTGAGATTGTTTCACATCTGTAAATATGGATTCTTCAATAAGGTTTGTAAAAACTTGACCATGACGGTCCGTAATATCGTCCCCAAGATTAATTTCCACTTTTACTTCTGGTGCATCAAAATCTGTCCAATCTACTATCAGATTATTTGGAACTTCATCAACGTAATATAACCCTTTAATTGTATCATTATCTACGATGGACCATCTAAAATCTTCGGCATCATCATATAGACCATTTCCTCGATCCACATACTCATCGCCATCATCATAATTTCCGTCACCGTTGCCATCCAGTGTTAATATTTCAGCTTCATCCCATTCTTCATTACAATTTCGATCTTGATATGGCTCACTTAAATTGTATTCACCGTCCCCATTCACATCATAGTAAGCTTCTTCTGGATCCCATAAACTATTTCCACGATCTTCAAATTCAAGAACAATATCCGCGAAATCACCATCATTATTATAATCAGCAATATCAATATCTGAGCCAGCATCATACTGACCGTTATTATTCACATCTTCAAATTCGAAAACAACATCCCTTGTATCGCCATCATTATTATAGTCTGAGAGTCCAACTTCAGCATCATCCCATTGATTATTATCGTTACAATCTGTATTGACTCTGAAAAAGACAGAATCAGCACTTATTTGTTTTTTAGTAAAGACAAATGCATTCGAAAAGAATAAGGGTGTTTCATTTAAAAAAGCATAACTTGTATCTTGCCATTCAGATGAGTCAACAAACATAATCCCAGAAGAAATTAAAGGTGTGTCCACTACTGCATAATAGGCAGATACATCAATCGTATCATTATAGAACAATGTTGTGTCAGAATAATTCCAATCGGAGTTATTTGGTTTATACCTCTGAAAACTGGGTTCTGCATCTAAATCCCACTCAATTGATTCAATATTTTTGAATTGAGCAGATGTTAATTTCACAGAATCCAATATTACAACTTGATTTGAGAGAGAGTCGATAGGATACCGAGTTAAATATTGAGTCGAGTCGGGTGTAATTTCGACTAAATAATCCGGAAAAGATTTTAATGTTAATTTTGGAGGTTCTTCTAACGAAAGCGTTAAATATTTATCATATGAATAACTGATTATATTTTGGTTAAAATGATAAAACTCTACATCCAAATCATTTTCAAAATTATAAAAATATTCAGATATGGCACCTGTTGCTCCTGATCCCACAGTTGCATCAGACGTTGTATTAATTGGTCCATCAGGAAGATTGGTATCTTCTTCTGATTTCTCACAACCCCACATATTGAGAATAAGGAGCGTTGCTAATAGTTGAAGTGTAGTTTTATTTAACAAAATCAATGGTTACATTACTGTCAGAGTCGCGAAAGTTACATTTCGATTGAAACAAATTCTAAAATTATTTGATTTGGATATAAATGTTTCATAATGTCTCTTTGAGTGGCACATTTTCCAAGTTAATATTATCATTATGAAAAAAACGATTCTTATTCTTTTCCTACTTACATTTTTCATATCAGGGATTCAGGGAACAACAGCTTTACCTACAAAAATAGAGTTTACCCAACCTGATGGAACAACATTTATGGGACATATTCGTGGTAACCCGCAACGATCGTGGCATGAAACAAATGGGTGGTCTATAATAAAAAATGAAACTGGTTGGTGGACCTATGCAAGTCGCATAGATGGAACTAAATTGATTCCATCCTTAGCCATTGTAGGACAACATGATTCTCCCGAAACAAATCCTAACCTAAGCCACATTACAACAAGACTCATCCCCCGGCCTATTCCATTCGTAGATGAAAGCCCTATTCCATCTTTAACACATGCACGATCAGATACTTTTTTTGTCCCTTGTGTTTTAATTGATTTCTCAAATTATTCACAAACATATTCTCGAGAAGAACTTGAAAACATTTGGAATATGGAAGGGTATACGCACCCCGGACAAGAGAATACGGGTAGCTTTAGAGATTTTTATCAAGAAATTTCGTATGGCCAGTTTTTACCAATTTCAACCTTAGGTGAATGGTTTACATCATCTCATTCTCACGATTATTTTGCAAATAGCAATCCGGATGGGTATACGCATTTAAAAGAGCTCATTCGACAAGCAGTTGATGACATGGAAGCAAATGGCTTTGATTGGTCTAAATATGACAATGATGGTGATGGTTATGTAGATGCATTAAATGTTATTCATGCAGGTCCGGGTGCCGAAGAAGGGGATGAAACTAATATTTGGTCTCATAAATGGAGTTTGGGAGGATATGCCGTCCAATATGATGGAGTAACTATAAGTTCATATACCGTAAATCCTGAAATTCAAGGTGGAAACATTGTTGCCATTGGTGTCCTTTGCCATGAATTCGGCCACGCTTTAGGATTACCTGATTTGTATGATACAGATTATACATCTTCCGGAGCAGGGAAACTTGCACTCATGGCAAGTGGCTCTTGGGGCACAAGTGGAAATTCACCCTACTTCCCTTCCGCTATGAATGCTTGGTGCAAATCAGAATTAGGGTGGTCCAATGTGTATGAATTAGACCAAACGTCAGATGAAATAGCATTGCAACAATCCTATTCAAATAATCTTGTTTATAAAGTAAATCATGTCACAGATAATTCTGAATATTGGTTAATTGAAAATAGACAAAAGGTTGGGACGGATACATTAATGCCATCTCCAGGACTTACTATTTGGCATGTTGATGAAGAAATGACTTCTACGGGCTGGGCTCCGAATAATAATGAGCCCCATTATGGTGTTGCTATTGAGCAAGCAGACGGCTTGTTTGAATTAGAGAATGGCGGATCTAGTGATGGTGGTGATGTTTTCCCTGGAACAACAAATAATCGTGAATTCAGTCATACAACCGTTCCATCAACGGAAAGTTATTATGGGTATCCTTCCATGATTCGCGTGGATAATATTTCCGATCCGGGCGAATACATGACATTTGACATAGAATTTAATGAAATCATAACAGCAACAGCGTATCCCATTTCCGGCTCAGGCAATGCTTTTAGCGAAGGGTCAATGCACATTGGGTTTGAAAATGAAATGGATTTACAATCTTTGTCCTTTTCTATGAATTTTTCACCTGCCCCGTTAGAAGTAACAGATGTACACATTTTAGATCGCTTAACCGTCGATTCAATTACAGTAGATGGATTTGATTTCATTTTACATAATCCTGTTCTTGAATCTGGCACAGGTCCTGTTTTAGAAGTATTTTTATTTGCAAATACAGGGGCATTTTTTGAGTGCGATGTAACATTAGAAAATGTCCTAGCCACTCGGCATAATGATGGCGCAGAAATTGGGATGATTTTCAATCAATCTGCCACGTATACTATTTATTCCCAAGATCAAATTTATTCAATCAATGATGGAACTGGCGTGTCTGGCGGTTCCGCATCTTATGAAATTGAATTAAACAATAGTGTCCCAATTCGTATGCTTGTCTTTAATATTGTTGATACACCTAATTTTCTCATTCCTGTGGATGAGCCATTTACCGATTCAAATAGTAACGGAATGTGGGATGAAGGAGAAATATTCGATGATTTAAATGGAAATAATATTTGGAGTCCTGCAATAGAAACAACTTCAAGGACAGAGTATTGGGATATTAGTTATAATTATACAGAATCGGGCGTTCAAGTTTTAGGGAATTCTTGGGAATATCCTATCGATATTGGAGATGGTCCCATTTTTAAAATAAATAACCAAGTAGATCCAGGTCTACCCATTGGGCAAGTCATTAACCTAGAATTAACAGGTGAATTAATGATGGATTATTTAGGCAATACAAATATGTCTTTTATCAATGCCGCCGGAGCCATTGTTATTTCTAATACAGCAGGAATTGAAGATGCATTATCACCTAATATTTTCTCCGTGGAAGATGCATATCCCAATCCATTTAACCCTAACACCACAATTACCTATACACTTCAGACACCAACAGTTGTAAATGTTTCTATTTATAATTTAGAAGGACAATTAGTGTATTTGGAAAATGCACACACGTTAAGTGGCCGAAATGAATTCCATTGGAATGGACTTTCTCGCAACGGGAAATCGCTTAGTAGTGGTACATATTTTATTCAAATAAATACTGATTCAGACACACATATTTCAAAAGTCATATTATTAAAATAATTATATGTAACACTTTATATATATTACGTATATGCTATTATTGCCTGCGTTACTATACTTCTCTCATATAGATTCTGATCTTCAATTTAAGCCATGAATTCATCCATTCTTTATTCTCTAGCTTACCGAATAATAACTTCCCCGCATCCATAAGACGCGCCATAATTTCATTATGGTCTCGTGGTACATACCCTAATTTTTGCCCACTTTCTCTAGCAATAATGATGGCTAATTTATCCGCCTTATTTTTCGGCTCACGTTTAAAAATAAGTATTTCTTGTTCTTTCAGTGTTGGCTCAACTTTTTTTAAATCAAGAAATGTTGTACCAGCAATATGAGTTTCTAATAAAAATATTTCTTCTACGAATGGCATGGGAACGCCTGTTCCATCCAGCGATTTTCGAATGATTGAAATAATACTTGGATCTATTTTAATAATACTCGACATCGCTAATCCAATACAGTATCGACTTTAAAACCAAGAAGGTTTTCAAT
>CAZGFQ010000029.1:12308-28593 GCA_964525185.1 uncultured bacterium
GATAATGCTCTCAATTCGTTTAAATCGCCTTTATTATATGACTGAATAACTTGCAGCCACAGCTCCTTCTCATTCTGCCCTAAATCCGGATTAATGTCCAGGTGAAGCTTCTTTACCAATTCACGAAATTGTTTTTTGAATTCTGATGATTCGGTTTGGGTCATTTGACTGTCAAATCGATCTTTAGCATCCTTCACTTTTTCAGCTTCACGTTCAATGTGTTTGTACCACTTTTTGAATTCTTTTTGCAATTCTATTTCGATTGTCTCAAGATCTGGTTTCTTATTATGGTTCACATCTGCTTGAATCCGGTGAACCATCGCTTTTAACCGACGACACTCTACATCTAATTGCAATAATTCTAATTGAAAAGCACCTATTTTGAGTTGAAAATCAGCCTCAATTGATGGCTTTATAGTTTTTATAATAAATTCTCGCTCTTCAATAGCTTTTGCGAGAGATATCTTTAGTGAAATGAGTTTATTCTGTAATTCTACAGTATCTCGAGACATCTGTAATAGTGCCATTTACGCCTCCGGTCTATTATTTATATAAAAATCTTTTCACATGAATGAAAAGAATAAAATTTTATGCAGATTTCCTTTTGTGGTAGTATAATGGATCCTTTCCCTTCAGGACCATATCTTTTGTAATAACTACTTTTTCAACAGTGTCCATCTCAGGAATATGAAACATTAAATCAAGTAATGTTTCTTCCATGACGGAGCGTAACGCTCTAGCGCCTGCATTTCGGCTCAATGCTTTTTGCACAATTGCCTTAAGAGCGCTCGGTTGGAATTCGAGCTTAATCCCTTCTAAATGGAATAATTTTTTATATTGTTTTACAAGTGCATTTTTGGGATTTAAAAGAATACTCAACATTTCATCTTCATTTAAAGATTCTAATGAAGTAACAATCGGCAATCGACCAACTAATTCAGGTATGAGCCCAAAGGAAATAAGATCTTCTGGCCGAATATCATTTTTATTTGTTTTAATAGGATCTTTTAATTTTTTACTATTCGATTGGTAAAAGCCTAGTTCACCTTTTCCAGATCGCTTTTCCATAATGTCATCAAGGCCAGAAAAGGAGCCACCGCAAATAAATAAAATATTTGATGTATCAATTTGTGTTAATGCCTGTTCAGGATGCTTCCTTCCACCTTTGGGTGGAACAGAGCTTATGGTTCCTTCCAAAATCTTCAATAAAGCTTGTTGGACACCTTCTCCAGACACATCTCGTGTAATGGATGCATTTGATCCGCGTCGCCCAATTTTATCAATTTCATCAATATAAATGATTCCTTTTTCTGCTAAAGCTACATTGTAATCTGCGACTTGAAGTAATCGGACTAATATATTTTCAACATCTTCTCCAACGTACCCTGCTTCTGTCAATGTAGTTGCATCTGCAATGGCAAATGGCACTGAAAGAATTCGCGCTAATGTTTGAGCCAATAACGTTTTTCCAGTACCTGTAGGTCCAATCATAAGAATATTACTTTTATCAATTTCTATATCATTAGAATACGCTTGATGTATAATTCGTTTATAATGATTATAAACTGCCACAGCAATAGCTTTTTTAGATTGATCTTGTCCCACCACATACAAATCAAGAAATTCTTTGATTTTAAGGGGCTTTTGGAGCGTTATCTGATAATCGGACTCTTGTGCTTGTTTATCAGGTTTTGGTGTATAGTCTATTGGATAATCTTCGTGTTGCATGGATACTCTTATTTACGAATTTTTAATACTTGATCAATGATGCCATATCGTTTGGCTTGTTTAGCATCCATAAAGAAATTCCGATCAGAATCACTTTCAATCTTTTTCAGCGGTTGGCCTGTATTGCTTGCTAATATTTTATTGAGCTGACTTTTAATTCGCATAATTTCATCCGCTTGAATTTTAATATCAGTGGCTTGACCTTCTGCTCCACCCAATGGTTGATGAATCATTATTCGAGAATTTGGTAAAGCAGATCGTTTCCCTTTTGCACCACCAGCCAATAAAAAAGCACCCATACTTGCCGCTTGCCCCATACAAATAGTTGCCACATCAGGTTTTATATAATTCATTGTATCAAAAATACCCATGCCAGATGAAATAATTCCACCGGGAGAATTGATATATAGGTGTATATCTTTATCTGCATCTTCCGCTTCTAAAAATAATAATTGTGCAATTATAAGAGAAGAAATGGTATCGTCAATCGGTGTCCCCAAAAACACAATTCTTTCTTTGAGTAAACGAGAATAAATATCAAACGCTCGCTCGGAACGACCGGTTTGTTCGATTACCATTGGCACTAATTGATTTACGAGATGATCCATATTCATATTATGATGCTCCTGTTTCCCCTCGAAGGGTATTTGTTTGCACGTCGACTTCTTTAACTTTAGCAAATTGTTTCAGGACTTCCAAGATTTTCTTTTCCATTAAATCATCTTCTAAATGGCGGAGATTGCTTGGCTTTTTATAGAATTTCCGAATTTCCTTATCACTTGCAGGTGTTCGTTCAACAAGGCGATCTACTTCTGCAGATGCTTCTTCGGGTGTCACTGTTAATTCTTCTTGGCGCATAAGAGATTTTCGAACTAAATACCATTTTAAATTTCGTTCTGCAAGAGAACGGTATGTTTCTTTTACTTGTGCTTCATCTAATGGTTCGCCTTGATTTTGTTTTTTAACATCTTCCACAAGATTCTTCAAATAAGATTCTACCATACTTGGTGGATAAACTGGATTGGTTTTTTCAATAAAGGCGTCTGTGATATCTCTTTCAAAAACTTCAGCAGATTTTTGTGAAAAATTTTCATCAATTTTTTCTTTTATATTTTGGCGAAATGCTTCTTCAGTCTCACTATCAGGATCAACCAATTTTACAAAATCCATATTTACTTCAGGGAGCACTTCCCTTTCCACATTTGTAACTGATATGTCATAATCGCCTAATTGTCCCTCTTTATTTTCAGGAATAGTTAATCGTGCAGTTTCTCCTGACTTGAGTCCAATTAATTTATCTTTCTGATCATCTGTAAAAGATCCATTCCCAACTTTTAAATATTGGTTTTCAAATTTCTTCCCAATGATTGCGACACCGCTTTCATCCAACTTTTGTAGATCGCATACAATAAAATCTCCTTCTATTGCACCATCTTCCACCGTTTCAATTCTTGCTTTAGACTTTTGCAATTGAACAATAGCATCTTCTAAATCTTGATCATCGGATATATACGTTGTTTTTTGAACTTTGAGCATATTTTTCTTCATTTTTGGAAGAGATACTTTTGGCTCTATTTCAAAGGTAGCTAAAAATGAAAAATGTGCTTCAAAATGAAAATGGACATCTTTGATTTCAGCTTGATTTACAGGCATTAAATTTTCTTGCTGTAATGCCATTGCATAATATTTTTGGAAATTTCCTTCCATGAAATCAGCTTCAATATTTGGTTGATACTGTTTCATTAATTTGTCTTTTGGGATTTTCCCAGGGCGGAAACCAGGCATTTTAACTTTTTTCCCAAATGCTTTAACTGTTGCATTAAAGTCTGCTTCCAGCTCCTCCCATGGAATATCAATGTTTAATTCTCTAGTGTATTCGTTGATTTCTTTTACCGTAATGTTCACTTTTTCTCCACATCATTATATAATTGATGATATAACAGATATCATCGGTTCAAAAATAGCTGGAGAATTTATAGTAAAAAAAAGAGAATGGATAAATGTTTAGATTATCATTCCTGGCTGTGTGCCATATACATAATATTCCGTAAAATGGGATTCTTGTATGGCTAGATACCGTAC
Organism: uncultured bacterium; assembly: GCA_964525185.1. Classification (GTDB taxonomy): domain Bacteria; phylum Fidelibacterota; class Marinisomatia; order Marinisomatales; family UBA1611; genus JABHGY01. The sequence continues at coordinate 16,119 of CAZGFQ010000029.1, forward strand.
ATTCCAATTTCCATTCCACCTTGAAACATGAGGACATATCCAATCATTTGAATGATATGGAATAAATCATTGTGGTTGAAATGTGTATGAATTGAAAAACCGCTGGCCTGAATTCCTGCACCACCTAAACTAACTAATATTCCAATAGCAACTGCCATCGATCCTGTTGAATTCAGTGCAAAAAAATGAAAAAACATACCAGCCATAATAAAAATCATTAGTGGCAAATAATATAAAATCACGATGATAAATCGATCATCTTTGTATAGCCATAATGTATAAATAATGAATGACAGGATTAATATCCATCGAACCCAATCATAAATATCAGGGGAAAAGAAAAATATGGATGCTGCTATGGAAAATAACCATCCTGAAAAACCAACAAAAAACATGGTCATTTTCCATAAAAGAGATTGCATTTTTTTGCTAAATATGGGTCCAAATCCATGACTAATAGCTCCAAGCAATGCTCCAAGACCACTTACAATAAACCCCCACCCCCAATAAAAGTGAAAATCAAAATGACGTTCGCCATACAGGAATAATAAACTTATACCAAACCCGAATCCCATCACAGCCAGAATAAAATCGGTTATGGTCGTGGTTGGCTCTGATATATTTTTTAGTGTATTAAATGTGTTTTTCATTCACCTAAGATAATGGGGTTCATGACCCAATTTACCAACATAAGAATATCCACAACATTTAGAATACCATCATTATTCACATCCGCAACTGATTCGGAACATACTCCTTGAGATTCTTCAAACATAATTAAATCAGCTAATAATAGGATATCCATTACATCAAAAGTTTCGGAATGGTTCAAATCCCCTAATAACCAGTCATTGCAAACATCAGTGGGAAGTGCTAAAAAATCATAATATCCACCAACGGGTAATTTATCTATATTCCCAGAATGATCGGCAGCTTGAATAAAATATTCAATATGTGTTTCTGTTGCTTGGGGTGGAATGGTTCCGAACCGATAATGAGACATTTCAGGAACATCAATCCCGAACATTTGCACGCTAGACCACGATTCAATCCCTTCCGTTCGCCAAAATATTTTTAATGAATCCTCTAAGAGTCCAGAATCGCTCAATGCATCCATATCCGCTTCGATGAGATACCCTTCCGTTTCCGCTTCTGTGGAATCATTCAACGGATTATGAAATATTTGAATCAACTCTAAATCTGGAATTCCTTTCATTCGGCAATGTAGCGCATCGGTAGATTCCCATGATCCTGTAAATGGGAGAATTTCATATCCGGGCATTGCTTCTTCATACGCTAAAAGTGCATCATCATCCCATTGATTATTCATAATCGGTACAAACACTTTTTCATTTAAAATGAAGGAATTTGTATAAGGTTGATCATTGGGTGTCCAAACACGATAAACGTCCCATGGTTCCCCCCATTTATTTGTTGAGTTCCCGAAGTACGTAGCTGTTGATTCAATTTCATCATATTGAGGATGACTGGATGGGACTTCTCTAATTAATATTTTTGTTGGACTTAAATATTTCCCCCAACAATCGATATGATCTATATACGTATTATTAGGATCATCCACTACATGGTATGTGTCCGTTCCATAATATTGATTCATTAATACGTGTATGTCATTTTGTGACATATCATTTTCTTCGTACACAAGATCCGATGAGGCAGAAATACCATAGCCATCTGTCATATAATTGCCACCAGCGTGTACAATATCAGAAGCAAAATACGGTACGCCCAATAGGTCTGACATTTTTGTTGGGGCTGCATTATCATTTGGTCTAGGGCGATTATACGTAAAATCGACAACACTTACATTTCGATCACCATCAACAACCCACCAGGGACCATAATCACGTGTCCAGTAGCTATCTGTATTTCCCAATACAAATTCAACATTATCCATATTTACACCGGCATTATTCATATTATTATATGCAGATGATTGTAAACTTGATGAAACTAAACAGTAAACAATCACATCTTCTGCCATTTCCCTGATTATGTCTGTGGAAATTCCAAATGGATAACGAATAAGTGCACCGGACATTCGTTCATATTCTGCAATATTTCGAATCGGAGTCGGTGGTGGATCCGTACTTCTTCCCATAGAATATATTTCATGGATTCGGGATTTTTCTTCTGTCGTTAGCCCAATTGGGAGTTCTTTAACCGAAGAATCAAATCCCCAAAGGGTATTCATAACACCTAAAATAATGAGCGAATATTTCATATAAAAAGAAACGCTTTAAATGCCCGTTTTCCCCATACAAATTGCATTAATCATTAAAATGCCATTCAAACCCTACTGTCATTTGTCTACCCAATGCAGGGTAATTTTCATCAAAACTGTAATGATAGGATGCATTCCCAGAATTAAAAGCCGCTAACAAATTCTTCATGGTGTATCGTATGGTAAATGTAGAAACAATTGCTTCAATATCTAAATTTAGGATCCATATGTTCGATAAGGATTCGGTCGAATTATTTTGCTTCATTTCACCTGATACATAGTCAAATTGCAATTCATTTGAACGATTTAACCATCCATTGGCTGATAAAGTAAAATTAAAATCCATTGTGTTCGAAAATAGCCATCGTCTCCCAGAAATGGCTCCATATACTTTTTGACCAACACCATCTGTTAAAATGTTGACAGTATCCACTCCCGTAAACGATCCATGAATTGTCCAGTCATTCCATAGATGTACGTCGGAGCGAATCGCATAATAATTGAAATCTAAAATAGAGTATGGATCAGTTGACTCAGGCATTGGGTTATATGGAGTTTCAATAACATAATTTCGGCGCACCCATCGATCTGATGCATTATTCCCAACCTGAAGTGACAGAAATCCTTGATTGTGAGAATATTGAATTTGGATTGATTTCTTTTTCCACGTTTCCATCATATTACTCGATCCGGGCCAAAAAGGTATGTGTCGTGGTTGAAAATCTTTTGAAAGATTAGCTTTTACATAAACTGGACCAAATTGTCGCTCATATGTAGCGTTATAAATAGTTTTTGACTCCTCAAAAGGCGATTGAATAAATCCTGTTTTCAGGGTGAATCCTTTGAAAGAAATGCCATCATAAATCGTTCGCCATTCTTGAATTGTTGTTGATGAATCCTTGAAAGAGCGACTATCATGTGATAAACCAATATAGTATTGGATTCCCCATTTGGAATTTCGTGTGATGCGTCCTTGAATTTGGCTTCGATTTAAAAAGTGGTCTCCAGCGAAATCCGATTGGCTGTGGTTTACATTTCGTCTATTTTGAAATTGATTAAGAGATAAATCAACAACAGTATTATCCCATATCCTTTTATAGTGTATTCCGGTTGAAACAATTCGTGAATCCATTTCTCCAGATGAAACTGAATCAGGAAGTCCATTCCGGGTGATAAAATGTCCCAATCCAGCCCAAATCTGCTGATTATTTTGCTCGGCCTGATATTGGATTCCATAAGATTGCTGTATGGGTGAACTAGATCCATCCATGAGTGCATACTGATTAGCTTGCCCCCCAAAGGAGCGTTTATATACATCTAGATTTATTTTTCGATTTTCCCCTAATGTAAATAATCCAACTTCTAATTCATCTTGGAGAAAATCGCCCTGTTCATAATTAAACCAAGAATCCACAATGGATGTATCAGGAATGGAATCAATATTTGTTGCGACTCTCCCCTTTTTAATCCATCTTCCATAAGTTGCAGGAAAATGAGCAAAAGTTCCATCAAATAGGAATGGGCCTGATTCCCATTCTTGGTTCCACATGGCAATTCCATTGTGCGATTCTATACCATAATGATTCACCCAATCGAGGGGGATAATATCTTTATTTTCAGCTATTAAGTTGGATATAGGTAATGCAAGCATCACTTTAAGTAATATATTATATATTTTATTATTACTCATTTTTCTATTTATTATCATGATGATATTTTTAAATATTTAGGAATGACAATTGAAAAGATAACCACATTAGATACTTGGTGAATAAAAGTAAATAAAATACCAGAAATGGCATATCCAATCGTTTGTTCAAATCCATAACCAACTGAAATGGGATATGCAATCGTTGTTGTAATATCATATAATAATGCACACCCTAAACCACATAATCCTGCCAATATTACCCGAAATCGTAGATGATTGTTTGAAAGAAAGAATCGGTATAAAAGACCACCAATCATACCAATGAGGATCATGGAAAAAACTTGACCAATCAGTAGTGGTGGAAAAACTAACCCTGACCCAATGGGATTCATTGCAGAAAAAATAAACATGGATGTTCCCCCTACTAACATTCCGGTTTTTACCCCAAGAGATAATCCTGAAATAAAGATAATAACCGTCATGAATTCAATATTGGGTACGAATAAAAATGCATATCCCAATCCAATAGCTAAAGCGGAAAAAATGGCCGCTTTAACGAGATTATTTAGTTCCATCCGATTCCTTTAATATGGGAATGCGAAAATAGTTATGTCGAGAGGTAAATATGCCATCATCTTGATCTTCCGCAATGGCTATATCCATTAAATTAATGGAAGCGTCTAAATTATCAATCATATGTAGCAATAAAGCTTCTCTAAATTTAGGTTTCTTGGGACTTTGCCATTCGTAGCGCCCTTGATGAGATAGAACCATATGCTCAATCTTCAAGGCTAAATCTTCTGGGAATGTTTTTATGGTTTGTATTTCATCATGGACCATTTGCCGACCAATTGAAATGTGCCCAATAAGTTTTCCTTCATCCGTATAGTCCGCTTCATATTCTGAATTAATTTCACGAATTTTACCAATATCATGGAGAAATACTCCAGCCAATAATAAATCACGATCCATTTTATAATGATTTGCTAATCTCTTTGCAATTCGCGCCATGGATAAAGTATGCTCCATGAAACCCGATCGATAATTATGGTGCATTTTAACAGATGCAGGATGTGTTAAAATCACTTTTTTATGGCGACGGTAAATCTTTGAAACTAATTGTTGCAAATGCTTATTTTTCATTCCTTTAATTATCTGGGTGATTTCTTCCCACATTTTCGTAGGGTTTCTTCTAGATGAAGGAACAATTTTTGCAGGATCAAATCCATATCGTCCATAGGATTTAACCGTGGCCATTTTGATTTTTTGAATAACCAATTGAGGGCGATCTAAAAATGTTTCTACTTTCCCAGAAGCAACAACGGCGTCACCTGCAGAAAATAAATCATTGAGGTCCGCAACTTTGTCCCATATTTTACCGTTAATTTGGCCCGTTTGGTCTCTTAATGTTATATCGAGATATAAATCACCGGAACGGGTATGGCGAAGGTGTTTTTCCGTACAAAGGAAAAATCCTTGTACTTTTGCACCTTCTTTAAATTTCTTGATCGAAGTAACAGGTTTCATTGGGGTCAATTTTCCATCAAAAGTAGGTCATGAGTCAAGGAATGAGAATAATTGTTGTCATTCTGTATTTTACCTTATTTTCTTGCATGCCTATTGAAATAATTCATGTATCTTACCTCCGCCCTGCCGACACACGTATTCTAAAACCATGCTTAACAGACTGGTTTAGAAACCCTAAAGATTTAAATTTTACATCGCCAAAAACAAAATATCCTTTTTCATTTAATCATTGGGTACAAGCCTTTTACCAGAATAGTAATATAACCACCCTCGTCCTAAGATCTGAAGGTTGGATCGTTGGACATGTGAGTATTCTCCCATATCCCGATAAAGATTTAGGCCATATATTTCATTTATTTGTGGCATCCACTCATCGCAATCAAGGGAATGGACAAAAACTATTGGCAGCAGCAGAGGACATAATTAAAAAAGAAGGATTTTCAACTGCACGATTAAATGTTTCGCATAAAAATGAAATGGCTATACAATTATATGAATCTGCTCACTATACCCAAAATGGAAAAACACATTCAGGAAGCATTATATTTAAAAAAGAATTAACTGTATCCTAAAAGTAATCCGCCTTGATAGACTATAAATGAAGCGGAATAAGCTAAAACTGTCATATAAACAATCATAAATACGGGCCATTTCCATGAATTTGTTTCCCGTCGAACGATTGCAAAAGTAGCCATACATTGGGCTGCATACACATAAAATATCATTAAAGATAATGCAACGAGCGGTGAATAAACATTTTTACCCGTTTTAGGATTCATATCTTTTTTTAATGCATCCGTTAATTTTATAAGATCATCACCTTCTTCTTCTACATTGTAAATGGTTGCCATTGTACTCACCAAAACTTCACGCGCAGCAAATGAAGTAATTAATCCAACCCCAATTTTCCAATCAAACCCTAATGGTGCAATGGCGGGCTCAATTGTATGGCCAATTTTTGCTGCATAACTATCAACAAGTGAATGTTCATTTGAGTCCAACTTAGGAAACGATGCTAAAAACCAAAGAATGATAGAAACGACCATTATTATTTTACCCGCACCTGAAACGAATAATTTTCCACGAATGAAAACTTGTCTAAAAACAGATTGCATGACTGGAATTCGATAAGGAGGTAATTCCATAATAAATGACTTTTTCTGATCTGCTTTAATAAACCGGCTAAAAACTAAAGATAAAACCATGGCTGTAGCTGTTCCTAAGAAATACATAAGAACCATTGTTAAACCTTGGAGATTAAATACTTTCCAAACAGTAACGGCTGGGACAAAGGCTCCTATCATTAATGCATAAACAGGTAATCGTGCACTACAACTAATCAATGGAAGGACAAGCATAGTGACTAATCGTTCTTTCCAACTATCAATCGTTCGTGTTGACATGATACCGGGAATCGCACATGCAAATCCACTCATTAATGGAAGGACAGATCGCCCGTGTAGGCCCAATTTGGTCATTAATTTATCAGTCATAATAGCGACACGAGCCATATATCCTGTATCCTCAAGCAATGTGAGAAAAAAGATTAATATTAAAATTTGCGGTAAAAAGATTAAAATGGCACCCACGCCTCCAATGATACCTTCAACTAACAAATCGCGTAACAATCCTACAGGCAAAACGTTAATAGCGGTATGACCAATCCACCCAATGGCAGCATCAATCCAATCCATTGGATACGCAGCCCATGTAAATATGGACTGGAAAATAAAATAAAGTATATTGACGAAAATAATGGGTCCAATCCATGGATGCGTTATTAATTCATCTACCTTTTCACTTCTGGACTTTGTAACAATGTCCATTTCTGCTTGTTGAATCACTTTATCTAACCATAAAAATCGAAGAGTGGGTTCAAGAGTGTGGCAAGGAAATCCAATGGTTGCTAATTGTGAACAAGCATCTTTTAATCGATCATATCCTTCAGCAACTAAAAAGGATTGTTCTGTGGATTGCCCTGTAATTTCTCGTAAAGCAATTCCAGTGGATTGGCGCTGAGATAATCCGTAGCGATTTTTAATCCATTTTACAACCGGCTGAATGGCTTCCTGGACAGGTATGGGGATTTCTATGGGAATATCAACAGGATCATTCGGTTCGTCCAATGCATTTAGGATAGCTTTCTTTAATTCGGGTAATCCTTCTCCGGTCCTAGCAGATACGGGGATAACTGCCTGAGGCCCCAATTCATTTTGAATCATTTCTAAATCAATATCAATATTTTTTGATTCTACTAAATCCATCATATTGAGTGCAATAATAACGGGTATATCCAAATCCAGCAATTGGCTTGTTAAATATAAATTACGATTCAAATTTGTTGCATCTACGACTGATATAATCACGGACGGTTTCTGGTCGCCAATCATCCAATTTTTTATTTCTTTTGAAACGACTTCTTCATCTTTCGATTCAGGGATTAAACTATAGGTCCCAGGTAAATCTAAAATATTGATAGAAAAGTTTCCAATTTGGCCTTTCCCCATTTTTCGTTCAACTGTTATCCCGGGATAATTAGATACTTTATGGTTTAATCCTGTTAATGCGTTAAATAAGGCTGTTTTCCCGGAATTAGGGTTCCCGGTAAGGGCAACCCAATCATTTGTATATGTCATACTATTTTTACATTAATTTTAGCTGCATCATTAAATCGCAATGATACTAAAAAATTTCGAATTCGAATTTGTACCGGTCCCTTAAAGGGCATAATTTTTACCAACCGAACATTTAGTCCGTTTGAAAAACCCATTTCCATTAATCGAGATACAAAATCAGAATCACCATCCATAGATGATATTTGGGCAACTTGTCCGTGTTGCAATTCTGTTAAGTTCATTTATTTCTTTTTTACAAATAATTGATGAACATGTCGAACAAGTTTATAACCATGTTTTTCGACTATTTCTTCTTGGAGACGTTCTAATTCTTCGTTATAAAATTCTATAATATCGCCTGTTTCTAGACAAATCATATGATCATGATGTTGATCATTTTCTTCTTTAGCTTCATACCTTGCTATTCCGTCACCTACTTCTAATTTTCTAACTAATCCATTTCTCGCTAACACTTCAATCGTTCTGTATACAGTCGCCCGCGAAACACGTGTTCCTTTGACTTTAAGTTCATCATATATTTCTTCACAATCATGATGCCCTCCCATTTCACGTAATTCATTCCAAACCATTTGTCTTTGAGGTGTATAACGGAATCCTTCATTTCGAAGAATTTGTTTTAATTTTGTATTTGGTTCCATAGTGTTCGCTCTTTATTGATATTGAGTCTCATGTGAGTTTACACCAATATAACCAAAAAGGAAAACATTATATTTCCCTTTAAAATGTGGATTTATACTTTATAAGATAAAAATGGTTAAGAAGATACTTTTTTCAAATTGGCGTATTTGACAATTAATTTCTTTTTTACACCATCTTTGAATACAACGCCAACTCTTTGATTTTCACCTGATCCACTTAAAGCCATAATTTTCCCCGAACCGAATATGGCATGCTCAACCGTATCACCCACTCTAAAATCATCAAAAGTTGTAACGGTGCGACTTAATTTTGTACGTGTTGCTTTTCGAGCTGCTCCACCTACCACTTTTCGTGTTAACGCAGATGAGAAGTTGAGACGTTCTAAATATTCTTCCGGAATTTCACGCACAAATCTTGATACCATTCCTGAAGCATTTTCTGCGCCCATACGACGACGATTCGTTGCATATAATAAATAGACTCTTTTTTCTGCGCGTGTAAGAGCTACGTAAAACAATCGCCTTTCTTCTTCAATACCATCCTCAGTATTTAAAGAATTAAAGAGTGGGAATAAACCATCATCCAATCCAGCTACAAAAACAACCGGGAATTCTAATCCTTTAGACGAATGTATGGTCATTAATGTGACCCGATTATCATCATCATTCCAATGATCTATGTCCGATAATAGAGATACTTCTTCTAAAAATTGACTCAATGTTGCATCATTGGTTCGTGTGGAAAATTCATCAATACTATTTAGTAATTCTGCAACATTTTCATATCGTTCCGAATCTTCTGGGTCGGAAGAATGTTTAAAGTATTTTAATATGCCCACTTCTTCCACCAAACTTCTAGCTAATTCACTGGCACTAAGTTTATTCCGCAAATCATGATATTTCTTAATAACTTCATAAAATTTTGCCAATGCTTCCGATTGCTTTCCTCGGATTTGCATTTTTGTTGGTTCTTTTAAAACATCGAATAATTCAATGCCATCTTTTTCTGCTTGAATGACACATTTGTCAATTGTTTTAATGCCAATGCCTCGAGCCGGGAAATTGACCACTCTACGAAGGGAAACGGTATCCCTTAAATTCATAACTAATCGTAAGTAAGCAACAACATCTTTGACTTCTTTTCTATTATAAAATCGGATTCCGCCTACAATATTATATGGAATTCCCATTCTACGTAAACTATCTTCTAATGCGCGTGATTGAGCATTTGTACGATATAAAATCGCAAAATGTGCAAATGTACGTTTCTTTAATTTTATTTCTTTTTCGAGTGCAGAAACGATTGCATCTGCTTCTTCCAATTCATCAACTGTTTCTATGATTGCAATAGATTCACCTTCACCTGATGCAGCTATTAATTGTTTGTCTGCTCGCCTTACATTATTTCCCACTACTGTGGTAGCAGCATCTAAAATTTGTTGGGTTGAACGATAATTCTTTTCAAGTGTGAAAATGCGGCACGACGGGAAAAACTTTTCAAAATCTAAAATATTTGATACATCAGCTCCGCGCCATCCATAAATGGATTGATCATCATCTCCAACCACACTTATTTGTCCACTATTTTCTGCCAACAATGTTAAAAATTGATATTGGGGGCGATTCGTATCTTGATATTCATCAACAAGTATGTATTTCCATTTTTCCTGATATTTTTCAAGGATTTCGGGTTTTCGATCAAATAATTCTAATGGTTTCAATAATAAATCATCAAAATCCAAAGCATCATTTTCTTTTAATTTTGCCTGATATGCAGCATAAACATCTACGACTAATTTATCTAACTTCGTTCTTGCTTTCCGTGCTTGAGCCGCTGGTGTAAGCATTTTATTTTTAAAGAAACTAATTTGATTTCGAGCCGCATTTGGAGTAAGCATATCTTTTGGTACATTCAAATCATCTAATACAATTTTCATTAAATCTAATTGATCTTGAACATCATATATGGCAAAATGACGCGTATATCCTAATGGTTGAATTTCATGTCGTAGTAGCCTTGCACAAATAGAGTGAAATGTTCCAATGCTAATATCTAATTCTTTTTCCCCTAACATTTCCATGACGCGACTTTTCATTTCTTTTGCAGCCTTATTTGTAAATGTTACGGCTAAAATTTCATCTGATTTATAATGGCCTTCATTAATTAAATAATACATTTTATGGGTTAAAACACGTGTTTTACCACTCCCTGCACCTGCAAATATTAGAACGGGACCGTCTATCGCTTCGACGGCTGCTTTTTGTGTTTTATTTAATTTTTTTAAACTCATATTTTATTCTTTCTTCTCGTTTCTCTTCTAATTTTTTGAAAGGCTCTCTTAGCCTTTAAGTGTTCTTTTTCATTTCGAGTAAATGTATGGGTGCCATCCCCTTTTGCCACGAAAAATAAATAATCATTCTCTTCTGGAAATAAAGCGGCTTCTAAAGATTCCCTGCCTGGAGAATTGATGGGACCCGGTGGAAGCCCTTTATTCAAATAGGTATTATATGGAGATTTTATTCTTAAATCTCTATTCAATAATCGTCGGGGTCCATCAGAAATAATATATTGAATTGTTGGATCTGCCTGTAATTTCATATTGATGTTTAATCGATTATGATAGACGCCTGAAATGACAGGTCTTTCTTTATTATAAAGGGCTTCACCCTCAATAATAGAAGCTAATGTTACAATTTCCGGTTCACTCATTTGCATTTCTTTGAGTCTTAGTCTCATCGAAGGTGTCCAAAAAGATTGATATTCTTTAACCATTGTTTTTATGACAGTCTCGGGGGAATCTCCATCAAAAAATAAATAGGTATCTGGAAGTAAATACCCTTCGAGAGATTCACTGTTTATACCCATTTTTTCAATAAACCGTTTATTAACCGATAATTTCAAAAAATCACTTTCAGAAAAACCTAAATTTTTTGCCATCACTTGAGCAATGGTTTTTAAACGAGTTCCTTCAGGAATCATAATTTTTTTCATATCTGGCGTTCCATTAACCAATTGATTAATGATAGCAAGATTCGTAGACGTATCTCTTAATTGAAATACACCTGCTTGAATGTCCTTTTCGTAGCCCAGAAGTTTCACTGCCATTAAAAACGTTTGTTCATTTTCGAGTATACCATTTCCTACAAGGTCTTGACTGATATTCTTTAATACTTTCCCTTTATTAATCCTATATTTTATGATTCGTTCATTCTGGATCTGTGGCCAAAATAGAATCATAACAAACAAGAAACCCAACAAACTGACAATGAATCCTGCGCCATAAAGTATTGTTTTATTATATGTCGCTGATTGTCCCATTTTAGGGGGGCAAATTTATTCAAAGTTGTATCTTTATTCCAATTTTATAATATTTTATTGCATTAGATACTATTTACATGAAAAATGATTTTGGCTAGTGACATTAAACCATTAATTTCGCCGTCGCTATGAGCAAACTATTTAAACAATCGGAAAATAATGAAAAGGGTCATCTTTTTGAAACATGGTCATTCTCTAAAAAGAATTATATGTTTTTTTCTCTTGGATTAGTCCTTATTATTCTCGGTTATGTTGTTATGGCAACTGGAGAAGTGAATAGTTTTCAAAGTTTAACTTTGGCTCCTATTATGTTATTTGCAGGTTATATTGTTTTAATTCCCCTTGCATTATTGTATCGGGATAAATCAATAACCTAACATATTTTGGGATCGTAGTTCAGTTGGTTACCCGCCTGTATGACACAGTCGGGCAGGGAACGCCCCGATAAGTATCGGGAAA
>CAZGFQ010000030.1:0-24840 GCA_964525185.1 uncultured bacterium
GGAATGGTAAAAATCCCCCACCAAACGGCTACAGATAAAAAAGATAATTTTATAGCGGTGGGTTGATCTATAATGCCAAACCAACCTGGGTACTGATACATTAAAACATTGACAAGGAATAACAATCCACCACCAATATAACCAAGAGCAAATCCAAGAGAAGAAACAGTATCAACTGTTTTCGTGGTCGTTAAAGAAGGGAGTAATGCATCATAAAATATATTACTTCCCATAAATCCTACGGTAGCAACAATATACAGGAACATGGCCATTTGCCAATCGCCCTGGCTCACTATCCAAAGGCTCCCCGTTGTTAAAACACCCATGAAAACAAATATAGACAAAAACTTCTTTTTCGCAGACCCGCGATCAGCAATTGCTCCTAAAAACGGAGCTAACGCAGCAATTATGATGGATGCGGCTGCATTTCCCATCCCAAGCATATAGGTACTTTGAATCACATCATCTGGGTTAGACCAATACTTTTCGAAAAATATAGGGAAAAATCCTGCCATAACGGTTGTAGAAAAAGCTGAATTTGCCCAGTCATATAACGACCAACTCCAAATCTCTTTATTGTATTTCATATATTCCTTTACCAATTTTGAAAATAAAATGTTAAACCAAATCCTCCTGTCAAACCAGACCATGTATTTTTCACACCTACAGGTAAACTAAAATACGTCATAGCATTGAAGGGAACGGGTCCTATTTTAAACCGAGGTTGATTATTATGTAACCACAGTGAAAAGTGGACTTTCCCTGCATAATTTTGAGTATCATACCCACTATGAGATTGCATCCATTGATCCCAATCGGAATCTAAACTCACAAATGAATCCTGTTTCTTTGAAAAATATTGATATTTTAATTGAATCGATAATCGCTGTTTTGCATCAGGAAATAATTCAATTCCAGTCTCAAACAAAAAAGCATCCCCGGGTTTAAATTTGTATTCACTACCAACAGATACAACATTTGAATCTGGATGAGAATGGCCAAATCCAAGCAACCGTATGGGTGTGGGTAATTTTTCGGCGATTGAAATTCTAGAATCCATTGCGCCAAACCATCGAGGATTTAAATCATGTTTTAAATGTATATTCCAGCCAAAACCAATTTGGTATGATGCAACACCCAACCCAATGGCCATGGACGAAAATTGCAATCGTTTATTTAATGAGTCCTTTCTCGATGAATAATAATCAAGTGTTTTCCCTATAGGTATAATAGAAGAAATATGCCCAAATAAGGCGTAAGGTTTTTTCCCAGACCAAGGAGCATCTCCATAAAATAAAAATGATACACCAACAGAAATATCTCCAAGTCCTACGGTACTATAGGATTCCGGATAATAGTAAGCCAATAAGTCCGAATAAGTTACACTATCTTGTTGTGTTGTCGGGTTAAAGTCAGATAGATATAATCCATGAGTCAATGGGTCTTCTCCACTCTCCAATGCCCACACAACCGATTGTTCACCACCTTCAGAATAGAATTGGTCATATATTAATTGAATATTGGACTGATCCATTCCAGATAAATTTGCATAATCATTCGACAATAAAAATAATTCAAGCTCTGTTTTTGCATTTTGATGGTAAGAAATAAAGTCGCTTAATCCTTGAATCTCATTACTCTTCCAGTCATAATATTCATTCGAAACTGTTTGCTTTTGTATAATGGGTATGGATAAATGGGCTGTGAAAATGTCTGTTAAACCATAATCAATCTTATAAGTATTTGTTGCTAATATTTTAGATCTTTTTTCAGATATTATACCACTTACATCTAGTGCTTGGGTGGTATCAAAATATTCATTTGAAAAATTAGGTAATGAAAAACCATTTGATAGATTTAAACTATCTAAATATTGGCCAATTGTTTGAATGGTATCTAACGGTGTTTTTCTGAGTTGAACAAAATCTGTCATGCTAGAGAAAAACCCATTTTCATCTATAGTTTGATTATCAAAATATCGCCGACCTAAATCCCTGAGGTTTATGGGTTGATTTGGGATATTCCAACTATAATTTTCATAATTTGATTGAACGGATAATCTCCATACATTTTCTGGAACAGTACGATAATATTGACTGAAACTAACCGACATATTTAGCAAAAGAATAAGTATGGCGGATCGCACAAACGTCTTAGGCATCGCCATAAATAAGATAAGAATTTCGAAATGTGCTAAACTTTAAAATGTCATGCATCCATAAAGGTGGTAAATGAGATGGTGGTTTTTTTTGAGCTGCAAAAATTCTAAAAAAGTTAGATCCATATAATTTGTCCACATACCCATTCCCAATCCACTGAAATTCTCGCGGGTGAATCCGTTCAATTAAAAGGAGTATTGATGTTGCAACAATAATAGGATTGCAAGTTGTTGGTTCTGTTACTTGTATTTCAATACCGCTACAGAATGATTGATCATATTGAGGGACTTTCTTTTTGCCTTCATGTCCCATTGGCTTATACTTGAGCAATTTAAATGATACACCGGGTAAGTTTAAATTGTCTAATTGTTCTTTTAAATATCGGTTGGATAGCCAAGGAGATCCAAACCTTAGATAGGGTTTATCTGTTCCAAATCCAACATTTATATTAGTGCCGCGGAATAGATCCATACCTGCATACATGAGTGTTGTTTCAATATTTTCTAAAAATGGTGTTGGATTTACCCAAGGCAATTTGGTGTCATCATAGGACATATTTCGTTTATAATTAGCCATTGGGTATACACGAAGGTCTACCCTTTTTAATTCTCGAACCCATCCATTTTCATTTACAAGAATAGCATATTCCCCAAGAGTTAATCCATGGCGTATCGGCACTAAATGGTACGCTTCAAATGATTGGTATTCCGGCCTCGGGATAGGGCCATCAAACGTGTCAGCACGGATAGGATTCGGGCGATCCAAAATGATAACAGGCACTTTATGGTCACTGGCTGTTTCCATTAATTTAGTAATAGATGTCATAAAAGTTGAATGACGCACACCCGTATCTTGGATATCGACTATGATGTAATCCAATTTTGAAATGGCCCACTTTGGCGGCACTTTATACCGCTCAAATAAATCAACAATTCTAGCGCCATGAACGGGGTCAATCTCATGTCCACTATTTAAAATAATTCGTTTATCATCCGCTCCCCATAATCCATATTCTGGTGAGAAAAGGACTGACACATCAATATCTTCAAATGGTTTTAACAAATCTAGAATATGCTTTCCATTATGATTCACAGATGTTTGATTACATAAAATTCCAATATTTTTTCCACGGATTGGTTTAAAATCCATTTGTTCCAAAATATCCAAACCTGAATACACACGATTTAAAAAAGATAAATTGGGGATATCCATTACTTTTGAATAAGAATAGGATGTTGAATCAGTTTGGCCAAATACACATTGTGCAAGGAGTAATATGTGGAATAAATATTTCATACTTTTTTTGATGGTAAAAACATATCCACAATATGAGCTAATCCTATATTCACCAATGTGGAGAATGCTATAAACCATGTCCAAGCTAACCCATATGATTTTAAAATAAAAACAGTCACTAAACTTCCTATTAATCCAACAATTAAGGACGCAGAAGAAAAATGTCTGTTAAGCTTAGATAAAATAAATAATCCAAGCAATCCTCCATACGTAAATGAAGCTATTTGAAGCCCAATGATAACAATAGCCGAATCACCTTCGTCAAAAACTAAAGCAATAACGATAAGAATAATTGCCCAAAAAACACTCAATATTTTTGAAAGTGATAAACTTGCATTTTTTCCAAACCAATCAATCACAGTTGATGATGCCAATGCATTTATAGATGAACTAAGTGTCGACATAGCTGCAGATAAGATTCCTGCTAATAGGAGGCCTCGAACGCCAACAGGCAAATATTCGGTTATATAGGTAGTGAATTCGCGATCTTTTTGAATCTCAACTCCACCCATTTGGAGATAGATTAAAGAGCCAACTAAAAGAAAAATGAAAAACTGGAGTAACACAAAAAACCCACTTCCAATCATAGCCCTTTTTGCTGAAGGTAAATTGCGTGTCCCTAGTACACGTTGTACCATCATATGATCTGCTCCATGAGATGCAAATGATAGAAATGACCCGCCAATAAAAGCACTCCCAAAGAGCCAAGGATCGCTAAACCAATTCCAGCCCCACCGAAATACTTTAGTTTTTCCTGCTTCTGAAAGTGATGCGAAAATTTCTGAAAAAGATCCATCCAATGCTTTTAGGCTAAAAAAGATGGCAATTAATCCACCTCCTAAATATAGAACAAATTGAAAACTATCAATCCACATAACCGTACGAATACCACCAGATAAGGTATAGATTAATGTAATTATTCCAATCAGGATAACAGCCATCCAAATAGGCCAGCCCGTGACAGCCTGAACAACAACCGCAGTCGCTAAATATCGAATTCCATCTGCTAATAGACGAGTAATAAGGAATACACCAGATGCGGCTTTTTGAACGTTAGGGGAAAAACGTTCTCCTATAACTTCATAAATGGATGTTACACCAGAGTTATAAAATTTTGGTAATAAATATAATGAAACCAACACTCGCCCCAAGATATAGCCCATAGCTAGTTGAAGAAATGTCCAATCTCCGCGATAGGCCATTCCTGGAACACTCACAAATGTTAAAACGGATGTTTCTGTGGCAACAATAGAAAAAAGTGCTACAACCCAAGGAAGGTTTCTTCCTCCTAAAAAGTAATCTTCAGTTGTTTTATTAAATCTCCCAGAATAAACCCCATAGGCAGTAACTCCAGACAGAAAAAAGATTATAATTGTAATGTCAATCCAACTCATGACGGTATTATTTCCTTCAATAAATCGTGTTCTATGAATCATCTAATTTAGGGGATTTATACTTTCCTCTTGCAGTAAAAAGAAAAAATCACCATTTTTACCTTACATTATGAGCGAACCAAAACAAAAGACAGAAAAAAAAGCAAGTGGATTTGCAAAAACCACTGATTTCAAGTGGCTAGGAGTTGGATTAGTTTTATTTTTCCTAATAGGTATTGTAATGCCACTACCAGAATCTATGCTTGAGAAAGCAAAAGATATATTTGGGACAGAACCAAATGTAGATTTTGCCCTTAAAGCGTACCACATTCAAATTACAATCGCCCTATTGGCTACGTGTGTCGTGTTTTTTGCTACAGAAGCAATTCCTATGCCAGCTGTTGCGCTAATCATTGGACTCGTGCAACTCTTTTTTGGTATAACAGCTCCAAAAGCAATTGTGAGCACATATGCGCATGATGCTGTTTGGTTTATTGCAGGATCCTTAGCATTGGGTGCTACTCTTGTAAAATATGGATTAGATAAACGCGTTGGAATGCTTGTTATTAATTTAGCTGGCACAAAAACTAGAATGATTGTAATTGGCATATTATTAGGAACAGCCATTCCAACTGCATTTGTAGGTGAACATGCCGTTGCAGCCATGTATGTACCCATTGCAATGGCACTTTATACATTAACAAATAAATCCATTCCCGCTCCCAAATTGGGAACATTATTAATGGTTACGATTGCTGTTGGTTGTATGATAGGCGGCCCCATGAGTCCAACGGGTGGAGCTAGAAATGCTCTTATGATTGGTTTTTTATCTAATATTGGAGTAGATGTTTCATTTGGGCAATGGGTTGCAATGGGTGTTTTCTATACGTTCGT
Source organism: uncultured bacterium (assembly GCA_964525185.1). GTDB lineage: Bacteria > Fidelibacterota > Marinisomatia > Marinisomatales > UBA1611 > JABHGY01. The sequence continues at coordinate 5,723 of CAZGFQ010000030.1, forward strand.
TATGTCAATTGTCATGTCATTTTTATTACCATTATTATTTAAGCCTGAAGTAGATGATTTAAGTGGAGCCGTATCAGAGTTGAAAAAAGATTTAGAGAAACATGGCCCCATGACTCAAAAACAGTGGTTAGTAGCATTCGTCATGTTTATGGTTGTGATTGGATGGATTGTAGATAAATCGCTGACCGTTCAAGTTCTTGGATTTTCTCTTGGCCTAGGAGGCGTTGCTATAACAGGTGCTGTCATTTACATGATTCTCGGATTAACATCTTGGCAAGATTATGAAGATAAGGTTAGCTGGGGGGTTATTATTCTTTATGCAGGGTGTATAAGCCTTGGAAGTGTCTTTAAAGCCACAGGCGCATCAAGCTGGTTTGCAGACCAAATAATTAATCTAGTAGCTCCATTGGGACTTAATTCGGGTGTTGGGCTTGTTATTCTTGTTGGCGTTATTGGTGCCACTTTAACCAATCTCATGAGTGCAGGCGCTACCGTGGCTGTGATTGGTCCTGTAGTTTTAGATATGGCTCAAACATCTGGAACAAATCCAATATTAGTAGGCGTTGGGTTAGCTATTGCGACCTCGATGGCTTATTGGTTAGTCATTGGAACGCCTGCAAGTTCTATTGTGTATGCAAGTGGCCAATTGGAATCAAAAGATTTTATTCGCATGGCAAGTTTAGGCTGGCCTGTCGCTATTATGGTGTTAGCGGCAATGGTCATTTTTTATTGGGTTGGGCTTTTAGGTATCGACCCCTCAGGTATAGGATTTTAGGAGGTACACATTATGGAATTACTGTTTTTAATTATTATTCTTATTGTAGTTGGCCTCGCTTTCTATGATAGCCGGAAAGAAAAAACTGAGAAGGCTGAACATAAAAGAGATGATATCATTCATCAAAAAGAAGAATACGCAGAAGAAGATATTATGTCCTACGGCCAGGTTCAGGAAAGAAGAGATGCCCTTTTCAATGTTATAGATGATAATCTGTCAAGTCACCCAAAACAATCAGGACAATTAAAAGACATAATAAATGATTGGGCTGATTTGAAAATCAAAGTCTTTGAAGAAAGACGTTCATGGGTCCGTTCGCCAAAAAAGAAATCCTAATCTCTGGTGTCAAAAAATACGCAAATACATGGGAAATGTTTTTGTGGAAAATATAATTTCACTATCAGTGGCGAATTAAAAAGAGTCGTTCATTGCCATTGTAATAATTGCCGACGATCTGTTGGCGCACCATTTGTCACATGGATAGTCATAAAAAGAAATCAATATGATGTTCAACCCATTCCAAAATCTCATACTGCAAAGAATAAAGCTGTACGAACATTTTGTGATGATTGTGGAACAAGTTTAACCTATGCACACCCTGATCGACCAGATTATATTGATATTACTGCAAGTACAATTAATCATCCCGACTCACTGAAACCGGACTGGCATATTTGGGGAAAATATAAAGTAGAATGGGTAAACCTTCATGATGGTCTTCCCTTTTATGATATTTTCCCTAGTTAATATTTATTCAGGCAATCAGTGTTCACTCATTTATATAAATATATTCTGTTCGACCACCAATAGCTGTTAATAATATATATGTTGTGGAATCGATTGTATTTGCGATGGATTCAACAGGAATATGGTTTTCATCCATAAGTCCAAAGTATAAAACATCATCACCTATTGTGGGGATATCATTTCCAAAATCTATCATAAAGGAGTCCATACAAATTCGTCCAGCAATTTTATACTCTTTTCCTTTATACCCAACATACCCATCTACATACCAAGGTCGTGGGAATCCATCTGCAAATCCTGTTTGAACAACAGCTATATTTGTTTCTTTTTCAGTTTTATAAATGCCGCCATAACTCACGGATGTTCCTTTTGGTACTCGACGTAGATTAACTATGGTACCTTGATAATTCATAACGGGTTTGATGGATACATTTTGCGGCACTTCATTCGACGGAAGTGCTCCATACATGAGCATTCCCACTCTAACTAAATTAAAGCGTGAATTGGGTAAATTCAAAATGGCTCCGCTGTTAGAGCAATGGATATATTTAAAAGTAATTCCTAATTCTTCAGCTTTATTAACCACGTTGTTAAATAAATCTAATTGATAATTTGCATAGCTTAATTCACCTTCATCAGCCGTTGCAAAATGGGAATAAATACCTTCACACCTTAGATTTGGATTATCAAATATAGCTTGAAATACCTCATCTGCATCATAAACATCTAGCCCTAATCGCGTCATGCCAGTGTCGAACTTGATATGAAACCTAGGTGATTGCCCAAATTCAGATTCATGATTCTCAAGAATATTCAAATCATCTAATGAGCTAAAGTTTAGAATAAAGTCGTTGTCAACTGCTTCCTGAATTCGGTTAGCAATTATTTTTGAAAAGATTAAAATGTCAGATTGAATTCCTGCTTGTCTTAATTCTAATGCTTCATCAAAAGAAAAAACTGCAAATAGCTTAATTCCTTCTTTTTCTAACGTCTGGCTAATAGGGACAGCACCATGCCCATAGGCATTTGCCTTAACAACACAACACATAGGAATATTCCCTATATGGTTTTTAATTTGTCGAATATTTTCTTTTAGACGATTAAGATGTATAACAGCCTTTGGTCCTGGATTATCCATTAGAGTAAACTGACAATAAATGAATCTTTAATTGATCAAAATTATTAAACATTTCTGTTTTACACGCCTCAATCCAACCACTCAGATCACCTTGAGCTACATGATTGACTAAATAAATGGGTTTACCTGCATAATAAGCTAAAGTGACTTCTCCGTGTGTCCCTGCCCCCTTAAAAACACCTTCATTCCATAAACAAATCAAATAATCTGCTTTATTTAAAACAGCATCAATATCAAAATCCACAGCTTTCTGAATAAAATCTATATAAAGGTCATGATTTTCTTCTTTCCACTTTCGGAATCCTAATGCATTATGTTTCCTAGCTAATTGATCTGATTCAATTACAGGGTCAATTACAGAATGTCCTAAGTTTTTATTTAGCCATGAAGTTATTTCTCTACGCCAATCGGCACCTTCACCTTCGGCAAATTCCATAGCCCCTGATAAGTATGCAATCATTGAATTAATTTCTTTCGTAAAAGGAATCCATTCCCTGCTGACCATAAAATAATTAAAAGTATTAATGGCACTATAATTGCCCAATCAATGATGTTCGCAAATAGAGATAAATGCAATGCTTTAATCAATAAACTAAAAGGAAAAATAGATAGTATTAATTCTAGAGTGACAGGAAAATAGTTTAATTCAAAAATGAACCCAGATCCAAAAACAATGAGAAAATAGGTTAAAAATGTTGCTAACAAAAAAGGTGTGGCAGACTCAAGCCACAAAGCCATTGAAATGAATAAATTTCCAATTAAACAAAAAAGAATAATCAGAAAAAAATAGAGAATAAACAAATCTCCAACAGTAAAACCTGTGGAAATAAGGTTTACAAATAAAATGCTTGTTCCAATTGAAATAATTAATGCTTCTAAAACTGCAACAGCAAGAAATGAAGTAACCATTGACCTTTTTGTAAATGGAGCTAATGCAACAGTTTTTAATACTTTCCCATGAACTCTTAAATGAAAGAAATCTCGATAAATGGGAGGGAAAATGACTAATGAACCAATAATAGCAATCATACCCGGAAAAGCCCATTGATCGTATGGAATTTTTCCTAAACTTTGGATAAATATATTTCTCATTGATAAGTCCAATAATGAAAAAATGGCAATCGGGAAAATGAGAAATAAAACCAAAAGAGAAAGGAATTGATTCTGCCATAACCAAAGACGTCTTTTTAATAAAGCTAAAATCATGCTAAACCATCCCCAGCAAATTCAGAGTCTAACAAATCTCGTAACCCCAATTTCTTTACATTTAGGTCAATCATGGGCAATCCACTTGCTGCTTGTAATACATCGAAAAAGACACTTCTTGTTCTACCATAAAAATGAAAAATATTCCCTAACCGATTTGGAGATACGACTGTAACCACTTTGCATAAATGATTAAATAATTCATCTGTTAGCGTTTCGAATTCAATTTGAAATTGATGGTACTCAATTGTGCTTTCAAGAAGTTTATCTAAATGCCCATCTAGAATTATTTTCCCATTATTGAATACTAATATTCGATCATGGGATTGTTCTACTTCACTCAATGAATTACTCACATAAATAATTGTTTTATCACCCTTTAATTTTTCAATCAAATCCCATGTTTTTCGAATAGATGATGCATCCATAAATCCAGTAGGTTCATCCATAATTAATACATCAGGATTATGAACTAAGCTTCTAATAATCATGGCTCTTTTTTGAATACCCTGACTAACGCGACTTGCAAGTTCATTTAAATAAGGAGTTAAATCCAATTGTTCCGCATAATGGTCCAACCGTCTCTGGATTGTTTGTATTTCCACTCCAAATAGATAGCCATAAAATTTTATATTTTGTTCAAGGGTAAGCCATGGATCTAAATCGTTTTCATGTGGGACATATCCAACCATTTTTCGTGTTTCTAATCTTCGTTTATCTGTATTCAGCCCCTGTAAATATATATGTCCATAGTCAGGGTTTTCGAATCCAGCTAATAAACGTAAAATGGTAGATTTGCCAGCATCATTGTCTCCAACAATAGCTACTAATGATCCTTTTTCTATCCCAAAAGTTAATCCTGCAAGGATCGTTTTATCCTTAACGAGTTTGCCGACTTTTTTAAGTGTTACACTTGCTTCCATATTATTCGATTTCTTTAGAGCTAGTTCAAATTTAGGATAATGTTGTTTTTACAAAAAGATTATTATACTCATTAGTGAGCTTCAAACCAAGATTCACCTACTCCCCAGTCTACAACAATAGGGACTGAGAGTGGGAGCGCATTTTCCATTTCTTCCACAACCATTTTTGCTAATGATTCCACTTCATTTTCTGGTACTTCAAACACTAATTCATCATGCACCTGCAAAATCATTTTTGCTTGATATTTAGAATCTTTTAATCTTTTATGAATGTGTATCATGGCAAGTTTTATCATTTCAGCAGCGGTGCCTTGAACAGGCATATTGATAGCCATTCTTTCTGCTGCTTGCCGTCTTAATCCATTATCACTATCTGCATCCCACACTGGTCTGCGCCTTCCTAATAATGTTTCAACCATTTTTTCTGTACGCGCTTTTTCTATTGTTTCATCAATATAATTCCGAATGCCAGAATATTGCCTAAAATAGCTATCAATAATTAATTGAGATTCACCTCTTGGGATTCCTAACTCTTGACTCATTCGAAATGGACCAGCTCCATACATAATTCCGAAGTTTACTACTTTTGCTGTTCTGCGCATATCTGGTAATACATCATTTAACGGAACACCAAAAACGAGACTGGCGGTACGCGTGTGAATATCTTCACCATTTTTGAATGCGTGTATTAATTCTGGATCCTGGCTTAAATGTGCCATTATGCGAAGTTCAATTTGAGAATAATCAGCGGACATGATTTTCCATCCAGGTTTTTGCGCACTGAATGCTTTCCTAATTTCTCTCCCGTCTTCATGACGAATTGGAATATTTTGAAAATTAGGATTTGTACTTGATAATCGACCTGTCGCTGCTATGAATTGGTTAAAAGTACCATGGATTCGTCCCGTTTTTGGATGTATCAATTCAGGTAAAGCATCTACATACGTATTTTTCATTTTATTGAATTTCCTATACTCCAGAATCATGCCAGGAATAGGATTTAAATCTTTTAGCTTTTGAAGAATAGGTTCTGCTGTGGATCGTTTTTTTATTGGCTCTAACCCAATGATGTCAAATAATACATTCGCCAATTGCTGAGTTGAATTCACATTGAATTCTGTTCCAGCTTCTTTATGAATATTTGCAATAAGTTTGTCAATTCTTTCTCCTAATTCCGTGGACATATTTCCTAAATATTCTTTATTAACATATGTACCATTCCATTCCATTTCTAATAATACCGGAATAAGGGGTAATTCAGTTTTATGATAAAAGTCGGATAAATTATCTTCTTTTAATTTTTCCTGTAAAATGGGAGTAATTTGAGTAACAACATCAACATCTTCTGCCGCATAGAAGGCTGTTTTGTCCAAGTCAACTTCAGCCATTGTAATATGATTTCTACCTTTCCCAATTAAATCTTCTATAGGCATCATTTGATAATTCAATAAATCTAAACTTAATGTATCTAGTTTATATGAATTAGTTATAGGGTTCGTTAAATGAGCTGCAATAAGTGTATCAAAAACAATTCCATTTACATCGATACCATGATTTCTCATTATAAGTGCATCAAATTTTATATTTTGACCCGTAAGGTGAATTTGATCATTTTCTAACACATTTCTACATTCATCTAAAACAATATCTAAATCATTATCTCCAAACATATTTGATGATTTATCTTTAAATAAAACGGGTATATACCATCCTTCATTTGGGCGAATGCAAAAACTGAAACCAACAATATCAGTTTCCATCGGAATGACGGATGTTGTTTCAAGATCAAACGAAATAAGATCGGCTGTTTCCAATTCAGAAACAACTTTTTTTAATTCTGCTAAAGTCATAACAGTCGTATAATGTTTTTTGGGTGAATCAGGTTCAGGAAGTGATTTATCTTGTGAAAACGAATGTAATTTATTCACTAAAGCATGGAATTCTAATTCGGTTAATTTTGCTGTTAATAAATCAACACTGAATGGTTCGAGCGATAGGTCACAAGCACCATATTCTAATTTCATATTAGTATCAATGGTTACAAGTTCTTTACTTAAAATTGCATTATCTTTTCCATCCATTAACCCACGTCTTACACGTGCATTTTTTTGGGATTCAGCTTGATCTAAGGAAGCTTCCAAAGACCCGTACTTTTTAATTAGTTTTACTGCAGTTTTAGGCCCAACACCTGCAACACCAGGTATATTATCAGAACTATCACCCATTAACCCTAATAAGTCTATAATTTTATCAGGAGGAACGCCCCACCGGCCAACCACTCCATCATGGTCATAAATAGTTGGACTTTCCCCTCGCCGTCCGGGAGTATATAAGAAAATATGATCATTCATTAATTGCATAAAATCTTTATCTCCACTCACAATATATACGTCAATACCATTCTTATCGCCATCTCTAGCTAACGTACCGATAATATCATCCGCTTCAAATCCCGGTTTCTTCATTGTTCGGATTTGCATTGCATCGAGCAGATCCCATAAATGGGGTAATTGTGATTGCAATTCTTCTGGCATCGGGGGGCGATGTGACTTGTATTCTGGATACATATCATGACGGAACGTTTTTTCTTTTGAATCGAATATTGCTGCGAAATATTCAGGTTTTTCCTTCTGGATAAGACTAAATACTTGATTCACAAATCCATATAAAGCACTTGTATGTAACCCATAACTTGTAATAAGTGGATTTCGTATAAGGGCATAATGTGCTCGATACAAAAGAGCATATCCATCAATTAAGAAGAGACGTTTTCGGCGTATTTTAGCTGACATATTTATAGACTAAAATAGTGTCAATCAAATTTGACTGACACAAGTTTCGAAACACCTTTTTTCTCTTGGGTCACACCATACATCATATCTGCATTTTCCATCGTCAATTTATTATGTGTTACAACAATGAACTGTGTCTCATCAGAAAACTTTTTTAGTACTCGAGTAAATTTATGAATATTCACATCATCAAGGGGGGCATCGACTTCATCAAGAATACAGTATGGGCTCGGTTTTACTTGATATATTGAAAATAATAATGAAATAGCCGTTAAAGCTTTTTCTCCACTAGACAATAGTCGAAGAGATGCATTTCTTTTGCCCGGAGGTTGTGCTTCAATCGCAATACTTGAATCCAATGGATCTGGATCACCCACTAGTCGTAATGTTGCATGACCACCTTCAAAGAACATTTGAAATAGTTTTTCAAAATTTGTTTTAATTAAATCAAATGTTTCTTGAAATCTTTTTCGCGCAATTCGGTCAATCTTCCTGATGGTTTCACGCAAATTTTCTTCTGCTTCAGACAAATCATCACATTGTACTTTTAGAGTATTTAGTCGCTCTACTTCTTCTTCATATTCATCTTTTACTGCCATATTCACTGGGCCAATATTTTCTATGGATCGAGTGAATTTCTCAATATCGAAAGATAATTCATCTTCTGTTTCATCAACTTGCAATGATTTTGGTATAGCGATTTGATATCGATCTTGAATTCGTTCCCGAATAAGCGCCAACTTTTGGTTAGACTCGGCAACGTCTAATTCTGCATTTTTTAATTCTTCTAATAATTGCTCGCGATCATGTTGCTCAGATTGAATTTTAGATTGTATAGATTCGATTGATTCATATGTTTCTTTATAAGCTGATTGTTTTAAATCTAAAATTGATTTTTGTTTCTGGATTTCACCTGTTAATGTTGTTAGTTCTTTTTCTCCAGAAGTAGAATTTTCATCAAGGGTAATTCTTTTTTCATTCAATGATTCCATTTCAACTTGAATATCATTTTGACGTAAACCTAACTCTTCAATCGTTTCTTTACCTGTTTTTAGTTTAAATACAAGATTTTCTCTCTGGCTCTCTAATTCCAACAACGCAATTCTAATATCCTGAACTTTTTGACTGAAATCATCGCGCTCTTTTCGAGATTCCAACATATGAGTATTTGCTTTTTCGATTTTAGCTTTAAACCCTGATATAAGTTTTTCAGCCTTAACCATTGCAGGTCTTAATGCTTCGACTGCTTTTTGTCCTTCTTTTATTTCTTGCTCAAGATCTTGTATTTCTTGGGTAAGTGTCTCAAGTGTTTCTGATTGTTGGGTTAATTGGAATTGGTTTCTTAATTTGTTAGTCTCACATTGGCTTAAATGTTGATTCGCCTGTTCAACAGATTGTAATCCTTCTTGAATGGCTTCTTTTGCATCATTCATGGCTTGTTGGTTTTGAGCTAATGAATCATCCACTATTGACAATTCTTTTTCAAGGTCAGACAATTCTTTGTCAATCGTTTCAATCTTCTTTTTCCGGCCCATAATATGGCCATGCTCAGATGCTTGGCGGTTTTTCAACACAAGGTCGTCACCTAAATATGCACCATTTTTATCAACCAAACTCCACCCATCAAATTGGGAATTATCCATTGCATCTTGCAAATCTTCTACAATTAATAAATTCCCCAATAAATAGTCTGCCAATGGTTCTAAAGATTTGTTTGTGGTAACAAGATCAGATGCACGCCCAATTATATTTTTACCATTTGGGCATTTTTTAAGTGTAATTTTTAGATTGGACGCTTCTTTCAATGGAATAATAGTTAAATCGCCTGCCTGAAGTGACCGTGCTTTTTCTAGTGTATTTACGGCAGCTGTTCTGTCCGTTGCAACTAAGCAATGAGATAAATCGCCCAGTCCAGCTTCTAGAGCATTGCGATAAGAAGGATCTACTTCAAAAATATCTGCAACAGTTCCAACGACGCCATCAAATGTTTTCGGATTTTCTAATATGTATCGAGTCCCTTCTGGAAAACCTTCTTTAGATTCAATTAATTCATGATAAAATCCATGTTGCCCTTTTAGGGATTCAATTTGTGCGGAAATGGAGTGTTTGCTTTTTGACAAATTATCTGCATCTTCTCTTAATGAGAATATTTGATTTTCATACGTGCTTAGAGATTCTTTTTTCTCTGCAAGTTTTGAAACGGCCTTTGTCCATTCATCTTCTATGGATTTAGTTGATTGTGATAATTCTTTCTTTGCCTTTGATAAATCTGAAGTTTGGTCTTTCAGTTTTTCAAAGCGATTTTCTTTTTCTTGAATGACAGCTTCTGTTCTTTTTAATAAAGATTCATCATTTGATATTTTTCTTTGCACGCTCCAACGTTCATCTTGTAATGCGTCTAATGCTTTTGATGCTGTCTCATAAATATGGTTTTTAGAATCAAAATTTTCTTTTTCCGTTTGATATAACTCAAGCTGATTATTAATAATAGGTTCGAGCGTATCAATATCTTTTTCTAATTCTTTAGAGTTGGATTTGAGCTGCTCTTTTTTACTTTCGTTATTTCTTTTTTCTAGCCCAAGCCGATTAATTGATTGTTCTGCAGATCTATTTTGTTCAGTCCAAACTAATAAATCATTTTGAAGCGACTCCCTTTTTTCATTTAATGAATTTAGTGCTTCTTGTTGCTCTGCCAATTCTTTGCTTTGGTTTTGATACACTTCTTGAAGTTGATTAAGCTCATTCTCATGAATAGAGCCTTCAGTTGCTTTGGATTCTCTTAAATAGTTGAGTTCGGTTATTTTTGACTGTAGAGGCGCTGATTGTTGGGCCAATCGATTTACTTGTAAAAAGGCTAAGGCTAAATCCGCCTTTTTTAATTTTTCCGTTAATTTTGCATGACGTTCAAAACGCTTCAATTGGAGGGCAAGCCCGTGAACTTTTTGTTCAACTTCTGCAATAATATCACTAATGCGTTCTAAATCTATATGCGTTGCTTCAAATTTTCTTAACGTAGATTTCCTCTGATGACGGTATTTATTGATACCAGCTGCTTCTTCAAACATTCTTCGGCGGTCATCACTAGACTCAGATAATATTTGTTCAATCATTTTTAATTCAATGACAGAATAAGCATCAGCCCCCATACCTGTATCAACAAAAAGTTCATTTATATCTTTTAATCTACAGGGCGTTTTATTTAGAAAATATTCACTTTCGCCACTTCTATATACGCGACGACCGATTTCAATATCATTATATTCAATTGGAAGTTTCCCTTTATTATTGTGAACGACGAGAGATACTTCACATACACTTAAAGGTTTAAGTCCGGCAGAACCATTAAAAATAACATCTTCCATTTTTCCGCTTCGGAGCACACTTGACTTCTGTTCCCCTAATACCCAGCGGATGGCATCAACAATATTTGTTTTGCCACAGCCATTGGGGCCTACTACCGTAGTGATCCCTTCTCCGAGTTTCAAAGATTCCTTACTTGCGAAGGATTTGAAACCATGCATTTTTAGTTCAGATATATACATTAATGTTCCGAGGATTAAGCGTTGATTTTAACACTTTTCAGACGAGAATTCCAGTGGAACAATCCAACCTTGTTTAATGCCAAAAATAGCTTAACCAGGGGGCCAATTAAACGAACGACCACCTAATAAATGAAGATGAATATGCCATACTGTTTGACCCGCTGCTTCGCCACAATTAAATCCTGTCCTATACCCACCGTCTGCAATTCCTTCTTTTTTTGCAAGTTTAGAAGCTGTTAATAACAATTCACCCATTATTTCTTTATGTGATTCTTCTAACTCATTTAAAGTTGGGATATGAATTTTAGGGATAATCAAAATATGGACGGGAGCTTGAGGGCTAATATCTTTAAATGCTAAAATGCGTTCATTCTCAAATACAATTTCTGCAGGGATTTCTTTATTTAAGATTTTACAAAAAAGGCAATCTTCCATTATTTTTCCTTTCAATTAATAGATTCATTTAAAATGGCAAGAGCTGTCATAACAGCGGTTTCAGATCGCAATCGTCTTGGACCCAACGATACGGGTAACACATTATTTTCATTTAATTGTTTAGTTTCTATTTCTGAGAAATCTCCTTCAGGACCAATGACAATATGTAATGGTTTTGATGGGTGCAATTTTGGCACATTGGATATTGGCATTTTACTCCCTATAAAACATCCAATTCTAACTTCATTTGCCGTAGCGATTATCCAATTATTTAATTTTGTCGGTTCATGAATCAATGGGGAAAAACTACGTTGACACTGCTTCGATGCGACCTTTACCAGCTTTCTTGATCGTTCTAATTTGACCGTTCTTTTTATACATCTGTCTAAGATTAAAGGGGTAATTGACTGCACCCCTAATTCGGTTGCTTTTTCAAGAGCTAATTCAAATCTATCTTTTTTAATGATACCCAAGGCTAAATGTATTGGTATTGCATTTTCGCCAAATTGTGGATGAATGTCGATTATTTTTCCTGAAACATGGCTCCCTAATGCTTTTATTTCACCTACATACCCCATTCCATTTCCGTCCAATAATCGAATGTGCATACCTGGTTTCATTCTTAGCACATGATAAGCATGATGAGATTCATCTTCATTTAATGTAAATGTTTGATTTTGAACGGAAGATGGTTCAACAAAGAATGCGTGGTCTAAACTCATTTTTTTGGCTGATAAAAAGCAATATGAATAAGAAAACCGCCAAATTGAGAATCACCGTTTAGATCTCGGTTCATGGGTAAATAATCGAAACCTAAATTCACAGATATAGTAGATTGCGTCATCATTTTGAAATCTATTCCGAAACCAGCGAATACACCATAAGTCCAAAAAGTATCAGGATTTCCCCATCTTTCCTTAAACGAATTACTTTCATTTCCATCCATTACAAATACCGGTCCACCTAGAATAGTTGCAAATGGAGAAAAATTATTATCAATTTTCCCTGAGAATGGGTACCATTTTCCACCTAAATAAATTGGAGATAAAAATAAACTTCTTTTTCCTACCGTTTCGTATTGATTTGAATAATAATTGTATACGTACGTTTCATCATTCCCCTTAATATCATAGAATCTCCATTCAGCCATATAACCAATTTTTTCATTTTCATGATGCCAAACTCGATTAAAAAAGAGTCCTGACCCTTTTGTGCCAATATCTATACCAAATGCATTTTGGACTGTTGAGAATTGTGCCCATGTTATGACAGGTAAGAAAAAAATAATCCATTTTTTCATTTTAAACGAATCCTTTTTAATTCATCAAATTCACATGATGTTGCAATTAAATTATCTACTATTTGATTATTCAAAATAGATTGGGTAAAAATAGTTTCTACATCGTCGATGTTAACCTTTAAGTACCAATATTCATCAGGATAAATAACCATTGCAGGTCCCATTTCACAGACATCTAGGCACCCAGCTTTATTAATCCGAACTTTTCCTTTTAACCCATGTTTATTAACTAGCTTAACCAATTGAAGCCGTAATTCATCCCCGCCACAGGATGAGCAATCCTGTCGACCATTATCCAAAGGTCTTTTATTCGTACAGACAAATACATGTTTTTGATATTTATTATACTTCACTTGGAATCTCGATAATTACTTTCCCAAATTGATTTGAAGACTCTAAATAAGAATGAGCTTTTTGAATATCATTTAATGAAAAAACTGTATCTATTATGGGTTTAATTTTCTGGGCATTTAATAGAGCTGTAGCTTCTCTCATGGATTTAGCGGAGCCCATAGTACTTCCTAAAATGGATAATTGTTTATAAAAAACATGTGTCAAATTGATGGTTGCCTTCGGTCCTGTGGTAGCACCACATGTGACAACCCTTCCACCCTTTCTTAGAACTTTCATAGATGTTTCCCATGATGCTTGTCCAACATGCTCAAAAACAACATCCACTCCCCTTTGGTCCGTTATATCCATTACAGTATCAAATACATTATTTGACTTATGATTAATTATTTCATCCGCACCTAAGGATTGAACTTTTTGACACTTTTCAGTAGAACTCGTAATAGCAATAACGGAGCAATTTAATGCTTTTGCTATTTGAATCCCCATACTCCCAACTCCTGAACTTGCCCCCCAAATTAGAACAGTTTCACCGGGTTTTATTTGTGCTTTCTTAACTAACATTTCATAAGATGTTTGAGCTACAAGGCTAAACCCAGCTGCTTCTTTAAAAGATAGGTGAGTCGGCATTTTGATTATATTTTTTTCTAATACACTTATGTGGGATGCACATGTTCCATCCTGAGTTTCCCCAAGGATTCCAAAAGAGTCGCAGTGGTTTTCTTGACCGTCAGCACACGCTCGACATTCACCACAATAAAGCAAAGGTTGTATCATAACAAAATCGCCAACTTGAAAGGATGAAATATTTTTTCCCACATCAATAACAATACCGGCACCATCACTTCCAGGTATCATGGGCAATTGAATTCCAGGAATGCCTTTCCTAATCCAAAGATCCAAATGGTTCATACCCGCGGCCTTGATTTCTACCAATACATGGTTATCAGGCATATGTGGTTTTGGGATAGATTCAATTGTTAAAACATCTGGTGCTCCATGTTTATGGAATCTGGCTGCAATCATGGTGTTCTTTTAAATAAAAATCTATCAATACTGTATTTGCCAGAGCCCATGAGGAAAATAGCCAAATAGGCAGCCAAATATAGAAATGCTGATTCAGGAGATTCGCCACGCCCTAAATGAAACAGCCCCGCCACACCCATTGTTAAAATAATAAAAATAGAAGCGGGTCGTGTCATTAAGCCAACTAATACCAATAAAGCACAAATACTCTCGCTAAATGCTGCTATAAATCCAAAAAACACATGCCCAAAAGATATTCCTAGACTCCCCATCCCCAATGAACCAAGTTTAGCCCACTTTTCGGGTCCGGCAATTAGTTTATCTAATCCATGATTAAAAAATAAAAAATATCCTACTACAAGTCTTAAAACTAATAAACCAATATTTCGCAATTTTGGATGGGCTTTTTGATCTAAAATAAACTTTCTCATTTTGTTTCCGGTTATCCTATTCTATTATTGTTCAATTGTGTAAAGATTCTAGAACAAGGAACAATGATATTGGGTTTTAGATGTTTTATCATTTTTAACATTGTTTTGAACCAATTCAAGCTTCCTTATTCATTAATCCTTGTTCAATCTTCATTTGCATATTGATTACAGAACAAGGAAAGATGATTTTTTATTTTTGAAGTATTATCTAATTTGTGTTGAATATTCATTTTAATGTTGATTGATGAACAAGGAATGTTGAATTATGAGTTTAGAAGATTCCACTAATTATTATTTTTTTGGGCAGTTTCAACGCTTTTTACAAAAATTGATATTAATTCATTTGCCTCGATCATAATTTTCTCGATTTTAGGCTTTGACTTATATAATTTAGTTCTGTAAATAATTTTTAAGCAAACAAATGTTTCTCTTAATTCTTTTAATACTATTTTAATTTTATGAATAAAATCTCTCCTTGATTCTCCACTTTGTGCTTCACCATAATTCAAAGCAACAGAAGTTCCCGAACGAATTAATTGCCCCGAAAGATGATTCCCAGCTTTAGATTTTTCCATTTCATTAGTCAGCTCTATGATCAAAACTGAAAATGTAACAAGTCTCTCTTCTAAGTCGAATTTATCCATTTTTCAACAGTAGGTTAAGTTTTGATTCTTAATAATATCTTTTTATTTTATTGTATTATGATTAAATAACAAGGAACAATGATATTGGGTTTTAGATGTTTTATCATTTTTAACATTGTTTTGAACCAATTCAAGCTTCCTTATTCATTAATCCTTGTTCAATCTTCATTTGCATATTGATTACAGAACAAAGAAAACTGATTTTGGATTTTGGAAGACATGTCATTCATCCACATCTTTGTATTCAGCATCTTGAATATCCATTTTAGACACTTTGTTTCTAAACGATTGTTTCTCAACTTTAACTTTGGTTTTATCTTTAATAATTTTCACTTTCCATAGAAAAGATATAAGATTAAATGCTAAATATCCTAATAGCGCCAGAAATAAAATTCGAAACAAAATTAAAACCCTGAAGCTGGATTAAAGAATTTTGTTCCTGAAACGGGTTGGCGTATATAACTAATCACTTCATCTAAATCATTTTTATTATTCACAAAATCAATATTATTTGTATTTATGATGACAAGGGGTGTATCCTGGTATCTGAAAAAGAATTCTGTATATACTTGGTTGAGAGCATCGATATATTCATACGTAATATTTTTTTCCATTTCTCTACCACGTTTTGCAATATTTTTCATTAATGTATCTGTATCAGCTTGAAGATAAATTACCAAATCTGGATTAATTACATTTCGCTCTAATAAATTGGCTACAGTATCATACAGCTGCATTTCTTTTTCATTTAAATTAAGAGAAGCAAATAATCGATCTTTTACAAACATGTAGTCTGTGACGAGTAATTTTTGGAACATATCTACTTGTCTTAAATCTTGCTGTTGGCGATATCGCTGTAATAGAAAAAATAATTGTGTTTGAAATGCATACCTTTCAGGGTCTACATAAAATTCTGGTAAAAAAGGATTTTCCTCAAATTCTTCAACGACTAATCTCGCACCTAATTCTTTAGACAATAAACGAGCTAAGCTACTTTTTCCAACGCCAATGGGACCTTCAATAGCAATATAGTACAAATTTCTCAAGCTTGTTTCTCCATAACATGTTTTACAACCCTAGATGTATCATTCGTAACCTGTAAACAATCTGTAGCTGTCATTTTTAAAAGTGGAATTTCAAAGTTTGGAGCGATTTCTTCCAGTGGAATTAAAATAAATTTTCGATTTAATATTTCAGGATGTGGAATTGTTAATTCATTTGTCTGGATGACTGCATCTCCGTGGGTGACAATGTCAATATCTATGGTTCGTGGCTCATTCTTGTTTCGCAATACGGGACGCCCAAGCATCGATTCCACTTGGTGAACTGTGTCAAGTAATTCAAAAGGTGTTAAATCTGTATCACATGATAAAACGGCATTAAGAAAATCAGGCTGCTCTGTATTGATTAAAGGCGCTGTTTCATAATAGGAAGATGATTGAATATTATTAATTTGGTAATAAGTCCCTAAGGCGGTTGTGGCTCCTGCTAAATTTGCTTCCCTGTCCCCAATATTGGACCCAATTGATAAATACGCTAATTCAGGCATAATCTTCAACTGTACGACAAAGTTCAATTTCGACTGTATCTAAAATAGCGTCAATGGGAGCATGCGGTTTTCGAATACGGATAATGACTTTTTCTATTGGAAATTGTTTTAGCAATTCCTTGCAAATAGCTTCTCCAACAGATTCAATTAATTTATATGGCTTTTGCGTAAACAAATCTACCACTCGTTGGTATATTGCTCCATAATCTACCGTTTGTTTCAAATCATCATCTTGTCCCGCATTTTTTAAATTAGCAAAACATTCTAGGTCTATTTCGAATTGACCACCCAATTCATTTTCACCCATATGCACACCGTGCCGGGCATAGATTAAAATGTTTTTTAAGCGAATGACGTCCATAGATAATTGGAAATTAACTTAATGAATTGGGAGATGAAATTCTAATTCCCATTATTAGTCAATTTCTTTTGACATTTTCTAACATATTGTAATATTTGGTCACGACTTTTTTTCCCGTAACTTTGCGGACTTTAAATATGGATTATATTAATGAATTTATTAACTAAAATTGAAAATCGATCTGCACGTGTCGGTGTAATTGGTCTTGGCTATGTTGGGCTCCCCCTTACAATGGAATTTGTAAAGGCAGGCTTCAAAGTAACCGGCTTTGATATTAGTGCAGAAAAAGTGTCTTTATTAAACGAAGGAAATAACTATATAGCAGATGTAAGTGATTCTGAGTTAAAAGATGCAGTTGAAAATAATCTATTTAACGCTACTGACGATTTTGCCCAGTTAGCTGAAATGGATACCATTAGCATTTGTGTTCCAACTCCCTTAAATAAACTTAAAAACCCCGATATGTCTTATGTAATAAGTGCGGTGAAAGAAATTGAAAATGTGATACATAAGGATATGCTTATTGTACTCGAAAGCACAACTTATCCTGGATCTACACAAGAATTGGTTTTGCCTGCTTTATCTTCTTCTGGGCTTGAAGTGGGAAAAGATTTTTTCTTATGTTTTTCTCCTGAACGAATCGATCCCGGTAATCAACAATTTCAAACACACAATACACCTAAAGTATTAGGTGGGACCACTCCAGAATGTATTCAGGCTGGAAAATTATTGTATGAATCAATTGTGAATGAAGTTATCCCCGTTTCTTCAACAGCAGCCGCAGAAATGACTAAATTATTAGAAAATACATTTAGAGCCATTAATATTGGTTTAGCGAATGAAGTAGCCATTATGTGTGAAAAATTAGGTATTGATGCTTGGGAAGTGATTGATGCAGCATCTACTAAACCATTCGGCTTTATGAAATTCACTCCAGGTCCAGGGCTAGGTGGCCACTGTATCCCTGTTGATCCCCACTATTTATCATGGAAATTGAAAGCATTAGATTATGATGCACGTTTTATTGAACTGGCAGGGGAAATAAATACTAATATGCCTAATCACGTTGTGAATATTATTTCTGATGGATTAAATGAGCATCAAAAAGCATTGAATGGATCTCGAATCTTAATTCTTGGTGTTGCATATAAAAAAGATGTAAATGATGTAAGAGAATCACCCTCATTAGATGTCATTAGTTTACTGAATGATCATGGCGCTGACATTGATTATTATGATCCGTGGGTTCCATCCATTTCATTATTCGATTCCACAAAAACAGGCATCGAATCTTTATCTTCATCCATATTGAATTCCTACGATGCTGTTGCAATCTTAACAGACCATAGTGATGTTGATTATCAATTAATCAAAGATTCAGCTAAATTGATTATTGATACGCGAAATGTGTATCCTGCGAATGGGGATGAGCATATTGTTAAACTTGGAGTAGGATAAAGAATTCAATCATATTCTTATTAACCGATTATGAATTTTTCCATTATAATACCTGTTTTCAATGAGGAAAATTCAATAGAAGAGTTACTACAACAATTAGAACCCTATTCATCCCAACATGAAATTCTATTTGTGAATGATGGAAGTACCGATAATACATTTGAGTTGCTTGATGAATGTAAATTCACTCAACTTTACTCTCAAGATAGTCAATCAGGAAAAGGGCAAGCGATTAAACTCGGACTTGATAAATCACAGTATCCCCATGTTGTCCTTATGGATGGTGATTTGGAAATTCATGTGAATAATATTTCATCTATGATAGTCCCAATATTAAAAAATGAATCAAAAGCTGTATTTGGAACTCGTTGGATTGACGGACACCGTGGTATTGGAATATTTTCTTTTGGAAATTGGATTTTAAATTCATTATTTAACCG
>CAZGFQ010000030.1:24940-27213 GCA_964525185.1 uncultured bacterium
GTGGTATTGGAATATTTTCTTTTGGAAATTGGATTTTAAATTCATTATTTAACCGTGTTCATCATTCATCCTATTCAGATGTTTTATGCTGTATGAAATCTTTTAATAAAAATGATATTCCAATAAATGATTTAAAATCTAAAACATTTGATATTGAAGTTGAATTATCCAGCATGATCCATCGTGAGGTAAATAACATTATCGAAGTACCTATTTCTTATCATCGAAGACATTCAATTGATGGTAAAAAGTTAAGATTACGTGATGGATTTTCAATTCTGAAACGAATTATTAAATCAAATAAAAACAAAAAGCCTCATTAAAATAATGAGGCTTTTTATTATATAATGGTTTGTTAAACTATCGGGTTTTTACAACCAAGTCCAGTCCAAGCGAATCTATGGGATGATTTTTAAAATAGTCTTTTAGCATAAATCGAATCGTCCACCATGAAGCAAAATTAGGAAATACGATGGCTATCAATGTAAGGGTTGCAATGGATATATCTGTGAATATACCCTTTACTTCAACATAATATTCCGCTAATGAAAGTTTTAATGGTAAAATATATCGATATGGATCATGGTGGTGAATTTTATCCAATATTTCACTTTCATCAATTAAAATAATCGATGCAAAATCAGAAAGGCCCGGGCGAGCGGATTCAAGGAATGGAAAGGTATCTTTAGATACAAATTCCGGCACTTCGGGGCGGGGACCAATGAATCCCATTTCTCCTTTTATGATATTAATGAGTTGAGGTAATTCATCTAATTTCCACCGTCTTAGAAATTGTCCCCACTTTGTAATGCGTGTATCCTGCCCAATCGTAATCGAATGACCATCTAACCCATTTAAAGTTCTGAACTTCAATAGGTCAAATTCAGAAAAATTCAATCCAACACGTCTATGTTTAAAAAAGATAGGTCGCCCTTGAGAGATAAAACTAAAAAACACCAATACTATGAAGAGCGGCAAAAGGGCAATAAGGAGAGAAATCGCCATTAAGCGAGAAATCAAATGAATAGTCATATAGGTAATTTAAACAATAATTATAATGAATATTGCGTCCACAATTGATTCATCGTGTGGATGATATATTCTATTTCATCATCCCTTAAATCAGGAAAAAGGGGAAGTGAAATAATGCGGTTGGATAATGCTGTAGCAACTGGAAATTCTTCATTTGAATATCCATATGTTTTCTGATAGTATGAATGAAGATGTAATGGGACATAATGTACCGATGTGCCTATGCCGCTTTTATTTACTTTTTTAATAAATTCATCTCGTGAAATCTGCCAAAGATCTTCTTTAAATTGAACAATATATAAATGATATCCATGTTTACCGGTGGTATTGAAAGTTGGTAGAGTTAAACCATTAATATTTTCAAATCCACGATTAAACTTTTCAATAATCTGAAATCTTTTATGATGCCAATCATCAACATGGGATAGTTGTTTTAACCCAAATGCACCGGCAATATCAGTCATATTATACTTATAACCGAGTTGAGTTATTTCATATCTCCATCCATTTTTAGCTGCATATCGTTCCCAACCATCTTTAGATAATCCATGCAAGGATAAATGTTTTATATCATACGCTAATTCTTCATCTTGAGTGGCAAGTGCTCCACCTTCCCCGCCTGATGTAATATTTTTATTCGCATAAAATGAAAATGCAGCTGCATAGTTTGTTCGTCCAATTTTCCCTGCAGTGGATTCTGCTTCTAATGCATGAGCAGCATCTTCAACTATAAATAGGTTATATTCTTCTGCCCATTCAAAAATGGTTTTCATATCAACAGGTTCACCGGCAACATGTACAGGTATAATTGCTTTAACATCTGAATTTTGAGATAAGGTTTTTTCTACGCTGTTTAAATCAAGATTATGGCTGTCTGGATCACAATCAATCAATATGGGTTCCATACCTAACCATTCGCCAACAGCAGCTGATGCTACAAATGTATTTGTGGGTACAATAAATTTATCACCGGAGCCAAATCCTTTAGCCGCTAAAGCTAAATGAAGTGCGCCGGTACACGAATTCACAGCTACCACATGATTTGCGTCAAGATAAGATTGTAATGCATTTTCAAACTTTTCAACTTGTGGACCGGTTGTTAGCCAGCCGGATTGAACCGATTCTGGAAATACATCATGTATATCTGAGGGTAAAATGGGTCTATGATATGGTATATTCGTACTCATTAAGTCAATTTATTCTAATGACGGGGTCGATATTATTTTTTCTTAGATCATTTT
>CAZGFQ010000031.1:0-10744 GCA_964525185.1 uncultured bacterium
TTACGGGAATACCACCACCACCGGATGTAATTACAATGACGCGTTTTCCTACCAATGTACGAATCACTTTCGCTTCTACTAATCCGATAGGTGCAGGAGAAGGGACTACGCGTCGCCAATTTTTATCCGTTCCAGATCGAGCTTCTTTTACGATGTATCCTTTGGTTTTTTCCAACTCTTTGGCTTCTTCTTTTGTGTAAAATGGTCCTACAGGTTTAGATGGATCCAAAAAATCTGGATCATTCTCATCTACAATCATTTGAGTAATAATGGATGCAATGGGAATGTCTCTTCCGTCTCGGCAAAAGGCATTTTGTAATTGATTTTGAAACATATATCCAATTTCACCTTGCGTCATGGCATCCACGACATCTAAAGGCATAGATGGGACCAATTTGCTTCCTTCTTCTTGCTGAATAAGCAAATTTCCTGCTTGGGGACCATTCCCATGAGTCAACACCATGAGATAATCCTGTTTATTCATTTCAACCAATTGCTCACAAGATATAGCCACATTTCTAAATTGATCTTCAGCGGTACCAACTTCTCCAGCTTGTTTAATGGCATTTCCACCTAAAGCAATAACGACCAGTTTTTTTCCATTAATCATAATATTTTGTTCTGCCACAAAGTCTCAAAGGCATAAAGGTATCCAATGATTAGACATCCTTTACTTTTTTTGAAATCTGTTTGCAAATTATTTTTCTACTTCCTTTATGTTTTTATTTATTTCTTTTTAATCTTCGCGTTCTTCGTGGCTATTTATTTAAAATCGTTTTTCCATTTTATTGACCAATTCATTTAATTTTTCAATAGGATTATCTAATCTACCCAAAAACATCATAGATGCAATAACGTACGGCTTATAACTTGCTTCTATATAGGTATCTTTACGATATCGATCGAAAACAGATTTACTTACTTCACCTTTTTCACAACTAACATCCGTAATGTCTGCTGGTAAGCAATGCATATATAGTGCTTTTCCATCTTTTGTTGCAGCCATTTTATCTTCATCACATTCCCAATCTGTATATTTTGCATTATTGGCTAACGCTTCTTGTTCAAGAGATTTTAATCCTGCCTTATCACCCGCTTTCAATAATTCAGTTCTACGACCCATTACATTATAGGGCGCCCATGATTTCGGGTACACAATATCTGCACCTTGGAATGCATCAGTCATATCATTTGACACCGAAAATGTACCGCCACTGGATTCGGCCTGCTTCCCTGCTAATTCAACGACATCAGGAATAAGTCCATACCCTTCAGGATGGGCCAATGTTACATCCATGCCAAAACGTGTCATAAGCCCAATGACACCTTGGGGAACTGACAATGGTTTTCCATAACTTGGAGAATAGGCCCACGTCATGGCAATTTTCTTCCCTTTCAAATTTTCCAATGAACCAAAGGTGTGTTTCAACATGGCTAAATCAGACATACTTTGGGTTGGATGGTCAATATCGCACTGCAAATTCACCAAAGCTGGTCGTTGATGAAGCGTTCCTTCTTCAAATCCCGTTTGAACCGCTTCAGCCACTTCTCTCATATAGGTATTTCCTTCGCCTAAAAACATATCATCACGGATGCCAATAACATCTGTCATAAACGAAATCATATTGGCAGTTTCTCTCACTGTTTCCCCGTGAGCAATTTGCGATTTTTCTTCATCTAAATCGGCTACTTCTAATCCAAGTGCATTCGCTGCAGAAGCAAAACTAAATCGTGTGCGAGTTGAATTATCCCGAAAAATGGATAAGGCTAATCCTGCATCAAATGTTTTATAGGTTAATCCTTGTTTGTGCATTTCTTTGAATAATTCAGCTAAAAATAATGTAGCTTTTATTTCGTCATCAGACTTTTCCCACGTGAGCAAAAAGTCTTTCCCGTATCCGCTAATATCTAATTGAGATATAGCTCTTAATTGATCTTGTATGTTCATTCTTTTCGTATTCCTTTATTTAGTCTTTTCCACGAAGGCTCAAAGACACAAAGTAACTCAATCTTCCGTTCATAATACCCCCTGCGGTCCCCCTATTACAGGGGGACAAATTGGGTTGGATTTTTCTCTTTATTATTTTACTCATTCGTGATTCTTCGCGTGCTTGCATCCCGATTTTTTGCGGGATACTTCGTGGCTATCATATTTTTTCCATTTTTTGCCACAATTTTTGTGACTGTTTTTCTGCATTGTTTAATAAATCTTTTTCATCAATTTCTGTGAATGTGTTATCACGTATTCTAAAAATTCCATTCGTCATAACATCGCTTGGCTTTTCCATTCCAAACAAAGTATGCCCAATCCAATTATTTTTATTGAAATCTGTTCTTGGTGAATAATCAAATATGGCCAAGTCAGCTGCATATCCCGGATCAAGTTTCCCAATTTTTCGTCCAAATATTTTTGATGCGATTTCAGGATTATTTTTAAAGAGTAATTCCGCATAATTCACACTGGACTCACCTCCGGCAAGGTGCCCACTTCTAATGAGTGTACCTTCTTTTGCTTCACCTAACATATTCCCTTGCATTCCATCTGTACCTAATCCTGATTTCAATTGTTGAATTGTTTCATTAGGTGTCATGCCAACACGGTTGTTTGCATTGGATGATGGATTGTGCACTAATATAGCACCTGTATCTTTTGCGATTTTTAAATCTTCTTCAACAAAATGAATGCCATGAATCACAAGACTATTTTCATTCAATAATCCAAAATGATTCAACCGGTCTAATGTGGATTTATAACCACGATTTACGGCATCCAATTGATCTGCTTTATCTTCTGCAGTATGGATATGAATTCCCCAATTTGATTCATTTTTCAACACATCAGATATTTTCTGTAAAGATTTATCAGACAAGGTGAATGAAGCGTGTAATCCAATCAATGGGCGAACAGTGTCGGATTGATTAAATGATTGATGAAAAGAAATATTTTCTTCCAAACTTTCTTGAAATGTATTTTCACCATTTCGGTCAGTCATTTCAAATGCACCAGAAATATTGATTCCCAATTTTTCTGCAGATTCCGCAAGCAGATTTAAAGAACCTTTTACATAGTTTTGACTGGAGTGATGGTCTATCACCGTTGTAACTCCATGGCGCAAATGGTCCACTAACCCGGATTCGTAAGATGCTTGAGTACTTTCTTTATCTAACGCCAAGTCCAATATCCACCAGACCTGTTCTAACACTTCAGTAAAATTAGTTGGATTCCCTTTGGGAAACGGCATCCCGACCGCCAAAGCAGAATATAAATGAGCGTGAGCATTAATCATACCCGGTAACACAGTTTTTCCGGATAAATCAATGGTTTCATCACCTTGGATACTTGGGCTCATTGCACCCACATCTTTGATCAATCCATCTTCAATTAAAATGAATCCATTGTCCAAAAATGATATTTGCCCGTAGGGGTTTACTATTCGACAATGTGTTAATAATGTTTTCATTCTATTTTCCATTTATTGCATTCAAAACGCGTTCTGGTGTAAGTGGAATTTCATTCATTTGCACGCCGATGGCATGACTCACTGCATTGGCCACAGCACCTGCAGTCGGAATAATGCTTGGTTCACCAATTCCTTTTGCTCCCCAGGGACCTTCCGGTTCAGGTTTTTCAACAATGGCTGTTTCCACATCTGCGCTATCCAGAGCTGTTGGCAATAGATAGGTGGTTAAATTTGGAGTTTGCACTTTTCCATCTTTTATTTTGAAATCTTCTGTGGTCGCCCAACCAATTCCTTGAGCTGATCCACCTTCCACCTGTCCTTCTATTCCAGACGGGTTTATAGCTTTTCCAACATCATAAGCTGCATAAATATTTTCTACGTCTACCAAACCTGTTAAAGTATCCACTTTCACTTTGGCAATTTGCGTTGCAAATGAATAGGAAAAATATGCTTCCCCAATGCCTGTTTCCGCATCATAATTCAATTCGGGTGTATGCCACCAACCGGTGAATTCCATATTGGTGTTTGATTTACTCATATAGTCGCATAATTCATGAAATTGAATTTCTGTTCCCGAAGAACGATCTTTAACAATATCATTATTAATAGATATATTATCTATTGAGCATTCCATCCATTCTGCGGCAACTCTTTTTAAAGCTGGATTTATTTTTTCTGCAGCATTCCGAATGGCATTCCCAGTCATGACAACGTTTCGACTCGCCACAGCTGGTCCACTATCTGGCACTTGAGCAGAATCTGTGGGTAAAATTGTAATTCTATCGATTGAAATGCCTAACGCTTCTGCTGTCATTTGTCGGACTACTGTTTCGGACCCTTGCCCCATTTCCACTAATCCATAGGCAATATGCACATTTCCATCAGGGAAAAGTTTAATATGTACTCCGGAACCATCCATGTGCCAACCTGCTGCACCAAGGCAATTCCCATAATGGATCGCACTCATTCCTAAACCATATTTATATCGTTTATCATTAATAGGAATAAATGTATCCCAATGAGCCAATTTTGCTGCTTCACGGATTGTTTCTTCTGCTCCCACACTCTCATTTAATACCTGCGCAGTTTGGGTTTGATCACCGGGTTGAACTATATTTTTTAATCTCAACTCCATGGGTTCAATCCCCAATTCATCCGCAATAACATCCATCATTCGTTCGTGACCAAATGCCGCTTGGGGTGAACCAAATCCACGGAATGCGCCTGTCGTAGGAAGATTTGTCAAATAAGAATTAGAATCTACATGAATATTTGGAATAACATACGGACCCATCGCTTGCGCGCAAGATCGATAGGACACTACAGTGGAAAGTGTGGCATAGGCGCCGGCATTTTCTTCTAATAATATTTCAGCCGAAACCAATGTTCCATCATTTTCAACACCCACTTTATAGTGCATTTGAAAGGGATGTCGCTTGCTGGTTAACTGCACATCATCATTCCGATTATAAACCACTTTTACCGGTCGTTGAATTTTCATGGCAGCTACTGCAGCACGCGCACATATTTCTGAAGGGATATCTTCCTTTCCCCCAAATGCACCACCGGTAGGCGCTTGTTCAACCAATATATTTTCATAGGGCCAATCAAATACCCTTCCGATCGCTTTTTGGATATAAAAAGGACATTGTAGCGAGCCTAAAATTTTTATTTTATCGGAGCCGTTTGGGAATGCAATACATGCCTGTGGTTCTAAATAATAATGTTCTTGAAAGGGTGTTACAAATCGGGCTTCAATAATTCTATCTGATGCTTCAAATCCTTTTTCGATATCGCCTTTTCTTACTTTATGATGACAAGCTAAATTGGATTCGCCAATAAAATTGTCTTCAGCATCTCTGCTTTCATCAATGGTATAATAGGGTGTCTTTTCTTTATATGATATGGCTACAGCTTTGGCTGCTTTAATAGCGGCTTCATGGTTTTCCGCCACAGCCAATCCAATACTATCTCCAATGAATCGTACTGTTTTATCGGCAAAAAGGGGTTGGTCAGGCACAATAACTCCAATTTGGTTTTCAGCGGGAATATCTTCTGAAGATACAAAATCAACAAATCCTTCAACTAATTTGGCTTTGGATAAATCTATTTTGGTGAATTCACCAAAAGGAATGGACGAATATACTGGCGCACCATAAAGCATATTATCAACAGAAATATCGGTCAAAAACCGAGTTTCCCCTGTTACTTTACTTGGCGCATCTGGCCTTTTTATAGATTTTCCAATTATACTCATTTAACTGTTTTTTTTAAGTAAGATATTTCCAAAAATATAAAAATGAAATTAATGGTGCAGCAAACCCCACGACTCTTTGGTTCCAGGGAGTAGCATCCCAAGTAAGATATGTTGAATGAAATGCGATTGCCATAAACCCCCATAATATGGCTAAATAAAGGTCATATATTGGTTTCCTACTTTCTGGTGAAGGAAAACCGAATATTAAAATTAAACACAATGATAAAATCCCCAGACTTACTTCCCATCTTTTTAGATAATTAATCACGTTCATAATTTATCCCAATATTTCATCCAATAAATAATGACGTAAATTCAAACGCTTTTCCATCGAACAACCCTTTATCACTTAATTTTAAATCGGGAATTACCAATAGAGCCATGAAGGAAAGTGTCATAAAGGGTGCGCCTAATGTTGAACCCATGGCTTTAGCCATTTCATCTAATTTCCCATATTGCTTTCCAATTTCAAATCCATTTCCATCGGACATAATGCCTGCAACCGGTAACGGGATTATACTTTCTTTATCACCGTTTACAGCACAAACACCACCTTTGTGGTTAATGATTAAATTTACAGCTTTGCATAATGCTTCATCCGTAGCACCTACTGCAACAATATTATGAGAATCATGTGCTACAGACGATGCAATCGCTCCTTTTTTTATTCCAAAGTTCCGAATAAAAGCAACTGCTGGTTTTTCATTTTTGTAACGATTCACAACAGTAATTTTCAGCAAATCTCGATCTATATCTTGGACAGCATTCCCATTTTCAATTTTTGGTTTAATAAATGATTCCTTTGTTAACAATTGCCCATCAATAACATCCATGACCCTAATGGTGCCAGATTGTGCAGGAACATTAAAATCATTTACAGATTTTTCTTTTGCGTTAAAAATGTTTACATGGTTGATTTTCTTTGATTCAATAAGGGGTTTACCATTTTCAGCTATTTTCATCCCATTAGCGAATGTGGACAACACGTTCATTTCATCTAAATTATCCACAACAATAAAATCAGCAGAATCCCCTTTTTGCAATTGGCCAACATTTAATCCATAATGTTTGACAGCTGTGACGCAAGCTGTTTCTAAAATATTAAATAAATCATACCCTTTATTTTTTGCGCGGATTACCCAATCTCGAACATGGCTTTCTACCAAATCATCCGGGTGGCGGTCATCGCTGCATAGCATCACTTTGTCAGGGCATTCGTCAATAAGCGGCATTAAATCATCCAAATTTCTTGCGGCAGAACCTTCTCGAATTTGAACTGTCATTCCATAGGATATTTTTTCGCGAGCTTCTTCGATAGTAACACATTCATGGTCCGTTGTAATACCAGATTTGACATACTTTTCTGCATCTGTTCCCCTTAATTCAGGGGAATGACCATCTACCGGTTTATTATACCGTTTAGCCAATTGTAATTTTTCTACTTCGCTAGGTGCATCATGTATTACTCCAGGGACATTCATCATTTCTGATAAATACAAAATATTAGGATTTTGGAATAATGTTTCTAATTCGCCCGATGAAAAAAGAGCACCAGCAGTCTCGAATGGAGTTGCAGGTACACATGCTGGAGCTCCAAAATAAAATTTAAAGGGAACCATCGAAGCATTATCTATCATGTATTCTACACCTTTTATGCCTAATACATTTGCAATCTCATGGGGATCAGATACAGTAGCCACCGTTCCGTGAATAGATGCAACTCTAGCAAATTCAGATGGGACAAGCATGGAACTTTCAATATGGATATGCCCATCAATAAATCCAGGTAGAATAAATTGATCAGGGGCAGAATCCAATTCTACAATTCTAGAAATTTTTCCATCTTCTATATGGATTTCTCCTGGATAAATCCTTCGATGGATTACATCCACAATATTTCCTTGTAAAATATGAATTTGATTTCCCATGATTATTGTCAATTATTACGTACCAAATATGTATCCGTATAGAACCAAAAAAAGGGCTGGAATACGCCCAGCCCTTTTTATTCCATTCCTGAATGGATACAAATGTGCGAAGAAGTTAAAAAAGTACAGCTAAATTTGCAAAGCCTACCGACAATAAAAATACAATATTTATAATTTACTATTCTAAGCTTTTTGTTCTTTGGAAAAAGGTTTTCCTAATGCACTCGGACCCATTGATATTGAAAGACCAACTGCTTTCTTTTTTGCACGCCACATTGATATTGCTAATAAGAAAATCGTAAAGACGTAAGGAAGCATTCCTAATAAATGAGTGGAAATTTGAGCCCCTCTAGCTTGAAGAGCGAATCCTAACGCATCCATTCCACCAAATAAGTATGCACCAAAAACTGCCATTTTGGGATTCCACATTGAAAAAATAACTAATGCGATAGCAACCCATCCACGACCAGCTACCATATTTTCAATCCACATTGGTGTATAAGCAAGTGACAAATAAACACCACCTAATCCCATTAAAGCGCCACCTGCAAAAATAGTTAAATAACGAATTTTAACAACATTTAATCCTACAGAATCTGCCGTTTGAGGGTTTTCACCCACTGTTCTGATATATAATCCAATTTTTGTTTTAAATAAAATAACCCATGATATTGGTACTAATAAATAGGATAAATAGATAAGCGCATTATGTTGAAAAAATATTTTACCAATCAGTGGAATATCGCTTAAAAAACCAAGGCGGATTTCTTCAAAATGTGGAGCTATTTCACCCACGAGCGGGCCACCCAAGACTGCGCTAACACCTGTTCCAAAAAAGACTAATGCAAGACCACTTACAATTTGATTCACATTTAATGATACAGTTAAAAAGGCGTGGATTAGGCTTACTGTTCCACCAGCTAACGCGCCAAGGAAGACTCCCAATACTGCATTCCCTGTATAAAGAGATGTCATAAATCCTGTAACGGCACCAATAAGCATTAGGCCTTCTATTCCAAGATTTATATTCCCGGATCTTTCCGTGTATATTTCTCCGATTGTGGCATATAACAACGGAGTGCCGGATCTAACGGCCGCTTGAAGAAATGGACCTAAAAATTCAATCATCTTTTACCCACATAATTTTATATCGTTTTAATGATTCTCCCGCTAGTACGAAAAAGAGAACCATTCCTTCAAAAATATATACAACACCTTTACCAAAACCCATCATAATTTGAAGACTATCTCCCCCAACGAGAAGTGCGCCCATAAAGAGAGCAACAAGTATGACTGCCAGTGGATTTCCATTTGCAAGAAACGCAATAATAATGCCTGTATAACCATAATTGTTAGATATGCCACCTAATCTTAGTTTATGTTGTAAACCTGATATTTGGAGCATGCCTCCTAGTCCTGCAATGGCACCACTTAATACTAATACAAGAATAATATTTTTATTAACACCCATACCGGCATATTTAGCTGTTTTTCTACTTTGGCCAATAACTTGAATTTCATAACCCCAAGTCGTTTTTTTATATATAACATATAAAATAACCGCAACGATTAATCCAATCAATATTCCACCGTGCAGTCTTGTATTAAAATATTGATCTAATAATGCTGCATCTGGATATCTTGGTGATTGTGGAAATCCAGGGTAACGTGGATCTTTCCAGGGTCCATAGAGAAAAAAGTTCACATAAAAGATGGCAACATAATTCAATAATAATGTTGTTAATATTTCATTGACTTGTAGTTTGGTTTTTAATATTGCTGGAGGCAATCCCCATAGACCACCCGCAATCATAGCAGATAACATTAAGAGCGGAATGAGTATCCATGCAGGCTGTCCTGAGAATGTTTGAGCAGCCCAAGTCGCTCCCATAGCACCCATAAAAAATTGCCCTTCAGCTCCAATATTCCATAAAAGCGTTCTTAATGTAAGAGAAACGGCTAATCCAGTAAATAAAAGTGGAGTAGCTTGAACAAGCGTTTCTGACCAAGCATATCCATCTCCAAAAGCACCAACAAACATTTCTTTATACGCTTCCAGAGGGTGCGCCCCATTTAACCAAAATACAAAGCTACCAGCGATTAAAGCTAAAACCATTGAAATGGTAGGAACGAGATAATCGAGATATTTATTATAATGTAACCGTTTTTCGATTTTAAGATAGCCCATATTTCGCTCCTGTCATCATTAGGCCTAAATCTTCTATGGTCGTTTCTTTCGCGTCCATGACACTCACTATTTTACCATCATAAATAACGCCAATTTTATCGGAAACAGCCATTAGTTCTTCTAAATCTTCTGAGATTAATAAAATACCTGCTTTTTTCCTTCGAAGTTTTTCCAAGGAATCGCGTACAAATTCCGTGGCTCCTACATCTAATCCTTGTGTCGGATGCACCGCGACTAACAAAGCTGGATCTTCCAACATTTCTCGAGCAATAATCACTTTTTGTAGATTACCTCCCGATAATAAGTTAACGGGATTCTCAAGACCAGCAGTTACAATATTGAAAGTATCAATCATTTTTTGAGCATAATCATTAATCACAGGTTTATACAAAAATGTTTTATTCCATGAAATTTCAGAAGATTTATAATTTTTAAGAATTGCACTCTCGGGCATCCCCAGCCCAGGAACAACGCCCATGCCTAGACGATCATCTGGAATATGCCCTATCCCTTCTTGAATCGCTCTTTGGGGTGTATTTTGGGTTATATTCTTCCCGTTGACAATTAATTCACCTGAATCAATTGGTCTCAACCCTGTAATAATTTCCGCTAATTCTTTTTGACCATTCCCTGATACACCTGCTAGCCCAAATATTTCACCTTCATGCACCGATAATGATATATCATTTAATGCTTGCGTTTGCCTGTCACTCATGGCTGATACATCTTTGACTTGAAGTACTGGGTCTCCTGGCGTTATATCTTCTTTTGTCGTTTGTAAAAATACTTCTCTACCTACCATCATTTTTGCTAATTCTTTTTCATTTGTATCAGACACATTGACTGTACCAGTATGTTGTCCCTTCCTAAGTACAGTAATTCGATCACAAATAGCAAAAACTTCTGGTAA
>CAZGFQ010000031.1:10844-13296 GCA_964525185.1 uncultured bacterium
ATAGATAAATCTGCTAATGCAATATTTTCAAGAACAGTATGTTCTTCCACAAGCATAAAGTCCTGATATACCATTCCAACACCAAACTCTAGCGCTTCACGGGCATTCCATTTATTGGAATCTATTAGTTGGTCTTGGAAATAAATTTGTCCTTCATCTAGATGATATCGGCCGGATAGTATATTAGTGAGAACTGTTTTACCTGCTCCATTCTCACCTAGGAGAGCATGGATTTCCCCGGGGAATATATCGAAATCGACTTTATCGAGAGCGAGTACCCCGGGGAATCTTTTGGTAATTCCTTTTAATTTGACAAACGTATCCATCTGCGTATCCTATTTTAACGCTTAACCGTAAAGAGTAAGGAATTATTCTAATAAAAACCTATTGGTAACGAACTTCGCCGCCGGGAAGACTTCCGACAATCCCTTTAACGAGGTAATATTGACTCAATAATTCATCATCTGTTGGTGTGACACCTGAAGGTATAACTACATTTCCACCTTGGTCTTGGACTTCCCCACCAAATACTTCAAATGAACCGTCAATGATTGCTTGTTTCTTAGCTTCAATCTTAGCAATAACATCGTCAGGTACCATTTTACCGAATTTTGAAAGGCCTACAACACCTTTGTCAAGACCCCACCAAATGGCTTCTGGTTCCCATGTACCGTTATGTAGATCTTCAGCAATTTTTGTTAAGATGGGGGACCAATCAAAAACAGCTGAAACTAAATGTGCTTTTTTCGCAAATTTGGTCATATCAGAATTATACCCCGTGCTATAGAGTCCTGCTCTTTGAGCCACTTGCTGAACAGCGGGTGAATCTTGGTCTTGACCTAAGATATCCGCGCCAATTGCTACAAGGCTTTCTGCCCCTTCTCTTTCACGAGGTGGGTCAAACCATGAATTTGTCCAAATAACATGAACTTTAACATCTGGATTTACAGATTGTGCACCTAATGCCCAAGCATTCACGTTACGAATCACTTCTGGAATTGGATGAGCTGCAACAATTCCAATTTTATCTGTTTTTGTCATTGATCCAGCCGCCATTCCAGCTAAATACATGGCATCATGAATTCGTCCAAAATAGTTACCCATATTTTCACTGGTTAGAAATCCAGAACAATGTTGGAATACAGCATTTGGAAATCGTCTCGCCACATTCAATGTAGGATCTGCGTAACCATAGCTTGTGGTAAAAATGAGATTAAACCCTTTTCGAGCAAATTCCATAATTACACGTTCTGATTCACCTTCTGGGACTGATTCGATGAAAGCTGTTTTTTTCACATAAGGAAGTTTAGCTAATGCTTTCCGTCCTTCATTATGCATATAAGACCATCCGCCATCTCCAACAGGTCCAACTAATACGAATGCTGCTTTTACATCACCTGCTTTCCCAGGTGCTGCCATACCGCCGGCATTTACTTGTGATAATGGCAATAGGAATGCAATCCCTAAAGCCACACTAACTACTTTTTTAATTATATTTTTTTTCATTGTTTTATTCCTCCTAGAATAAGTAGACCAAACGGGTCATGTAAATCATGATGTCTTTAGCGGATTCATCACCAGCTGGTGTCTGAATAATCGCCATACCAGGAATAATATCTAGGCCAGGAGATAATTGATGGCGCCAGAAAAATTCGTATCTTTGCTCAGGTGGAAGATCAGATCCAATCCGTGGAGCAAATCTAGCATTAAGAAAACCGCTTTCATCTTCTTGTGAAGTAATTTGAGCCCAACCAATTCCGAAATAATCTTCTGCAATAAAACCAAAGCCATTTGGTGAGTAGGTAATACCTGCACCCATTTTTGATTTATTTCCTGTCAAAGAATAATTAATGGGATTTGCTTCTGCTTCATCATAAATGAAATAAGCCATTAATCCACCAATACCTGTATTTGGAGTTAACTCCTGATCAATATTGATAAACCAAGCAGATGCAGGATCTTCACTCAGGACACTATTCCAAACTTGTCCGTACCCAAAGCGATAGCCACCCTTAAGACCCATGGGTGCTGCATAAAATCCAGCTTGGAAATAAGCAGCATTATAGTCTGTATGTTCATTAATGCTTGACCCAACAACCGGCGCATTAACAAACCCCGTCCCTTGTACTGGGCCTCCTGTTTTCAAAATATTGTTGATTTCAGATGTGTGCCAAGCAACTTCTAATGAAAACATTTTGCTTGTCATACGACCAGCAGCACCCCAAACAGTTGGGGTAGCAGTAATTAATGTAGGTGTAAAAGAATCACCGGTATAACCAATTGTTCCTACAAAAGCTCTATCTTCATAAGCAACTGCATTATTATTGGTAACACCAACAGCTCCTGTAAAATATTGATCAAGAGGAAAATGTTCAAATACGTCATAAAGACCTACAACTACTTCGTAGGAAGTGGCTCCTGGAACTGGTTTCCAATATATATTTGCTTTTTC
>CAZGFQ010000031.1:13396-17553 GCA_964525185.1 uncultured bacterium
CTACTTCGTAGGAAGTGGCTCCTGGAACTGGTTTCCAATATATATTTGCTTTTTCTAATGTAACACCTGGAACATTTGCCCCTGCTTCCATTTGACGATCTGATGATACAGTATTAATAATATCCCAAGTTGGCCGGAATTGATTCAAGTTATCCGGAGCAAATGGCAGAATATTATAAGGTCCATGAGCTGCAACAAAACCAATGTTGGCCTTTAATGTTTGCCATTCTTGGAATGTTATTTCTGCTCTTAATCGTGCCCTATATGGCAACATGAGAACACTTTCGTTTGCAATTGTCGTTCCTTCAAAGGATACTATTCCAAATTCATCAAAAAATGGATCACCGGCAGGTAAAAATGACGGTGCTAAATGGAATCCTCCATGAAAGTTGACTTTTGGCTGTGCCTCGACCTGATTTATAGAGAATATACTTATAAGTAATACGGTTGTGAAAAAAGGCAATATGAATAATTTGCCTACCCATGTGTACTGTTTTCTAACATTACTGAACCTCCATGGTAAAGTGGTTAAATGTGCGATAATTCGCAATGAAGCATAATTTAAAACACTTTAATAAATCAAGATTATTTTGTCTTTTTATTCATTTAACCACTTTATACCTTAAATATTCTTAACTTATTGCATGGATTTTTCACCTATCATTTTGCCAAAAGATTCTCATAAAATCACGCCAGCAATTGCTCTGTTTGGCGGAGGTGGAAAAACATCTCTATTGTACCAATTTGGCAAAGATTTATCTATTCATAATAAAAAAGTATTACTTACCTCTATTGTAAAGGCTGGTCCATCTCCCTATTTTCAAATCCAAATCACTCATCCAAGTAGGTCCATTCATAATTTATTGGAGAAAAATAATCCCCTTTATATCATGAAAAATAAAATTCGATATGATAAATATATTGGATTTGACTCAGATGAATTAATTCCATGGTTAGCGGATGTTGATATTTGTTTATTTGAAGCAGATGGTGCTCGCGACTCACCATTAAAAGCTCATCATCAATATGATCCTATCCTTCCATCTTATACAACACAAGTCATTATTGCAATTGGAGCTGATGCTGTCAATACAACCCTAAATGATGGAAAAATCCACCGGCCAGATTTGTTTAAATCTATATGGCGTATTCAAGATAAAACGCGGATAGATGTGAGATTAATTACTGAAGTAGTCACAACTAATAAAGGGTATTTATCTAAAATACCCGATGCCATTCCAAAAACCTTTTTTATTAATAAAGCTGATGCATTCCCATCTCAAGCAATAATATTGGCTGAAAATATTGCAAAACAAAATGTTGGTAAAGTCTACTACGGCAGTATTAAAGAAAAATGGTGGAAAAAATTATCATGAAAATTTCCATGATAATTCCTGCAGCAGGCATGTCGACTCGACAAAATTTCAATAAATTGCTACAACTAATAGATGGTTCAACTGTCATAGAAAGAACGTTAAATTCGTATTTAAATCATGATTTCGATATTATTGCTATTACTGGGTTTGAATCGGATAAATTATTAGCAGCAATTCCTTCAACCGTCAAAAATAAATTAAATATTTATCATAATCCCAATTTTAAATCGGGCTATTCTACATCCATAAAGTTAGGAGTCAAATCCACCAAGTGTGAATGTGATTATTTTGGTTTTGGCCTTGGAGATAAACCGTTTATTCAAAATGAAACTATTCAATTATTAGTGAATATTCTTACCATGGATAGACCTAAAATACTTATACCAACTTTTGATGATATTCCCGGTCATCCATCTTTTTTTTCTAAAGATTATTATAATGAATTCATGCAAATTTCGGGTGATTCTGGCGGGAAAGAATTGGTAAACACTCACCATGATGATGTTATGTACTTTCCATTAAATGACAAAGGGATCATACTAGACATGGATATGTATTATGCACAAAATGGTTAATTCGTCATCAAACCTTATTTGGATACGTGGTGCTGGCGAAATTGGCAGTTCCGCAGCTATATCCCTTTACAATGCTGGATTTAATCTATTCCTCAGTGAAATCAATCCTCCGCTAGCCATTAGAAGAACCGTCACATTCAGTGATGCTATTCTAGATGGTTCAACTCACGTGAAAGAAATTCAAGCAAAACGAATTTCTGTTGCAGATATTCAAAATCTTCAAGATAAATCGTTCATCCCAATTGTACATGATAATCCAGAAATTATACGTTCTCTAAATCCAAGTATTTTAATAGATGCAAGAATGATTAAGTCATATACAACAGATTATAGAGATTGGGCAAACTTAGTCATTGGATATGGACCTGGATTTTCCACATTGAAAAACTGTCACGTTGGTGTAGAAACAGCACGTGGTCATAATTTAGGAAAACTTATTTATGATGGCGGTCCTTCGAAAAATACAGGTGTACCAGGCCAACTAGGCGGAGAATCTATAAAAAGAGTTTTATATTCGAACTATGAAGGTAATCTCTCTTGGGATTGTTCGTTTGGGGATATAGTTAAGGAAGGAGATGAAATTGGATTAATTCAAGATTCTTATCCTATTCTGGCTCCTTTTAAAGGGATGGTTCGAGGCTTAATTCATCCAAGTGTCCTCATGAAACCGGGATTAAAAATTGCAGATATTGACCCAAGAGGAATAGATATCGATTTTCATGAATTGTCAGATAAAGCCAGAAGCTTAGGTCGTGCAAGTTTAGAAGCAGTTCTTTACTATTTAAAAAATAAAACTTAAAATATTATTCAAATGGAAAAACATTTATTAAAACAATTAGTCCAATATACTTTTAAAGAACCTGTCGCCCTATGTACTGTCATGGAATGGAAAGGATCCGTTCCTCGGAAAGATTATCCCATGATGTTAGTGAGTCAATCTGGAAATATTGTAGGTACAATTGGGGGCGGAACCATGGAAAAGGATGTTATAAAAAGAGCGATTGATGCATTAAAGAGTCATGAAATAACTTTAGATTCCTTCGACTTTACAAATGATGATTTGTCCAAGGATGGTGGGCTTTGTGGCGGGACAGTTAAAGTATCTGTTGAACCATACACAAAATCGATTCAATCCTTTTTTCATGAATTAAAAGATTTAAATGAAACACGCGCTTGGATAACAACTTTTGATTTAGCATCAAATACGATTTGGCGGAATCATATCAATATTCATCGTGCACATACCGACCCAATGATTCAAAATTTTATTGAAGCTAAAAAGAGCAGATCAATCCAATCTGAACAATCGGTTCTGTTATTTCGCTTCATTACTCCAAAACCGATTTTACATATTTTCGGAGGCGGACACGTAGGCAAAGCTGTTGGTGAACTGGCTCATTATATTGAATTGGATATTACTATTTATGATGATCGTAAACCATTTGTTACCGAAGAACGGTTCCCAAATGCATTAACTCGTTCATGGGATGATGTGGATACTCACATGGAATCATTTATGATGAAATCTACAGACTTAGCTCTTGTAGCAACACGCGGGCATCATCATGATTTTGAATTAATGAAATGGCTTCTCAAATCCGATATACCTTGGATTGGATTAGTTAGTAGCCAAAGAAAATGGAAATTACTTTCTGAAGGATTATTAGAAACTGGTTTTACTAAAAAGGATCTTGATCGCGTACACGCCCCTGTCGGAGTCGATATTCATGCTCAAACTGTTCCTGAAATTGCCGTAAGTATTATTGGCGGCATTATAGATTATTTAAGAAAATCTTAAGAGGTATAGTCTCTTTTTGGATTTAAAAAACCAAACCATAGTAATTCATGGTTTTCCTTTTATATAAATATATGTATTCAATTTGCAATTAAACCTTATTCCTATGGTAAAGCCAATCAATAACACCTGTTAATGTTATCATAACTAATAAAAGGGACCCTATTGGCAATAATAATATATACCATTCACCAAGGATACCTTTAAAAAATCGCCCATTGTGTAGTTCGAATACATAATTCCATAATGGCATTTTGTATTGTTCAGACACAGATACAGGCTGTGTGAATCTGCCTTCTAATTCGAACCCTGGAAGTGGTAAAACACCTTGTTCATGGGTGAATAAGAAAGATTCATTATTGGGCGTTTTTGTAAACCCAGTTACCATAAACTCCCCTGGACGAATTGCGC
>CAZGFQ010000031.1:17653-23992 GCA_964525185.1 uncultured bacterium
TTATTGGGCGTTTTTGTAAACCCAGTTACCATAAACTCCCCTGGACGAATTGCGCTATGCTCTTTTACCGTTTCCCCAGTCATTCTATCAATTTTGCTATCTCCAACCTCATACAAGCCACTGAATGAGCCTACAAGGGTTCTATTATTTTTTAAAGGTTCAAGTGTTGTTGCTCCCATGACGAAAATTGGCCAATCAACATCCATAGGTTCAAAAATTCGAGGATCATCATTCGTATTTTTCCAAATCCCTTCGGAAGTGGCTAATACTATTTCATCTGAATGTGGTAAATACATTCCATTTTGTATTTTCCCCGCCCAAGATAGATCATTTCTATGATTAATGACTTTGGGAAGATGAATACCTTTATCCACAAGAGCCGCTAATAAAGGAGGTCGCATGAAAAAACCAGTAGCCCCAAAAATAAATAAAAATATCGCAAACCACATTCCTAATGA
The DNA here is from genome assembly GCA_964525185.1 of uncultured bacterium. Classification (GTDB taxonomy): domain Bacteria; phylum Fidelibacterota; class Marinisomatia; order Marinisomatales; family UBA1611; genus JABHGY01. The sequence goes on from CAZGFQ010000031.1 coordinate 18,112, forward strand.
TAAATGATATTTTAGCAAGAATTGGAACATTCTTCTTCCCATAGGATTCGGTTTTGCTCTACCTTTTTTCCTGTCATTTTTTCGTTTTTTAGGGTAAAGCCAAGTATAAAGAGCTGTAAAACTCAAATAGAATAAAACAATGCCTGCAAGGTCGAATAATAATTGACCAGAGAAACCAAACAATTTTCCACTATGTAAATCAAAAAAGAAATCCACTAATGGCATTTTTTCATTTATAATAGATTGTTTAATATGATTTTTGGTTAAAGACACTTTAGATGAAGAAATATCCATTGAATATATATCTAATTCACTCAAAACTTGTATTTGCCCATTTGCCTCAATGAATTTGACTATTTTTTGGGGAGATTCACTTAATGGTATTTGTTCCCACATTTGATTAGAAAAATCCAAGACAAATAATCCATAATCATTTGCAGCAAACAGACGGGAATATCCATCTGACTCTTGTAAATAAAGATGATTTGTTTTTCTGTAAAATTCAGATTGTGGATAATCTCCATCCATGAATGGTGAAAATGTTTTTCCCCCATCGTTAGATGTCCAAACACCCGTTTTCCCTGATGCATATAAAACATCTTGGTGATGTTTTGAGTATACAACATGTGTCAAACTACTTCGATTCCAATTTTGTGGAATATAGTGATCAGGGACTGCCCACTTGGGGATAGACAGAGAACTTATAGCAAATGGGTGATTCAGTAAAATACCGGAAATACTCATCCATAGTAGAAATGCCACTAGGAGTAATCCAAAATATTTATGGACCCATTTAGAAAATCGAAAGAGAAGACTTTTCTTTTGTCTCTTCTCTTTTGAATATGGCATTATGTAATCCCTAACTATTGCTTACATACGAAAGTTCTATGCTCTGCACCTTCCGCAATATGATGTACCAAATAATTTTGTTGACTCATGGCATCATGCATGGGAATTGGAGCAAAGTTCGTTTTTAATAAAACAAATTCTCCTGGCTCACACTGTGACATTAATTCATTCATATGACTTAATGGATGCTCCCCAGCATCAAGCATCGCAGTTCCATCAACAATATGTTTGGGTTCTCCTTTCGCCCAATCGGGTGCAGAATCTGGTATAGCTATTTCCGAAATGTCTAAATCAATTTCGACTGGATCCATCCCAATTTCATTTCTTAATTCATTCATAAAATCTCCCACGTCCAATCCTCCTATTTTTGCTACCTTTTCTAATGTTGCTAATTTACCCACAGTCTTCCTCAATATGGGATTTTTCAAATTTTTAAAAGGCGGTGCAAGTGCCATTACTTTTTCTTCTAACCCCGGAAATTCATTTAATAAGTCCAACAATCTTGTTTTTGGCGTTAAATCCATTATTTATTCTCCCCTTCGGAACGGTCATATGTTAATATTCGTCTCTCACCATCAATACCTTTAATATCAGTTAAATCTTGAGTGACTTCCAATGTACCCATATATTCGTTATTTTTTCCTCTCATTGCGTAATACACAATGTAAATTAATTTTGGTCCCATATTAATCCAAAATCGTGCTTTATCTTCTTTTCCTGATTTAAAATCTTCTAATATTTGATTTACAATATTTACACTGGATGGTGGGTGGCAATATTGAACTTTTCGTCCAAGAATAGCTCTTGTACGATCGAATATTCTTTCTGGACTATCACTGAAAAAACGCACATTGTCATCTTTATCCACAAATGTCATATCAAATGGCAACGTCTGAAACATAGCAATCATTTCATCTAATGTGAAAGATCCTGTTGGAAGTTGAATCTTCCCATCCACTGATGGTGGTTTTAATGCATCCATATCCACATCATCTGGCATCCATTCAAATTCTGGGACATAAAGACAATATCCGATGTCTTCAGTTTGAGAATATATTTCATACCACTCCACTTGAGATAATAAATCTAATGCAGTAGGTAAAAAGACCTTTTCTTCCTTATAAATCATTTCATCTACCGCTTCAACAGCTGGCAAAGTGGTAAATACATTATAGGCTTTTGCTTCTTCTGCTAAGATAGAATCAATTCCCTGTAATCCGGCAATCGTTTCTTTCAATAATTCTCGTACTTCATCATCTTTTCCCCACATAACAGCAGGAACACCAGGTACATCCTTTTTCTCAAAATATGGAAATACAAGATTTTCTTTCCTTCTATAATGTTTATCTGTATCCATGAGTTCATTAAGATTAAGTTGAATTTTTCTCATTTTAGGTAATGCATCTTCATGATCATCCATTGCTTCAATTTCAGACACAATTAGTTTCACCATTCCTGTTCGTTCCGTTAAAGCTGCATTTTCTTGAATAAATGTGTGCACAGGATGCCCCGGGACTGTTTCTGGCGTTTCTTGAAGATCTAACTGTTTTCTTAATACATGTGTATGAGAGTCACATAAATCTTGAATACTTTCCTGTGGAATTCCTTCTTCGATTAATTGAATTTCCATTCGAAAAACATCAGAATAGTCTGCTTCCGCTAACATGGTTTCTAATTGATGCTTTACTTTATCTGCTGCTCGGCCATCATGCAATTGCCGAACTAACGTTTTCATAATTTCAATTCGATTCTGTCTATTATTTATTAATTCACTCATATCTTTTTCCTAGATGATTAAACACCAAATATATTTATTTACAGCAATTATCCTTATTTAGTAGATCATGCAGAGATGTATTATGATACAATTCGGCAAAATGTGTATGATAATGATTGCAAACATGACACATATTTTCCGGAGTACATGATTTTTCTCCAATAATACATTCATGAGTTGATGGACCGTCGACCACTCCAATAATATCTTTTACTGTAATTTCATTACTCGGTTTTTTCAACTTTACACCTCCATTTCGCCCCCGCCGCGATTCGATGATATTCCATTTTGCTAAATCTTGGGCAATCTTTTGCAAAAAGTTATGAGGTAATTCTCTTTCTTCAGCAATTTCTTTGACCGTTAATAATGTTTCATTTGAATTTTCTAGATGCATTAACATTTGTAAAGCATATTGAACTTGTTTTGTAAAACTCATCTTATTCCCTTTTTTTAAGATATTTAGATGTTATTTTTTTCGAATCGTTACACACTTTTTATTTCAGAAATTTCTTCTGACTTATTAGGAATATACATTGACAATGTTGTTACAATAATAAAGGCAAAAACGATTAATATCATTTCCGTAATAAAGTGTTGTGGTTTCACCCATATTTCTTCAAAGAAGTTCCACCTACCTAATATTTCTACTGCATTCCAAAAAATGATCACCGTTGGAATAGCATAACGGACAGCAGGTGCCATTTTTTTGAACTTTATTAATCGTATAAATAAATACAAAGACCAAACGAGTGATATAAAAAATATACTATATGTCGCAAGTGGATATTGCCCAAACAATGATTCATCATAGACGAGTAATAAAACGATGTAGAAAAACCAAGTAATATAGATGGTTTCCATGGCTGTAATTGATGAAATGGTTCGATTTCTAACTGATGATGGTTTACCTACTTTTAATTTTAAATGGCGATGGAACCATCTGAAAAAATGGCACCGAGTATCTTTATTGAAGAAAAAGTACAATACAGTAGCTAAAAATATTCCAATGGAAGATGGCATCATAAGATATTCGGGCTTTGTAGCGATTTCGCCATTTTCTATCAAAGGTGCTATATCTAGATGACTTGCAAAATACACAAAAGAGAATTCCACCCATCCAGTCCATATTAAAATACCAGCAAAAAAACCTAGCCAAGTACCTGTATCTTCATTTTCACTTTTGGTACCGATAAACAAAAATAATGCACCAATGAGCCCTAATATTGTTGCCGCTGGATATTGATAATGATGCCCAAAAAGTGATTCAATGAGTACCATAACCATATGACCAATGGGCATCATAAATAAAACGACTAAAAAAGATAAAATGCCAATAAAGGGTGCTTTTCTCATTAGCTTAACACTTTTGTGTGAGGTGCAGACCAATATGTGTCATCCATTGTAGAATGATCTAATAATTCTCCGGACGATAATAAATATTCTGTTTTTAATAAATGAACTGCATCAATTACAATCCCCCTTACATCAGGATAATGGCTCTCATGTATTTTTAAGAATACACTTTGATGAACAACTGGAATCACATAAAACGATGTATTTTTTCTAAAGTTTTTTGGATTCTGAATCAACGAGCTGAACTTCCAAAAATCATTTAGCTCTAAATCCAACGCAATGGATCCATATTCAATATGTATTCGATAACAATTTGGACATTGAAATATACGAGCTGGGCCTTTTGTTAAATTTAATTTTTTCATCATAATTTTATCCTATCTTTCAATATAGTGAATATATTGTTGTTATTGATACTGATTCTCATTACCTTATAATACAAAAATTATTCAACATAACACAACCTTTTTCTCTTATTTAATAATTAGAAAACAAAAAAGGCTCCCTAAGGAGCCTTTTTAATATAATTCAGATGTAAAATTAATTAATATGTTTCAACCAATTTACAAATTCGCATTGACGAATGTCACTTTGTAATAAATCATCGTCAATGGCGACCATCCACCGTAAATCTTTTCGTGATGGGTCATTCGCAATAGCCTCAAGTGTATTTGTGTATTCAACCATTTCTTCATGGGAATTGAAATAGCCTTCAGACGTGAGCTTTTCTTCACGAGCAATAATTAGTCTGGCCATTTCTTTTAAATCATATTCAGGATGATATTGGGTCGACCAGAAGGAACCATTTTTGAATTGTACATCAACAGCTTGCACGGATGTAAAATCGTTTGACGCCAATATAATCGATCCTTCAGGCATTTCAGTAATTTCATCATCATGACTGATAAATCCATCAAAAACAGGTGGCTTATCATTATACATGGGATGGGTCTTCCCTTCTGCGGTTAGATATATTTTTCGAGCAATCCCCATTTCTCTACCTTTTGGATGTTTTTCAACTTTTCCGCCTGCCACATGGACAGCAATTTGTGCAGCCCAACAACTTCCGAATTGGGGAGTCCCAGCTTCAAAGGCTAAATCGGCAATTGCAATCATTCGCTGTACCCGTTCGTCTTGGTCATGATACACTGTCAAATTACAGCCCGGCCATAAAATGCCATCATAAGATTTCAATTCTTCTAGTGTGGGTAGCTCTATAGAATTATCGCTAGTATATAAAATCGTTGTATCTGCTTCTGGCAATTGAGTGAGCAACATTTGTTCATAAAGTTTTCCGGCTAACATCATACCTACAGAATCAAATTGTTCTCGACTCTCCTTTGGGTAACCATCCAATATGAGAAATTTCATCTATATTCCTTCTAATTCATTTAATACTTTAGGCAATTCTGAATAATGGTTAAAAACCCCATCTGCTATTGTATTTTTGCTGCCTCGATCAATGGCTGCCGTACATAAAATTGCCTTCATTCCAAAATTCTTTGGACCTGATACATCATTATGTTCACGATCTCCAATATGCACCACTTCTTTCGGTCGAAGATTCATTCCTTCCCACGCAGAATGAAACATAGATTTGTGTGGTTTAGAATGACCAACTTCATCAGAAAAGGCAAATGTATCAAAATAATCCAATAATCCCTCATCTTTGAGTAAAGTATGCAACACTCGACCCGGACTAAAAATAGCATCAGAAATAACACCTAATTGATAATTGGTTGATAATTCCCTTATAGCATCATGAACCCCGGGAATAAAATCGGGGCGAAATTCCAATTCCATTTCTTCATGCAACCGTACCAATTTATTCATATCCGGTTCAGGGAGAATCACATTCAATTGTTCTAAAATACGATTTATCCGATAGTGTACAGTCCATGT
>CAZGFQ010000032.1:0-22856 GCA_964525185.1 uncultured bacterium
GCTGGGCGAATTCTTCTAGATCCAGCTTGAATCGTCGCTTCTCGAATGTCTTGAATTGTTTTAGGGTTATCTTCATCAAATTGTTGCTCCAAATAGGTGCTAATTAGAACACCATCATCCGTTGCTATTCCAAATAAAGCCAAAAAACCTACCCAAACAGCTACACTTAAATTGACCGGATGCATTTGGAATAATTCCCGCATATTTTCACCTAATATATTGAAATTCAAAAACCAATCCTGGCCATATAACCATAACATAGTAAATCCACCTGACCAAGCGACAAATATTCCGCTAAATACTATTAATGTTGTTGATACTCTTTTGAACTGAAAGTATAATATTAAAAATATAATCACTAAAGCCAAAGGCAAAACAACCGCCAATTTTTTGGATGCTCTGATTTGATTTTCATATGATCCCGCAAAAGAAAAACTCACACCATTTGGCACTTTCAAATCACCCTTTTGAATCAACCCATCTAAATGAGCTTTTGCTGATTCCACCACATCCACTTCTGCCCATTCATTTTGTTTATCAAAAAGCACATAACCCATTTTGAATGTATCTTCACTTTTAATGACTTGGGGGCCACGGACATAATTCACATCGGCTAATTGAATTAAAGGAATTTGCGCACCGCTTGGCGTCGGAATCAAAATATCGTCCAAAGATTCGATTTTATCTCGGAATTCCCGCATATATCGAACGCGTACAGGATATCGTTCTCGTCCTTCTACTGATGTCGTAATGGGCATGCCACCTACTGCCACTTCAATGGCATGTTGTACTTGCTGTAAAGCGATTCCATATCGGGCAATCGATTTTCGGTTAATATCAATTTCAAGATACGGTTTTCCCACAATTCTATCTGCAAAAACCATTTCAGTTTGTACGCCAGGCGCATTCTTCAAATGCTTTTCTAGTTCTAAACCAAATGATTCGATTGATTCTAGATCAGGGCCTTTCACCTTTATTCCCATGGGAGCTCGCATTCCACTTTGGAGCATGACTAATCGAGCCGAAATAGGCTGTAACTTTGGTGCGGATGTCGTCCCGGGGATTTGCGCCACTTTTACAAGCTCATCCCAAATATCATCGGAAGACTGAATATGATCTCTCCACAAACGAATTGTTTTGCCATTTTTATCCATACCATATTCCGGTTTGTAAGCCACAATTGTTTCTACCATACTCAACGGTGCTGGGTCTAATGGAGAATCCACGCGACCAATTTTCCCAACAACCGATTCTACCTCCGGCACAGAATATAATGCTTTATCCAATAATTGTAGGACATCTATGGATTCTTCCATCCCCGCATGTGGCATCGTTGTTGGCATGTATAAAAACGAACCTTCATCCAAGGATGGCATAAATTCTTTCCCTAAACCCGGGAATGCGTGATTCATGGCAATCATTGGACGAGAAGATTGTATGAAATTAGGCATCCAACCTGTGAGAGATTCAAATCCCAACCAAACAACAATTCCAAAAACCATAATTGTTCCAGGAAGAGACAAAGCTTTCGCTTTATGATCTAAAGCCCACCGAAGGAGTCGGGGATATACTTTTGTAAAGGCTGTGATGCCGCCCATGACAAAGCCAATTAATAAAGCAACAAATATAAGGTTTACAAAAAATCCTTTTGTCAATCCCAGCGGGGACCAAGTCATGGATAAAATGAGAATCACAAGAAAAACAACAATCCCATTTCCTGAAGCCCCGATTTTTTTAACCCATTTTGAGGGAAATGAAAAAGGGACTTTAATAGAGTGGAGAATTTCAAAATTATATTTCTTCTTTTTTCCCAATAAAAAATTGGCTAAAACGGGTAATATCGTTAAGGCAATTATCACCGACGCAACCAGCGCAAATGTTTTGGTGTAAGCCAGAGGTTTAAATAGTTTCCCTTCAGCGCCTATCATGGTAAAGACTGGAAGGAAACTAACTACTGTAGTAGAAACAGCAGTTAAAACCGCCCCACTTACTTCAGAAACAGCTTCAAAGATAACTTCCTTCGTATTTTCTGTGGATTTCTCTAAATGTTTCAGGATATTTTCTGTCACCACAATACCCATATCCACGATGGTTCCGATGGCAATGGCAATTCCGGATAATGCGACAATATTTGCATCCACTTTGAAAAGTTTCATTCCTATAAAAACAACCAAAACCGTCAAGGGCAACATACTTGAAATAAGTAATGATGATCGAAAATGCATGACCATTAATAAAATCACAATAATGGTAATCAAAATTTCATCTCGCAACGCGTGGTTCAAGGTATCCAATGTTTCGTAAATGAGTCCTGTTCGGTCGTAAAAGGGTACAATTGTTACATGGCTCACCGTTCCATCTGAGAGCGTTTTTGTAGGGAACCCTGGCGATATTTCTTTTATTTTCTCTTTTACACTTTTTATTGTTGCTAATGGATTTTCCCCATATCGCGCAACAACCACACCACCCACAGCTTCCGCGCCTTCTTTATCCAAAACGCCCCGTCGTAAAGCTGGTCCCAAAGCAACATGAGCCACATCTTTGATATAAATCGGTACATTATTTTCAGATTTCACGACAGTGTATTCTATATCTTCCAATGATTTGATAAAGCCTAATCCCCGAACCATATATTCCACACGGTTCACTTCAATTGTCCGCGCACCCACATCCAAATTCGACTGTCGAACCGCATTAAATACATCTGTTAATTGAATGCCGTGTTCTCGCATGGCGATTGGATTCACATCAATTTGGTATTCTTTTACAAATCCACCAATGGATGCCACTTCCGATACACCATCTGCTGATTGCAAAGCATAACGCACTGTCCAATCTTGAATACTACGTAATTCTTGCAAATCCCATCCGCCTGTGAGATTTCCATCTTTATCCTGACCTTCTAGTGTATACCAAAAAACTTGTCCCAACGCAGTAGCATCAGGCCCTAAAGCAGGCTGAACATTATTGGGAAGCGTTCCAGATCGAAGTGAATTTAATTTTTCCAAAATTCGGGAACGAGACCAGTAGAATTCCACATTTTCATTGAAAATGACATAAATAGTGGAAAATCCGAACATGGAAAATGAGCGGACCGTCTTTACCTCCGGAATTCCCAAAAGAGCTGTGGTAAGTGGATAAGTGACTTGATCTTCAATATCCTGTGGGCTTCTTCCTGACCATTTTGTGAATACAATTTGCTGGTTTTCCCCAATATCGGGTATCGCATCAACGGGGATTGGGTCTCGTGGCAAATCACCCAATTTCCAATCAAAAGGTGCTACCATGATTCCCCAAAGAATCGCAGCTGTTAAAAATATCCCAACCACCAAAGGATTGTTGAGACAATATTTTATGAGTTTATTCAACATAGTTTTTTCCAATGTTTATTAATTCTATTTTTTTGATTCTTATTATTTGTCTTACCTTCTCAATCCACTCAATTCCCCCATTGTGGGGGACACCAGGGGGTTTACAGATCCGATTCTTTCCCCGAAATCTATTTTTCTGCAACTATTCCAACTGAATATTGCTATTGCCTTTATTTCTATCATATTTTTATAAACCCTATCTAAATCTTCCCCACATTGGGGAAGACTGTAAGGTTTTCTATCTGATTAAGATTCAATTTCATATTTTACCTTCAATTCATCCACTTTTTCACCAATCGAGTTAATGACTCCTTCTATATTTGTAAAGACTTCATCATTGTTGTATCTAATTACCGTTAATCGTCATTCCACTAGATTATCAGATCTAACTTCATCCTTTTTCGCGATTTTCGGGACATAATGATGTCCGCCATCAATTTCAATGACTAATCCAATTTCTAAACTGAAAAAATCAACGATATATCTGCTGATCGGAACTTGTCTTTTAAACCGAACACCTAACTGCTTCTTGCGAATGTAGTTCCAGACAAATAATTCATGCTTTGTCATATTATTTCGCAAGTATCTTGCTCTGCCAATTGCTCCTTTTGGATATTTTGGTAAATCACCATATTTGAAAGTTTTTTTCATCTCATCAATCCCATTAATTCCCCCATTGTGGGAGACGCAAGGGGATTTATGAATGTGATTCTTACCCTGAAATCAATATTTAGCCAACTATTCATCCAGATTAATGCCATTGTCTTAATACCGATCATATTTATATAAACCCCATCTAAATCCCCGACATACGTCGGGACTGTAAGTTTTCCACATTGGGGAAGACTGGTTGGATTTTGGGAAGACTATAAGGGTTTCCCATCAAATTCTCGCTTCACTTCACCACATTTCAACATGCTGGCACCAAAATACGGATTATTCACATCCTTCTCTTTACTCAACCAGGATGCTCCTGAATTATCGAATGCCATTGGGCAAAATATTTCGTAATACGAATCTGATGAATTATGTCCAAAAGATTGTTCTAGAAATAAGATAGATTGACTTAACCCATTAAATGCTTTTCGAGCTTCTTCAATCCCTTGCCAATGTTGGGCATGATTTGTCTGAGCAATTAGTTGGTCTCGGATTTCATTCCACTTTTTGGTAGTTTTCTGCGATAAATCGAATGTCTTTGTTGTGGTGGCTGACAAAACAATATTCAAGGCAAATAGCGCTGTTTTTGATTCTTTAAAATTATCCTTTGCTAATGCGTCTTCAGCAATGAAGTAAGCATCTGTAATTAAAGTTTGTGCCTTGCGAAATGATGCTGTTGATTCAAATTGCTCCATTGCAGGTCTTTCTTGATTTTGTCCACTAGGCATTCCACCATGATTATGCCCCATTCCAGACGGACCGCCACTTGGATTCATCATGCTAGCTTTTGCCGCAATTTGCATAGCAGAATCAATCTTAAAGTTCCCTTTCTTTACAACCAATTCCCCTTCTTTGAGCCCCGATTTAACAATATATTTATCTCCAACGCGAGAGCCTAAAATAACTTCTCTACCTTCAAAAATTGGCTCTTCTCCAGGAATTTTGACATAAACAATGGCTCGATTTCCAGTCTTCAAAATAGCACTTGCTGGAATGAGTAAATTCTTATGTTGATGATTTGGTGTGTGCACAATACCCATGGATTCAGACTTTACCAAATCCATGCCACACACATTACATTCACCTTTATGGTCTTGAATAACTTCTGGATGCATAGGGCAAATCCATTTATTTGCTAATTCTGGATTAATAGCTTTCCCATCCCCGTCTAGGGTTGCATGAATCGTTCCATGAACAAACATGCCCGGTTTTATCATTCCATTGGGATTCAATACATTCATTCGCACTTTTACAGTGCGTGTTTTTGCATCTAAAACTGGGTCAATGAAAGCAACCCGCCCTTCGAAAGTTTCTCCCGGAATGGCTTCAGCAGAAAAAGTAACTTTTTGCCCAAATGCAAGCCAAGGTAAATCGGATTCATAGGCGTCAAAAATCACCCAAACTCGACTTAAATCTGCAATGGTGTATATATTGGTTCCTGTCTTCACGTAGGCTCCTTCAACACCATTTTTTTGAATCACAACACCCGACATTGGACTATAAACGGTTATCAAATTAGATGGGCTATTGGATGACTCAATTTCTTGAATTTGCGAATCTAATAGACCCATCAATCGTAGTTTTTCCCGAGAAGCTTGTAGTGTCGATTCAATGGTTTTATTGCCGAGAGCCGATTTTCCAGTGTTGGAATTTGATAACTTTCGTGCCTGAATCAGTTCTTCTTGAGCAGTGTATAATTCAGGGCTGTATAATTCCATCATATGGTCGCCTTTATTGACGGATATGCCAGTATAATCTACAAACATGCGCTCTAGTCGTCCTGGAACCCATGCGGTAATATTCCCAATACGCGATTCATCATATTCTACTTTTCCAGATAAATGGATTTCAAGTTCAGCTATCTCTAGTGAGGCGGGAACCGATTCGATTTGGGCTAATTTCATGGCATTTTCAGACAAGGATATTTGATTCGGGTTTAAACCACCATTATCCGATTCCAAAGGAATGAGATCCATAAAGCAAATGGGACATTGTCCTGGTTCGGGTAATTGCACATTCGGATGCATGGAACAAGTCCAAACTTGATTTTCACTTGTATGCGTCTCATGTTTTTCATTTTGGATTGAATATTCGCCGCCAGAGAACCACATTCCCAAGAAAAATGCCATTAAAGTGAGTCCAATGGTTATTTTGTTATTTTTTATAATATTCATGATAATTTCTCTCCCGTTAATACTGAAAGTTTAGACTTTGCTTTTAAATAATTAATTAATGCTTTTTCGTATTTCATTTGAAATGTAAGAAGTCGTTGTTGTGCGTCAACCAAAGAAAGAAAGTCTATTTTATCTGAGCGGTAAGCCTTCTCTGTTGCACCCAACGATTCTAGCCCTTTAGGAATTAAAACATTTTGGTAAAGTTGAACCTTGCGGCTGGATTCGTCTAAATCGTATAGAATATTTTCCAATTCTTTCCCTAATTCATTTTGAATTGAAATCACTTTTTGTTCCACAGATTCCACAGAAAGATTAGCAGCTTTTATGGATGATTTATTTTTTCCAAACCATATTGGGAGATCTAAAGATAATTTTGCAACCAATGGATCTTTTCCACTAAAAACACTGCCATCTTTTTCGCCTGTCCCAATTTTTTCTACACCGATCCCAAGATTTGGTAAGCGATCTAATTTTGCTTTTTTTAGGCGTAATTTGTTCATGGTGATTTCTGAGTGCGCCATAATTAAATCAGGGTTTGAATTATTTATTCTCTCTAAAAGAATATTTCTATCCGACTCCTTCAATGAAAAGACCAGGGAATCGGGCACAACAATTTCTGAAAAGGTTGGATCATTTAATAAAGATCGAAATGATTCCAGCAAAGGTCGTTTTTGATTTTCCAATGACAAGAGATCGTCTTCTAATTGAATCAATTCTATTTGTGTTTTTATTAAATCTGGATGGCCAGTTCGAGATGTAACATATTTAGATCGAATCACAGAATCCCAGTTTTTGATTAATTCAAAATTCTGCTGGGTTAAGTCGCTCACACGCATTAAATAATAATAATCGTACCAAGCTTTTTTGATTTCATGCGTTACAGATAATCGTTTTTTCTCCAATTGCGAAAAAGCCATTTCTGCTTTAGCGGATTGAAATTTGGCATCCACTTTTCTATTTCCGAACCATGGTATTTTTTGCATCATGCCGATTTTATATTCCTGTGGGCCAGCTGCTGTTTCCACGTTCTCCAAAAAATATCCAAAAGATATAGATGGATTGGGCAAGCCTGTAGCAAACGCTATCTTAGCTTCTGCTGATTTCCACTGTTTAAAGGATTGGTGAATCGCTGGATTATTTTCCAAACCCGCTCGAATGTATTGATTTAGAATTTCATCCCAATTATTAGATTGGGCAAAAACCAGTCCGACTCCGAACAAAAGTCCAATAGTGTATTTTATTATTTTTTTATGAAATGATTTCATATTTCTCCTTAATTCAATAATGGCCAAAATAGCCTTAAAGATTCCTACATGGTGTACGAATCTCTTCAACGGAACGTTCCGTCTAAAGGAAGGAGAGTTTTAAATCAATAGTGGGAGGTTAAATGCGGGGGGCGGTTCAGGAATCAAGGCATGATTCAAAACCAACGGAATAGTGTTTTCGTGGATAACTGAAAACAAATTTGGTACAAATGATTGAATCAATGGAATGATTTCTTGTTTCACTAAATTTAATGGTGCAATTGGTAGTATTACAAAAATTCGAGAATCACAATTGCCCATTTCCATTTTGCAATCCATTTGTTTCTCAACCTGACAACAGGATTCAATTTCAACGGTGCAACACGGCATGTCACACGTATCAATTGCGAATAAGGGCACAATCGTGCCACTGGCAAACAAGAGTACAAATAGTATGGATAAAGATTTTTTCATCTACACGTATATCTTACGCTATAAACTGTATATGTTCCAAGAATATTATTTTAACAAGTTTATGATTGATTTGAAGGAATCACCGGTTGCTTTTTTCTGTAATTCAAACAAAACCATTTCAACACTTGTTTCTTCCCCACCTGCTCTTATTATTTTTTTAATACCTATCATTTTATTTTCTGGATTTCTGGTTGAAGTTGCGTCTGTTACTACTTCAACATGGTAATTTCTTTTTATTAAATCAATGGCAGTTTGGTAAACGCAAATATGCGTTTCAATTCCAGCTAATAATATATTGTCTGGACTTAGAGATTCAAGTTTTGAATTAAAAGATAGGTCACCGCAACAAGAAAAAACATCTTTTGATAAGGGAGTTAAATCATGCAAATGTTTCTTTACTTCATGTACTGTATCACCCAGTTTATCCGGTAATTGTTCCATCCATATGATTGGTATATCCAATACTCTAGCACCATCAATCAAAATACCTAGCTGTTGGAAAAGATCATCAGAGCGATGCATTATTCGTGCTAATTTTCCTTGAATGTCGATAATTATGAGGACGGTATTTTGTTTATTTAACATATTATTGCTTTAAAATAGATTCAATTTGAAATAGCTGGTTTCTTAATTTTTCATTTTCAATTTCAAGCGGTGATTTTTTCTTCGTATTCTTGTTTCTTATAAAATATTTTGCCATTGAAACTGATTTCCCTGTTGCTGGATCGTTATAAAGCATGTCATCTAGAAGTGATAAATGACTTGAATTTCCGTATTGTCCTAATAATCGGGCAGCACTTGTTCTTACATAATAATTCGGATCTTTTAACCAATGCTCATATTTTTCTAATAATTCAGGATGATTAGAAAAATATTTCCCAGTTTCATTAACAGCCGTTGCACGAGCATCCCATGTAGTTCCACCATATTCTGCAAGTGACAGTAATGTGTTATAGTTATCTTCACTTTTAACTGTGGAATAATAACGTATTGCAGATTTTCTAATAACATCCGTATGGGAATCTACATTCAACAAGGAATCCACATATAATTTTGCTAGGGATGTATCAACTTTACTTAAGGTAGTAAATGCATCAGCCATTAAATAGTAATTATTTATTCCCTTGATTATGGATGATAGATACGTTGTGTTTGAATGGTTATAATCATATTTACCTAGCGCTTTAACGCATTCTCTTTTTACTCGATTATCTTGGTTCGAAGCTGATAATATAAAAAACGAATCACCACCTATAGGTTTTAATTTTGCTAATGATATAACAGCCTCTTTCCTTACACCCCAGAATGAATCATTTTCGATGGATTTTTTTAAAGCATCAATAACTTTTTTTCTGCCTGATTTTGATTTGAGTTCTTGGGCTGCCCAAATTCTATCTAAAACATGTGGTGCAAATTCTAATTGGTAAATGAGCTCAGATACACTTTTTTCAATAGTAAGTTTTTTTGGTATAGAATTTCCTTCATCAAAAATAACCATTTTAGGCATTGTATTTGATGCTAATTGAACATGAGTAGTTTTGCCATCTACCCAAATTGTTTCACGATTTAGTTCACCATTATCGATAAGGATCGTTATAGGCATTTTGAATAATGAATTATTGGATAAATCTTGAATTTGATGAATTTCCAATTCAATCATTTTAGTTCGACGGTTATACTCCCAATCAACTTTATATTCAGGATACCCTGGTTTATAAACCCACTGTTCAAAAAACCAATCAAGATTTTTTCCACTTATTTCTTCAATAGCTTTTTTTAAATCAGTTGTTTCAACATTTTTGTATTGATTTTCTTTTGTATAATGTTGAACGGACTTCCAAAACACTTTTTCTCCGAGAATATCCTTTAGCATATTCAATATAAGAGATCCTTTTGCATAAACATGGGAGTCAAATAATTCCATCGAGAAATAATATCTATTATAAACTGTAGGCCGTCGATTCCACCTATCATTTCCTTTAAATGCTATAATTTCCCCATATCGAATGTATTCACCTTCGTCGTACCCAAGATTATATTCTCTGTATTGTCTGGACATAAATGTAGCAAATCCTTCATTTAGCCAAATATTTGCCCAATTTCGTGTTGTTAATAGGTCTCCATACCATTGGTGAGCTAATTCATGAGCAACAAGCCCATCACTACTTACATCAGGAACTGCACGAGCATCATGCATGGTTCTATCTGTATTATGCGTTAATGTTATGTTTTCCATTCCCCCAAACATAAAATCTTCTATTATGATTTGATCATATTTTTCATATGGATAATCCAAACCCGTTTTTTTATTAAAAAAGGAAATCATGTCTGGCGTTTTTCCAAAAGACCGAAATGCCTCTGATTTATTTTCATCATAAACCCAGTATGAGACAGGTAGATCTTGAAACGAATCATCTATTTTAACATAATCACCCACTACAAAAGACATTAAATAACTCGACATTGGGTGATTTTCTTTCCAATGAAATGTTTTTGTTCCATCTTGATTTATTTGTTCCGAGAGCAATTCTCCATTAGAAATTCCAACCAACGAATCAGGGACAGTTAATAATATTTCAAATGTTGATTTATCATTTGGATAATCATATAGAGGGACCCAATGGTGGTTATCTTGATCTTCGCCCTGTGTCCAAGCCTGCAATCTTTTGTTTGGGTAAACTGAATCAGGTTTTACAAAATATAAACCAGTGCGTGGAAATGCTTGGTATTTTATACGAATTGTAGTTTTATCTTCTATCCAATCATTTTCATTTAATGAAATAAAAACTTTACCATTATCTTGGAAATAATCCTTCTCAGTATTTTCTACTGTAATGGACGAAATAGCCATATCATCCGCATCAAAGGATATTCCTGTATAACTATCATCAAATCTTTTTACAAAATGAGTCACACTTCCATTAACGGAATAAGTGTCAAAATCTATTCTGATATTAATTTTTGAATGTAATACATCATAGTATCTATCTGGTGTGCTATGTTCGGGCGGTAAATCTTTTCCGAATGAAAAAGAAATAATAAGTAAAATAATTGTTCGTTTCATGATTTCCTATTTTTTTAGACGGGGAACTTAGGAGATGAGAAGGAACTATTCAAAGTATCTTCATCTTCATACAAGATAATATTATCCATTATACTTGTAATTAATATAATTATCACATAGTTTAAGACCGTGTAATCTTGTTTATGCGAATATTTTTAAAGCATTGCTCGATTTGCTTTTTGAGATACTTGGAGGCCGGAGGCGGCTCTTATGACCCAATTTAATTAACTAAACTTAGAATTAAGCGCCTTTAATTTTTTGTGAATCCCTAATAAAGGTCGTGGTTTAACATTCTAGTCATATAGTTAATTAAATACCCTCCTCTCTTCCCATCAGGGTTCCTTCGGTCTCAAGATTTCAAAATCAAGCGTATAATATTAATGAAGAAATAGAGATTTTCATGTCTAATGAAAGTCTTTTGAATTGGAGGATGAATTTTGGTAAGTTTAAATAACACAAAACATACACCGGAACTAAATTTCATGTTATATAGTAAATCTGCAGAATACGCCATACAAGCTTTAATCTATTTGGCGGAAATAAAACCGGATAAACCGGTGATGATCAGCGAAATTGCTGAAGCATATAATATACCTTATCAATTTTTAGCTAAAATTGTTCAGACACTTGTTAAACAACGCCTTGTAGTTGCAACACGTGGTCGCAATGGTGGCATTAATTTAGCTCGGGAAGCAAAAGATATTTATGTAAATCAAATTATTAATGCTGTTGACGGCCCTCCGCCAGAAAGAGATCTATGCGTTATCGGACTTGATGAATGTAGCGATGAAACACCATGCCCTTTACACCATAAGTGGAAACCAATTCGTATTCAAATAAGACAAATGTTAAGTGAAGAACATTTGGACGATTTAGCTTATCGAGTCATAGAAAAACGCAAATTAATGCAGGAATAATATTTTTCAATTACTTATACAAGATATAACTGTCTTGTATTCTATTTATATATACTTTAAATTTTAATTGTCATTAAGGCTTTTTGACAAACATTATCTGATCTATTCAGGAATATGTTTATTTCAAAATCTTTATATGGAGGAATGAAAATGCCTCATACACCAGTACACCCATTATTTGGTAAAGCTGCCTACCCTATTACAATAAGGATAAGTATGCTTCTTTCTACAGCAATACTAACACTCTTTTTTCTTTTTTATCCGCGTCAATTATCTGTTTGGGATTCTAACATTTCTTCAATCGATCAACATATTATTGAGCAGGTAGAGATACCGCAAACACAACAAATTGACAATATTGTTACACCAGCTAGGCCTTCCATACCAGTCCCTTCGGAAGATGAAGAAATAGCAGATGATTTAACACTTGATGAATTGAATTTTGACGAATTTATGGCATGGGATGATGCTCCGCCCCCACCTTCTGATGGTGGTCCAAAAGTTAAATTTATACCGTATGATGAAGCACCTGTCCCAATTGGAGGAATTAGTGCAATTCGGAAAAATATTATATATCCTAAAATTGCTATGGAAGCAGGAGTTGAAGGTATAGTTATTATTCAAGCATTTATTGATAAGAAAGGACGTGTTAAGGATGCTATTGTGATGCGAGGAATACCAGGTTCAGGACTAAATGAAGCTGCTATATCTGCTATTCGCAAAACGCGATTTAAACCTGCTAAACAAAGAGATCGCACAATCGGTGTATGGATGAGTATACCTGTGAATTTCAAACTAAATAAAGGGTAATCGTATGAACAAACGAAAGTCATTTTTGCTCACCACAGATTTCTCAAAATCAGCTCGAGTTGCGTATAATCAAGCAATTGATTTATGCCAAACATATGATGGGCACTTAACACTACTACATGTTATAAATCCTGTGGTTGTTCCACCAGCGTATCCAATGGTTACATCCGAAGCTCTTGTTTCTAGAGAAAAAGAAAAAAGTATCAAAAAATTGATTGTTGAAGAAATAAATACCTACTTCCCCGTTGATATAACGGTCGATCCGATTATTGTAACAGGTGTACCATTTGTTGAAATCATTTCATATGCTCGGAAAAATGAAATAGAGATGATTATAATTGCAACCCATGGATTTACTGGTCTCAATCATATTTTATTTGGGTCAACTGCTGAAAAAGTTGTACGTAAATCTCCTTGTCCTGTATTGACAATTCGAGATCCAAATAGACCTTTTACTTTGCCATAATATATTCCATAACATACATAAAAAGTGATTCATACTAAACAATATTCTCACTATCCTAAATTTCCATCTAATTTGATTCATATTGCAATTTTAATTGCTGGAATTGCTGGGTTTACACTAGGGGCACATATTGCCTTTCTCGTAGGATTTGATTATTCGTTAGGAAAGGGATATTTTGCTTATATTCAATCACACGGTCAGATTCAGTTAATCGGTTGGGTTGGATTATTTATCATGGGTGTATCGCTTCATTTTATGCCACGGTTAGCTCACTATAAAATAGATATTACAATGAAAGTTAAATATTTAATATTTTTTATTACATTAGGAATCATATTAAAATATATTTTTCATAGCGCACTTCCATATTATACAAATGTTTATTGGGGATCAACGATAGCATTTATGACTCTCCTTTCTGCCGTAAGTATTTTAATCGGCATAGGCATATATTTATCATTAATAATTTCGATTGCAATTTCAATGAAAGGTCAAATAAAAAATCCATCTCGAGATATAAGACTATTATTTATAATCATGATTTTTGGATGGATTTTATATGGTACATCTCAATTCTTTCTATCCATGATATTGTATATGAACAATCAAACAATTTTACTGCCAAACTGGAATTTGTTTATGGTTGAAATTTTTATTTATTGGATAATTCTTCCAATTTGTTTTGGAGTTGGATTACGGGCAATTCCATTATTTATGCGGTTACCATCAATCCGCTGGAATACATTATTATTTTCAAAAATATACTTTGGAACCATTCTTTTTTATTTTGGATTAAAATTGATTTATCAATCAACGGAGATAGGACACTTGGTACTCCCTTATAAATATATAATTGGAATATTAAAAAATGGTTTAATCATTTGGTATGTTTATAAATTAGATATCTTGCTGAAACTAAACGCACCGTGGACAGAGGCACAAAAGGACGAATGGGTTCCGCACAAAAAAGAATCTAGAAAAAAGTATCCAGATTATGGAGAATTTGGGCGTTTTGAATGGTTGCTTAAGTCAGCTTTTAGTTGGCTTGTATTTTCATCGCTGGTTGAAGGATATTTGTATTTTGCACTCCTTATGGATTTTCCAACCGAATTAAGTAAAGATGGCATTAGACATGCAATCTTATTAGGGTTTACCACACCATTAATCATGGGAATGGCTGTTAGAATGATTCCGGGTATGACGGGAGCATTAAGGTTAAAACATCCATATTTAGTATCATGGATCGCAATATTAGTTAATTTGGCTGCATTTACACGGGTCATTCCAATGATTCTTCCTTCATCTATTTTAGAAAATATTCCTAAAGGGTATGAATCAATTATGGCCATATTTGGTGTATCTGGTATTTTAGGTGTTTTATCTGTTTGGTTGTTTTATTTAGTAATGCGGCCCGTGTTGAATGGGAAACGACTCCCCTCACCCAAAACTTTTTAATTCATACTTGTAGACCAATTTTCTAACTTATAAACTCCCCGTTCTTAAACGTATGAAAAATAGATTTAATGATTTAACGGGAAAGGAATGGTTACCATTTCAGAAATCCTTTACACACTTCATAACTTTTGGTGACCTTTACCAAGAAAATATTTCTTTTTTTACAAAAGCCACAAATACACCAAGTCCCGCGGCATTATTCTTAGGAACATCTACTAAAGAAATATTATTTCAAACTCTTTGCGATAAACAAAATATTCTATATGATGATTGTGAATGTGACTTTATATATATTGATTTAACCGACGAACTCCTTACTCTAAATACTCAAGATCAAATGGATGCTTGGCTTACAATGAAAGTTAGCCAAATAACAAAATTCTCAAAGATACTCAATCATCGCAAATTCATATCCATCCTAATGAATAATATTAATATTGATCAACATTATTATCCAATTGCCTGGGAAATGTCAAACAGGCTTTCTCACCATTTTACACGCAAAGACGAAAAAATTATTTGCAGGAAAGAAAATCAAGAACCGTTCATTAATCTATACTTCAGAAAGGATGAAGATAGTGCCTTTAAGACAGATATTTCTCCCAGTGAATTGTGGAATTCAACTCCAGGGTCAGCAGGAACTCCATCTATTCAGATGCATCCAAATTGGTTTATACTTAGACCTAAACCACGGAAAAAGGATGAAATCCTACATCCTGCAAAATATCCTGAAGAATTAGTATCTCTTTATGTGAATTCTTATTCTAAAAAAGGTGAGAATGTATTTGATCCAATGTCCGGAACGGGGACGACACAGGTAGAATCGCTCAAATTAGAAAGAAATGCATTTGGAATAGAATTGAGTTCTATGTTTCATTCTATTGCCGAAAACCGCTGTGCACAGTTTGACCCAAATAAGAATCAATGGAATATTTTTCATGGAGATGCTAGGAATTGGAAAAATTTCAATTTTCCAACTTTTGATTATATTATTACGTCTCCCCCTTATTGGGATATGTTGAATATGCAAGGTGCTGAGAATCAGGCATTACGTAAAAAGAAAGGACTTCAAACAAATTATTCAAACGATACCAACGATATGGGTAATGTGGATGATTATGCATCTTTTTTAAAAGATTTAATCAGTCTATATAAATCTATTTTAGGAAATTTAAAAGAGGGTGGATACTTCACTATTGTTGTTAAAAACATAAAGAAAAAAGGGAAAATATATCCTTTTGCATTTGATCTTGTGTCAAACCTGAATTCAAGTGCAACCATTGAGCATGTTGGATATTGGTGCCAAGACGATTTGAGATTGGCTCCTTATGGATTTGGAAATACATGGGTAAGCAATACATTCCACCACTATTGTCTTACCTTTAGAAAAATAAATTAATCTTTATTGTTTTCTCTTATTTTTTTCCATTCATTGACTTTAAAACCAATTGCAATTACGAATATGGTAATAATTACTGAAAATGAAAGTAACCCTTTTTTCCTATATTTAACTTCATCCAATAAAATATTGGAACCATTTATAGCGGCTTGAATTGATGTAAAACCAGAGGACGCACCACTATCAACAAATGCTTTATTAAAACTATGTATATTTGTTCTTGTTTTGATAAGTGCTTTTTTAGCATCGTCTAGATCGAATAATAATTCTGATACAATCATTCCTTTGTGCTCAGCCATTTCAACCATGTCATGTGCAAGTTTTAAACCGGTTTTCAAACTATCAATTGTATTGTAGAAATAACCAGCCATTTCTTTTGCGGGATGAGAATCTTCATGGCACGGTTTACATGATGATTCGTTAGACCAACTTAAAAACTCATCTGTAGGTTTTTCAACATTATGATTTCCGTGACATGCTTCACATTGCCCAAATCCATTTGAAAGAAAAATGTCGTTTAAATGACTCTTTTGAAAAATATCTTTATTATTGGAATGACATGTTCCACAGATTTGATCAACATGATCTACGTATGGTGGTGTTGCACCATGATTTCCATGACAATCATTACAAGCTGGAGCTCCAATATCGCCATTTTCAAGTAATGCAATGCCATGAACTGAATTTTTAAATTCATCAAATTGATTTGTAGGTAAACCAGATTCGAACATACGAGTCTCATCGCTATGACAATTTGAACATGTTTCTGGAATATTTTTCGCAAAGACAGGAGCTCTTGGATCTTTAACAGGTAAAATACCATGAACACCATGGCAATCGGTACAAGTCGCCACCTTTTCATTGCCATCAGCTAGAGCAATTCCATGACCACTTGTTTTATACTGGGTCACTTGGTCAACACTAATATCAGTAGAATATTTACGCATAAAAGTAGGATCACTATGACAAGAGCCACATACTTCAATTTGATCCTCTTTTTCAATGGTACCAATAAATGAGTCATTCTCCCACATAGCTTCGTCTTCATCGTCAAAAGCTCCTGGATCCCCTCCATGGCAATCCGCACAACTTAATCCAACTTTAGAATGAACATCAGATGCATAATGTGTTAAACCTTTATCTTCATCATCCAATTCTTCTTCCATATCCATATGACAAGTTATACATGCGTCATATTGATTTAGAGTTGCACCATTTAAATGGAAAAATAATAAAAAAGGACATAACCAAATATATTTTTTTATCATGCTAAATACCCCCACGCAGTTAAAACAATCATGTAAAGAATGAGCAATATGCCAAACCAAGTCCAAAATGGGGTTCGAATACCATCGTCTGCTTTTTTATCAAGAAATGGCACTAAGAACCAAATTAGTCCGCCAATAGAGAACATCAATATTCCAAATAGTTCACCTTCGATAAAAAGCACATGAGCTGGAATATATTTTAATGTCTGGAACATGAACATGAAATACCATTCTGGTTTAATTCCAGCAGGTGCCGAGGCTAATGGATCAGCTTTGGGACCGAGATCCCATGGGAAAAAGACAGCAAGTAAAGCAATTACGTTTAAGACTATTAACCATGCCATTGCGTCTTGCAGAGCGAAGTCTGGGAAAAATGGAATAGATTTTCGTTTTTCTTCTGGAATTTTCTCAATTTCTGGAGGAACACTCATTCCTTGTACTTGAACTAGAATTAAATGAATTCCTAAAACTACTGTAAAAATTCCTGGTAATAAAGCTGTATGAATCCCATAGAATCGAGTTAATGTAGCACCGCTTACTTCATCTCCAGCTCTCAATAATCTAAGAGCGAAATCGCCAACTACAGGAACTGCCCCTGCAATATCTGATCCTACTTTTGTGGCAAAATATGCTAATTCATTCCAGGGTAATAAATAGCCAGAGAACCCAAATCCTAAACTTAAGAGAAGTAATATCATGCCGGTAACCCATGTCATTTCCCTTGGTTTTCTGTATGCTTTAGCGAAGAAAACAGTAAACATATGAAAGAAGGCAAATAAAATAAATAAATTTGCACTCCAACTATGAACTTCCCTTATGAGCCAACCAAATTCAACGCGAGAAATGATAAATTTCACACTTTCATAGGCTGTTTCTGCTCCTGGTTGATAGTACAGTATTAATAAAATTCCAGTAAAGACTTGAACCATAAATAGGAAGAGCGATATACCACCAAGATAGTACCATATTGAACCATAAAATATTGGAACCCGTTTCTTGAGTGCAAATTTTTTAACAGAATCGAGATCGATTCGTTCATTCATCCAATTGTATATACTCATATCAAGATAAATCCATTTTACTAACGATTATATTTTCCCTTGCAATATCAACCTTAAATTGAGCAAGCGGTTTTGGAGGTGGACCAGAAATATTTTTTCCTTCAATATCATATAATCCGTTATGACACGCACACCACACTTGTTCAGTTTCTTTTTTGAATTGAACATTACAATCCAAATGAGTGCAGGTTGCTTCTAAAGCTTTGAAGTCCCCATTTGATTTCCTAATTACAATGATTGGCTTTCGTCCAAAACGTAGTATTTTAGACGAATTCTTCGGAAAGTCAGCTACAGGCCCAACATCCACGCTATTAACGTTTAATTCGGCTACTTTTGGTGGGACTAAATATCGAGCAACTGGATAGATGACTGATACAATCCAAGCAACAAGTCCTGTTTTTAATATCGTATTTAAAAAAGAACGACGCTCTTTTTTAATTTGTGTATGTTTCATATCACTCATTAAAATGAATCCTTATCTATTATGGTAATGGGTGGGCAATTTTTGGATAGAATTTTTCAAAATCAAATGGTTTATAACTTGGACTTTCCTCATTATGACACCCAATACATAATTTCTCCGTGGGTTGTATTAAGCCTAGAGAAGCTCCATCCATTTTCCCTTTATTAATCGCAACCATTTTCTTTTTAGATTTATATTTACTTCCAGGGCCATGACACACTTCACACCCAATTCCTTTTAAATTTTCCATTCTTTTGACATCTTTTGTAGGTTTTCCATTTTCTTTTTTTTGTGCCCAAAATTTTGAGTCTTTGAATTCATATCCCCCCTCACTAAATCCTGTAACGTGACATTTTACACATGCTTCTTCTTCCCAGGGATTTCCGAGTCCTCTCTCCTTTGCAATTTTAATAGCTTCATCAGTCTTTAATGTTTCAAAAGCATTAGAGTGGCGACTTTTACTCCATTGCTTATATTGATTCCCAGTTTTCTCTTTTTTATGGCAACTTTTACATTTGTGTGTACCCACATATTCTTGAGCAAAAAGAAATGTACCCGTAATCATAAATAATAATAGTGTTTTGTTCATGTGATTATCCCATTTTTGTCTAAATTTAAATGCCTCGCGAAATGCGAGGCATTTAAATTTACTAAGATTATATAATAGTGATTATTTAAATAATTTAGAAAAGAAGCCTCGGTTATTTAATTCAGCTTCTTTACGTATTTCTTCAGCCATATGCCTTATTTCAGTTAAATCCATAACCATTTCATTCCAACCATACCATAATGTGTAATCCGGGTTATTATGAAATGCACCTTGAAAAAGTCGCATTCTATGTTTCAAATGCATCACAAATAATGTTTGCTCAATAGGTGTTGGTGCATCATGGAAAGCCAACAAATCTGGGAAATTATATGTATAATGATCAGGCTTTTCTAATAAGCCATCTTTATATAAATCAGCAATTATTAGAATAGCTTCAGCAAGAAGTTCATCCCCACGTCGGATAATTTGGTCACCTTTTTCAAGTTCAGATCGAGCGAAATTCTCAGAATGACATTCGCTACAAGTTGCAATCATTTTATTTCTTTCTTTGTCGAAACCTTCAGCTGTTAACCGTGCAACTTGTGCACCTGCTACTACATCGAGTCTTGGAGTTGGATTGCCATCTGGATCTAAAACGCCCAAGGCTTGTAATATTGTAACTCTATTTGCCCACCATTCTGCATCTTCTCCTGGATAAGGGGCTAAACCATTGGTCCGTACAGCAAGAAATCCCCACGCGGTTCTAACTTCATGGTCTCCATTTTGCATATGACATGTTTGGCATGTAGGTGCAGCAGCACCTTCCGGTAATATCCCTTTTTGCTTTAGCAATGCTCGGACTCCATGCTTTGATGTAGAATACATTTCCCACTGCGGATGATCAAACCCCATGTGGCATGTTTGACAGGCTTGTGGTTGGCGAGCTTCTTTCAATGAAAAAGCATGACGAGTATGACACGCATCACATGAAGCTGAGCCAAAATGGTGGCCATCTTCTTTTAATTGAGCAATTTCTTCATCTGATTTAATTCCAATCTTATGGCATCCGCCACATCCTTTACCGCCATCGATTAATTCCATCGGTTTAAAATGAGTTGTCGGCATTGCTTTGAGTGCAGCCCAGGCTAATGAATGTTTTCCTTTTTTATATTGATTCACCTGATCTTCATGACAATCTGCGCATGTTTCTGGTGTAGGTATACCCGCTTTTTCAAAATCATTATTTCCTTGATGATCATCTCCATGACAATCAACACAGCTTACTTCTTCTTCAAAATGAGCACTAATTTTATAATCTTGAACCATTTTAGGGGAAATGTCCGTATGACATTTTATGCAGTTATCCGCACAAAGATTTACTACAAAAACACCTAAAACGATGAAAAGTCCTTTTCTCATAATTCGTCCTCCTTTATTGTATTTAAGATAATATTAACAAATGAGACGTATAAATCTATAAATGAATAAAGGATATTGCTATCCTTTATTCATTTATATAGGTGTCATTTTAAAATAGAACCATAATAAATTTTATCTCTCAAATGTGGATAGAAACTTAAAAATGATTTTAAGTTCCTGAAATGAGCACCTTTATTATTTATTCGTATTGCAAAATAATCAGAGTGAAATGATTTGGGAGTAAAATTTTCGAATATATTCCATACAGCACAGTTTGCATAACCCATTAATATTAGATTTGGTCTAAAAGAAATATTTGTGTGAAATATAAAATCATTCCCACGCATTTTCATTTCATTCCAAAACCAAGATTTTGAAAATGGTGGCTGTTTTACTTGTTTTCTTGAATATTTTTTTTGTAATGATTCTATAAATTTTCTCTGGCTATCAGATATCTGGAACGATATAAATGGATTATCTTTTTTCCCATCTTTGATATCCCACCCTTTCATAAATGAAAACAAGAAGATTGATTCATCACATTTGGATTTATGTAAGATAGTATTACGTTTTGACCATTGATCCCATTTGCCTCTATTAGGGACCAATGCAGGTAAATTTTTATATTCAGATGAATTTAATGTAGATCCATTATGATATAGAAAATTATTTTTCAAATCCCATTCCTCGTTCCCGAGTATAAAATCTTTTTTATCTGGCATATAAAAAGGAGTTTCACATATGTCAACTCTAATCGGAATATCATTCTTTACACAGAATTCTATAAATATAATTTCTGATAATTTCCCTTTTGCAATATTTATAATTCTCCTACTTATATTTTGTATTTTCATACGGTTAAGTGTAAAAGGGATAGAAAGGATTGCATACTCTAAGGAATCATTCACTGCTTTATCAAACAGAATCTCAGGTAGTTGTATTTGGATTATTTCATTTGATTCCATATTTATAATATAACATATGTAAAATAAAAAAAGGGGAGCAATGCTCCCCTTTTTTATTAACCTAAATATCTTCGAAGTGATTTACTTCGAGATCGATGCCTTAATCGTTGTATAGCTTTTTCTTTAATTTGACGAACACGTTCTCTTGTTAAATCAAATTCTTCACCTATTTCATTTAAAGTCATTGCACTGTCTCTATTAATACCAAAATACATTTCAAGAACGGCTCGTTCTCTATCTGCTAATGTATCCAAGGATGAAATGACTTCTTCAGTCATGGATTCCCTCATTATTTGGGTCTCCGGTGGTGCTTCTTGAGTATCTTCAATAATATCAAGAAGTGAGCTATTTTCACCTTCCTGGAAAGGAGAATTTAATGAGCTATGGCGACGTGAATATTGCAATGCTTGATACACTTCATCGCCTCCCATTTCTAATTGAGTGCCAATTTCATCTCCTTTAGGCTGACGTTCGATTTCAGCTTCTAATTTTTCAGCTGCACGGGTAATTTTTGTAATAGTTCCCACTCGGTTTAAAGGTAAGCGAATTAATCGAGATTGTTCCGCTAACGCTTGAAGAATCGATTGGCGTATCCACCAAACAGCATATGAAATGAATTTAAAACCACGGGTATGGTCAAAACGTTTTGCAGCTTTTATGAGGCCTAGATTACCTTCGTTTATGATATCTGCAAGTGACAAGCCATTACCTTGGTATTTTTTTGCTACTGAAACGACAAAGCGAAGATTGGCTTCTACCAATTCTTTCATGGCTAATTCATCATTATTTTGAATGCGAATAGCTAATTCAACTTCACGTTCCGGTGGCAATGGATTAAATTGCCCAATTTCAGCAAGATACATACTAATGCTTCCGCTAGAAACTTTACTGGCTTTTTTCTTTTTCTTGGGGTCTGCTACTTTTTTTGAATCAGCAGTTTTTGCTTTTCCTTTTACTTCTTCAGCAGAATTTTTTGTTTTTTTCTTTGTTTCTTTTTTAGCCAAGAATGAACTCCATTAATGTTAATTTATTTATGTTTATGTTCTTTATGAACGGCATAAAGCCGACGAATTTACATTCTAATTATTTTAAAGACTATTTTAAATATAGTATTTTTTGA